>NZ_CP019508.1:2567307-2899711 GCF_002002865.1 Brevundimonas sp. LM2 | reverse complement strand
CCAAGCCTTCGCGTTGATCCTTCAGTTCGGCCTGCATGTAGCGCTCGCCGTGCAGGAAGCGGGCGTAGAGCGGCTGCATATAGCTGCCGAGCCCTTCGTGCAGCCACATGTCGTCGGCGTTGCGGTTGGTCAGCTGGTTGGCGAACCACTCGTGGGCGAACTCGTGCTGCAGCAGGGTGTCGTAGCCGTGGCCGTCCACCTTGTACGCGTTGCCGTAGGCGTTGATGGTCTGGTGCTCCATGCCCAGGTACGGCGTCTCGACCACCCCCATCTTCTCATGGCCGAACGGATAGGGGCCGACGGTCGATTCGAAGAAGTCCAGCATCGGCGCGAACTCGGCGAACAGCCGCGCCACCTTGGCCGGGTCGTCGGAGCGCAGGTGCCAGTAGGACATCGGGAAGGTGTTGCCGAACCGGCTGGCGTAGGGGGCGGTGACCTCCTCATACGGGCCGACGTTGATGTTGATGGCATAGATGTTCGGCCGCTCGGCGCGCCAACTCCAGGTCTTGGTGCCGTCGGCGTTGTCGGTCATGCCCTGAAAGACGCCGTTGCCCGGGGCCATGACATTGGCCGGGGTGACGACGTGCAGATCCACGACGCCGGGCTCGGCATTGGAGTTGTCGATACAGGGCCACAGCAGGTCGCAGCCGTTCAGCTGCATGGCCGACCCGACCCAGGCCTCGCCCGTCGGGGCGGTCGACCAGACGAAGCCGCCGTCCCACGGCGAGCGCGGCGCGACGCGGGGCTGACCGGCATAGGCGATGGTCAGGGTGGGGGTGTCGCGCTCCGCCAGGCCGGTCGGCACCTCGACCGTCAGGCGGCCGTCGGGGTTGGACCAGCGGTCGGCCGGCACGACCGCGCCGTCCAGCCGCACCTCCGAGATGACGTAGAGCGTGTCCAGCTCGACCGCGAGGCGCTGAATGGGGGCGGTGACGGTGAAGTCCAGCACCGCCACGCCGTCGATGGCCTTGTCATCGGGCAGGACCTTGATCGTCAGGTCGGCCTTGTCGAAGCGCACGGCCTCCTGCTCGGGGGTGCGGGGATTGTCGGTCTCGAGCGTGAAGGGCGTCGAGACCCGCGCCGGGCCCTCCTGGGCCATGGCGGCGCCGGCACAGGCCAGCAGCAGGACCGAGACCGCAGGCACGATCAGGCGAGACGAGACAGACATGGGCAACCCCCGAAAGACAATCCGGTCAGACTAGGGGCGCATCGGCCGCGCGCAAAGAAAAAGGCCGGGCTTTCGGCCCGACCTTTCGCAGATTTAATGTACAGCGGCGGGGCCGCCGGGGCCGATCAGGCGGCGGCTTGCTCGGCCAGCTTGGCCTTGACCTGGCGCTTGATGCGCTGGGCCGCGACCGACAGCTTCTCGTCGTCGGCCTTGACGATGAACGGATCCAGGCCGCCCTTGAAGTCCAGGGTGCGCAGCGCCGCGTTCGAGATGCGCAGGGTGTAGGATTGCCCCAGGGCTTCCGACGCCAGCTTGACCTTCTTCAGCGACGGCAAGAACCGGCGCTTGGTCTTGATGTTCGAGTGGCTGACCAGGTTACCGACCATGGGGCCGATACCGGTGAGTTCGCAACGACGCGACATCGTCAGATCCTTAAGAGCACGGCGTCCGTTCCGAAGCATGGGGGACGCATGAAACAAATGCGCGCGGGGTGGCTCCCCGCGCGAGAGGGGGCCGTATAGAGGAACCGATCCCGCGCCGTCAAGGCTGGACATGATCCTTTGGGCGAGCACGTCCTTCATTCATGCGTCGTTCAATCGCCATCGTCCACGGCTTAGGATAGTCGGGACCGTCCCGAACGAGAGACCGCCGATGACCCTGCCCGCCCTTGTTGTTCGCACCCTCGCCGTCGCCGCCCCCGCCCTCGCAGGGGCCCTGCTGCTGGCCGCGCCGTCCTCGGCCCAGGCCCCGACCAGCGAGGTCCTGCCCGGCTACTGGGAATACACCACCAGCGCGGTGGGCATCCGAAGCACGGAACAGAAATGCGTGCGGCCCAGCGAGATCAACCGGTTCTTCGGCGGCCTGTCGACCCGGCGCTGGCGCTGCGTCTATCCGACCCGCGAGGTCGGCAACGGCAATGCCCGCTTCGAGGGAACCTGCACCGACCCGCGCGGTCGCCGCGTCAACGTCCGCCTGAGAGGGCCCTACCAGGCCGAGACCTTCCGCTTCACCGGCGGGGCCCAGCTGGCGCGCGGCACGCCCTATCTGCCGGCCAGTATCACGGCCCGTCGCATCGCGGCCGTCTGCCCGGCCGACGCCGAGTATTTCTAGAGGGCGGCGATGATCGCGGGGTCGGCGGCCGCCTCGGCCAGCAGCCAGTCGCGGAAGCGGGCGATCTTGCGCGACCGCCGCCGGTCCTCGGGCCAGGCGATCCAGTAGCCCTGGGACAGCGTCACCGTCTGGGGGAAGGGGCGGGTCAGCAGGCCGGCGGCGATCTCGCGCGCGAACAGGATGGGAGACCCCAAGGCGATGCCCTGTCCACCCAGGGCGGCGGCCACCTCCAGCCCCTGGATATCGGCGCGCAGCCGGGTCGCCGGCGTGGTCGGCGGCGTGACCCCGGCGTTGGCGAACCAGGCCGCCCATTCCTTCTCGTCGCCGACCCGGGGCGCGTCCAGCAGGTCTTCCGGTCGCTGCAGGTTCAGGGTGGCGCACAGAACCGGGCTGCACAGGGGCACGAAGACGCTCGGCATCAGCAGGGCGGCCTCGGTCCCCGGCCATTCCCCGTCGCCCGATCTCAAGGCGACGTCGACGTTCGATCGGGCCAGGTCGACGATGGTCGGACTGGTGTCCAGCCGCACCGCCAGGCCGGGGTTGGCCAGCTGAAAGGTCCCCAGTCGCGGCGCCAGCCACTGGGTCGCCAGGGTGGTCAGGGTGGTGACGGTCAGAACGCCCTGATCGACCTCCGTCACCTCGGCGAAGGCGCGTCTCAGGATGGTGATGGCCTCGGTGGCGGCGCGCGACAGCCGTTCGCCCGGCTCCGTGGGCCGCACCTCGCGCGGCAGACGGCGGAACAGGCTCAGCCCCAGCCGTGTCTCAAGCGCCTTGATCTGCCAGCTGACCGCCGCCTGGGTCATGCCCAGCTCCTCCGCGGCACGCGTGAAACTGTTCAGCCGCGCCGCCGCCTCGAACACGCGGATGGAGGACAACGGCAGGCCGGACAGTGGATCTGACATAAGGTCCCCTAGGTGTTGACTCGACTACTACTGGTTTGCGATCCGCGGCTCAAGCGGCGATTACGCACTGCACAAAGCCTTTCACCAAGGAGAACGTCGTGGAAGAGATGTATCGCACCCATAAGGAACCTCCCTTGGGCTGATTCGGCTTGCTGCTGGAGGCCGTGACGCGCCTCCGGACTCGCACACCGGCCTCTCGCGGCGGCGTGGTCACGCCCTGGAGCAGCCGTTCCCCAAAGGGCTGGTCCGCCTGATCGTCCTTGCCGTGCGTTCGCGATCCGCGCGCGGTATCGTTCTCGACCATAAGTCTCTGTTGAAGTTGATCACCACAAGTGACGACGCGGCGGCTTGCGATTGCCTGCATCATGTCTTCACCGCATGGGGGGAAGACGGGTGGCGCAGCACAGTAGATCTCTGTCTCAACTGGGTGTCGAGAGCGAAGGCGCGACGACACTGGGGCGTTCGCTCAAGACCTCGATCATCCTCATCATGATCGGCTTGTTGGTCGGCATCGTCTGGCGAGAGGTGATCAACCTCGTCATCGGCGCAGTCGGCTATCTGACTCCTTAGGGCGACGGCTTCATCTCATCCCGCGCGGTCAGGCCTTCGGCTTCTCGAACGCGATCCGGCCTATCGGCGATCGCGATCGGTTCTGGCAAATGGATCGCGGTTCAGGCAACCGGTAACCTCGGGAAATCAGCGGCCGTCCGGCCCTGAGGGGGATGAGAACGATGCAAACCAAGGTCTGGGCGTTAGCGACGACAATTCTGGTGGGCTGGAGCGGTCTGGCCCAGGCTCACACAGCGGGGGCCCACACGGCGGGGGCCCAGGCGGCGAGGGCAGGGGCGGCGGCGAGCGCGCCCGTCGAATATGACCTGCGGTTCGACAATGCCGTACACCAGGAGGCGCGGATCACGGTGACCTGGCGGGAGATCGGCGACCGACCGCTGCGCGTGCAGATGTCCCGGTCCTCGCCAGGCCGCTACGCGCTGCATGAGTTCGCCAAGAACGTCTATTCGGTCTCGGCCACGGACGGGGCCGGACGGCCCCTGTCGCTGCAACGCACCGATCCCTACGGCTGGACGGTTCCGGGCCACGACGGCACGGTCGTGCTGACCTATACCCTGTACGCCGACCGGGCGGACGGCACCTATTCGCAGATCGACGCGACCCACGCCCATCTGAACATGCCCGCGACCCTGATGTGGGCGACGGGGTTCGACGATCGTCCGGCCCTCGTGCGCTTTCGGCCCTATGCCCCGGACTGGACGATCGCGACCCAGCTGGAGCCCACGGCGGCGGCCGACACCTTCACGGCTCCGGACCTGCAGTATCTGATGGACAGCCCGACCGAGCTCAGCGCCCACGCGGTGCGCGCGTGGCAGGTCGACGACGACGGGGTGGCGCGCACGATCCGGCTGACCGTGCACCATGCCGGCACGGAGGCCGAGGTCGATACCTTCGCCGCCAAGGCCAAGAAGGTGGTGGACCAGCAGATCGCCGTGTTCGGGGATGTGCCGGACTTCGACTACGGCACCTATACCTTCCTCGCCGACTACCTGCCGCATGTCACCGGCGACGGCATGGAGCATCGCAACTCCACCGTCATCAGCAGCACACGGTCCTTTCAGCAGACGAATTTCGGTCAGCTGGGCACCCTCAGCCACGAGTTCTTCCACGCCTGGAACGTGGAGCGGATCCGCCCGGCCGAACTGGAGCCGTTCGACTTCACCCGCGCCAATCCGACGCCCTCGCTGTGGTTCGCCGAGGGGTTCACGAACTACTATGGCCCCCTGGCCATCCGGCGGGCCGGCGAGTCCACCGTCGACGCCTTTCTGGCGGACCTTTCGCGGACGCTGAGCGGCATCGTCAACGCGCCGGGGCGGGCCTATGGATCGCCGCAGGAGATGAGCCTGCGCGCCCCGTTCGCGGACGCGGCGGCGGCCATCGATCCGACCAATCCCAACATCTCCACCTCCTACTACCCCTACGGCCAGATCGTCGCCCTGGCGCTGGACCTGAGTCTGCGCGAGCGGTTCCCGGGGGTGACGCTGGACGACTACATGCGTCGGATGTGGCAGGTGCACGGCGTGACCGAGCGGCCCTATACGCCCGACGACCTTCGCCTCGTGCTCGGGGCCGTGACGGGCGACCAGGCGTTCGCCGACGCCTTCTTCGCGACCAGTGTAGAGGGCAGCGCCCTGCCGGACTTCGCGCCCCTGCTGGCCCAGGCCGGGCTCGTTCTCGCGCCGGCCCGGCCGGAGGCGGCCTGGGCGGCAGCGGCTCCGATCCGCGCCACGGGGACGGCGCTGATGGTGACCGAAGCCCCGGCACCGCAGACGCCGCTCTATGAGGCCGGGCTGGATCGCGGCGACGAGATCGTCAGCGTGGACGACACGGCGATGGACTCCGACGCCGACTGGACGGGGATGCTGCGGGCGCGTCAGCCGGGCGACACGGTGCAGATCCGCTTCCTGCAGCGCGGCGTTGAGCGCACGGTGGCTGTGCGCCTGGCCGCCGATCCCGCATTGCAGATCGTTCGCGCCGAAGCGACCGGTGGCGCGCTGACCGACGCGCAGCGCGCTTTCCGTGCATCCTGGCTCGGCGTTGAATAGGGGACGGTTACCGGCTCACACGGTCAGGCCGTCGGCCCGGCGCAGGCTGTTGTGAATATCGGTGGCGGCGACCGCGGCCTCGGCCGTGGCCACCGCGATCTGATTCAGCCCACGCACCACGTCCCCGGCGGCATAGAGGCCGGGGATGCTGGTGGTCTGGTGCAGGTCGGTCTCGACGCGGCCGTCCTCCGCCACCCGCACGCCTATGCCTTTCAGCAAGCTGTTGTTCGCGGTGGTGCCCAGCGCCGAATACACCGTGTCGAAGGCGCTGAACGCCCCGTTCCAGCACAGGGCGGTGACCCGGTCGCCCTCGATGCGGACATTCTCGATCGCGGTCTCGACCAGCTGGATGCCCAGTCGCGTCAGGGCGTCCCGTTCGGTCAGGGCTTCGGACGGGCCCGTGTGGATCAGCGTCACCTGGTCCGAATAGGACAGCATGAAGGCCGCCTCGCGCACCCCGGCGTCGCTATCGCCGATGATGGCGATCCGCTGATCGGTCGCCTCGAAGCCGTCGCAGATCGGGCAGATGCGGATCAGGGCCCGTTCGATCGCCCGCTCGACCCCCGGCAGGTCGGGATGGTGGTCCACGACCCCCGTCGCGACGAGCACGGCGCGGGCCGTGATCGTTCGGCCATTCAGGCTGGCGACGAAGCCGGTCTCGCCCTGTGTCAGCTCCTCGACCCGGCCGTCCTCGACCACCGCGCCGTATTCCTCGGCCTGTTCGCGCATCCGGCGCAGGATGGCGTCGCCGGTGATCCCGGCCGGGAAGCCGGGCATGTTGTGGCTCAGGGGAATCCAGCTGGCCCGAGCGTCCCCGCCGTTGGCGACCAGGACCGAGCGCCGGAATCGTCCGAGATAGGTGGCGGCCGTCAGTCCCGCGGGCCCCGCGCCGACGATCAGGACATCGACATCAGGGCGATCGGTCATTTGAGGTCAGGCCTTGCGCAGTTCCGACGGTTTGTGGGCCGCCTTGGCACCGGTCTTGGTGCTTTCCACCAGATATTCGGGATTGTCCTTCGACGCCGCAACCTTGTGCGACTTGATCTTGGTGGGCGACGTCAGTTTTTTGACCACCTTGCCCTTGGTCGTGCCCTGGCTGTGGTCCCAGGCGACCGTATCGCCGGCCTTGAACGTCTTGTCCGTCATCGTCTGTCCTCTTGCGGCAGGGGGCCGTCCAATACAGCGCGCATCAACACGGGATCGACGATGATCGGCATCTCGCAGAAGGTCACGATCCACCGCTGGACAAGCGCCTCCGTCTCCTCATCCCAACTCATCGCCATACCAAGCCTCACGCGCACAGGTTGTCGAAACACGTGGGCGAGCAAGCGGTTCACGAGAAGAACGTGCCGCCTACGGATTCAGTTGTCCCCAGCCCGGGCTTGAAAAAGGGCGCGGCCTGGCGGCATGGGAGCGTGGCGCGACGCCGCCGTCGCCGAGTCGGAGGAAGTTGCGATGCCTGTCCTGGTCACGGGCGCGGCCGGGTTCGTCGGCATGCATGTCGCCGAACGTCTGCTGGCCGAGGGTCGGTCCGTGATCGGCGTGGACATCTTCAACGCCTATTATGATCCGGCCCTGAAACGGCTGCGCGCCGAGCGTCTGGCGGCCTTTCCGGCGTTCCGGATGGTCGAGGCCGATATCGCCGAACCCGAGGTGATGGCGGCCCTGGTTCGCGACAACGGCGTCAAACAGGTCATCCATCTGGCCGCCCAGGCGGGTGTCCGATATTCGATCGACCACCCCTTCACCTATGAGCGATCAAACCTGGCGGGGCATCTGTCGATGCTGGAAGCGTGCCGACACGGCGGCGTCGAGCATCTGGTCTATGCCTCGTCCAGCTCGGTCTACGGCGACCGGCCGCTGGAGGGGGCGGGGTTCCGGGAGGACGATCCCACCGTCTCGCCCGTGTCGCTGTACGCCGCCACCAAACGCTCGTGCGAACTCTTGAGCCAGAGCTATGCGGCCCTGTACGGCTTTCCCCAGTCGGGGCTGCGGTTCTTCACCGTCTACGGGCCGATGGGTCGGCCCGACATGGCCTATTTCGACTTCACCGAGAAGATCATGCGGGGCGAGCCGATCGACGTCTATGGCGAGGGCCGGATGGCGCGGGACTTCACCTATATCGACGACATCGTCGACGGGGTGCTGGGCGTGCTGGACCACCCGCCGGAGCGGGGCGGGCATGAGGTCTACAACATCGGGGATTCCAAGCCGGTCGGACTGATGGACATGATCGCCATCCTGGAGCTGGCCCTGGGCCGCGAGGCCATCAAGATCATGCGGCCCATGCAGCCCGGCGACGTGACGGCCACCTATGCCGACATCGGCAAGCTGCAGGCCCTGACGGGCTATGCGCCCAAGGTGGCCCTGGCCGACGGCCTGCCCCGGTTCGTGGACTGGTGGCGCAGCTGGAACGGACGGAATCAGGCCCGGGGCTGACCGGCCCACGAGACCGCATCGGCTGGCCCCAAGGCGAAAAATCATGGTGCTTGCGTCGCTTATCGTGTTCGAAAGGGGCTGAACCGCAGGAGACCGATTTGGCCGGACCCGTTCCATCCTCCCCGCCGACCCCAGCGCCGCACCGCCCCTGGTACCGGCACCTGTATGCCCAGGTCCTGGCCGCCATCGTGCTGGGCGGGCTGATCGGGCATTTCTTCCCCGCGTTCGGCGAGAGCCTGAAGCCGCTGGGCGACGGCTTCATCAAACTGGTCAAGATGATCATCGCCCCGGTGATCTTCCTGACTATCGTCACCGGCATCGCCGGCATGCGCGACCTGGGCCGGGTCGGGCGGGTGGCGGCCAAGGCCTTCGGCTATTTCCTGGTGTTCTCGACCCTGGCCCTGATCGTCGGCCTGGTGGTCGGCAATCTGATCCAGCCGGGGCGGGGGCTGAACATCGATCCGGCGACGCTGGATCCGGCGGCGGTGGCCCAGTATTCGACCGCCGCCCATGAGACGACCCTGATCGGCTTCCTGCTGGGCGTCATTCCCGACACCTTCGTCAGCGCCTTCTCGACCGGCAACATCCTGCAGGTGCTGTTCGTCTCGGTGCTGTTCGGCATCGCCCTGGCCAGCGTGGGCGACGCGGGCAAGCCGGTGCTGACCCTGCTGGAGGCGGTCTCGACCGCCTTCTTCAAACTGGTCGCCATCCTGATGAAGGCCGCGCCGATCGGGGCGTTCGGGGCCTTCGCCTTCACCATCGGGGCCTATGGCATCGCCACGGTGGTCAATCTGATCGCCCTGGTCGCCACCTTCTACCTGACCGCCGCCATCTTCGTGCTGGGCATCCTGGGCCTGGTCGGGGTGGCCAACGGCTTCTCGATCTTCAAGCTGATCCGCTATCTGAAGGAGGAGCTGCTGCTGGTGCTCGGCACCTCCTCGTCGGAGGCGGCCCTGCCCAGCCTGCTGCAAAAGATGGAGCGGGCCGGGGCGTCCAAGTCGGTCGTCGGCCTGGTCGTGCCGACCGGCTATTCGTTCAACCTGGACGGCACCAACATCTACATGACCATGGCGGCCCTGTTCATCGCCCAGGCGCTGAACATCGAGCTCAGCCTGCAGGACCAGGTGCTGCTGCTGCTGGTCGCCATGCTGAGCTCCAAGGGGGCGGCGGGCATCACCGGGGCGGGCTTCATCACCCTGGCCGCGACCCTGGCCGTGGTGCCCAGCGTGCCGATCGCGGGCATGGCGCTGATCCTGGGCATCGACCGGTTCATGAGCGAGTGCCGGGCCCTGACCAACTTCATCGGCAATGCCGTGGCCACGATCGTCGTCGCCCGCTGGGAAGGCGAGCTAGACCGCGACGCCCTGCGCGCGGCGCTGGACGGCGCGCCTCGCGCCCTGGCGGCGGGGCCCGATCCGGCCGCCGGCCCGGGTGACGACCTGGTCGTGACGAAGGATTGATGGACACCTCGCTCCCCGTGCACCGGCCGATGTCGCGGGGCTCGATGGCCATCGCGGCCTTCTCGACCGTGGTCGAATGGTACGACTTCACCCTGTATCTGTATCTGGCCACGGTGCTGTCGCGGGTCTTCTTCGGCGGCGGGGAGGGCTCGCTGCTGGTGACCCTGGGCGGGTTCGCGGTGGCCTATCTGATGCGGCCGATCGGGGCGGTGGTGTTCGGCCATATCGGCGACCGGCTGGGCCGACGCCGCGCGCTCCTGCTGTCGGTCGCCCTGATGACGGCCGCGATGCTGGCGACGGCGGTGCTGCCGACCTACGCCCAGATCGGGCCGGCGGCGGGGCTGCTGCTGCTGCTGATCCGCTGCGTGATGGGGTTCTCGGTCGGGGGCGAATACACCGGCGTCGTCGCCTATCTGCTGGAGGGAGCCCCGGCGCATCGGCGTGGCCTGGTCGCCTCGTCCGCCTCGGCCGCCAGCGAGATCGGGGCCCTGCTGGCCGTCGGCATCTCGGCCCTGACCGTGCATCTGCTGAGCCCGCCCGATCTGGACGGCTGGGGCTGGCGCATTCCCTTCCTGATCGGAGCGGCCTTGGCGGGCAGCGTCTGGATCGCCCGGTCGACGATGCAGGAATCCCCCGATTTCGAACGCCAGCAGGCCGCCGGCACCGTGCCCCGCCATCCGCTGAGACACGCCCTGACGCATCACCGCGTCGGCATCGCGCGGGCCTTCGCCATCTCGGCTCTGGGGTCGATCACCTACTATGTCGGCATCACCTATGTGCCCGCCTTCCTGACCTCGGCCGGGGCGTTCGGCGAGACCGAGGCGCTATGGCTGGCGACGATCGCCGCCGTGGTGGTGATCGCCGTGACGCCCTTGGCCGGTCTGCTGTCGGACCGCATCGGGCGGAAGCCCGTGCTGATCGGACTGGCCGTCTGCGCCGCCGTCCTGCCGATGACGATGTTCTGGCTGATGGGCGAGGGGACCACCGCCCGGGCCCTGCTGGGGGCCGTGGTCCTGGCGGGGGTGGCGGGCGGGGTCAGCGCGGTGGGCGCGGTGGCCACCGCCGAACAGTTCCCGGGCGAGGGGCGGCTGACCGGGCTGGCGCTGGGCGCGACGGCGGCGACGGCCGTGTTCGGCGGCTTCACGCCTTGGGTGGCCGAACTGCTTGTGGCCCGCACCGGATCCAGCGTGGCCCCCGGGGCGATGATCGCCGTCGTGGCCCTGGCCGTGATCCCGATCTTCTTCCTGGCCCCGGAAACGGCCCCGCTCGGCAAGGCGGGGTCGGGTTCCGGCGACGCTTGAGCGAGGGCGAGGGCCGCTCGCGCTCCGCCTTTGCGTCCCGGCCCCGGCCTCGCTATACCGCCCGCCACCTCCCTGTTTTTCCAGCATCCAAGGACCCTCCCATGGCCAAGATCCAGGTCGCCAATCCCATCGTCGACATCGACGGCGACGAGATGACCCGCATCATCTGGCAGTGGATCAAGGACAAGCTGGTCTTTCCGTTCGTCGACCTGAAGCTCGACTACTACGACCTGTCGATGGAGAACCGCGACGCCACCGACGACCAGGTGACGATCGACGCCGCCCACGCGATCCAGACCCACGGCGTCGGCGTCAAATGCGCCACCATCACCCCGGACGAGGCCCGGGTGAAGGAGTTCGGCCTGAAGAAGATGTGGAAGTCGCCCAACGGCACGATCCGCAACATCCTGGGCGGCGTGGTCTTCCGCGAGCCGATCATCTGCTCGAACGTTCCGCGCCTGGTGCCCGGCTGGACCCAGCCCATCGTCGTCGGCCGCCATGCCTTCGGCGACCAGTACAAGGCCACGGACTTCCTGGTCCCCGGCCCCGGCAAGCTGACCATGAAATGGGTCGGCGCCAACGGCGAAGAGCAGAACTATGAGGTGTTCGACTTCCCCTCGGCCGGCGTGGCCATGGGCATGTACAACCTGGACGACTCGATCACCGACTTCGCCCACGCCAGCTTCGCCTTCGGCCTGCAGCGCAACTATCCGGTCTATCTGTCGACCAAGAACACCATCCTGAAAGCCTATGACGGCCGCTTCAAGGACATCTTCCAGGCCGTGTTCGACGAGCACTATGCCGCCGAGTTCAAGGCCAAGGGCCTGACCTATGAGCACCGCCTGATCGACGACATGGTGGCCGCGGCGATCAAATGGTCGGGCGGCTTCGTCTGGGCTTGCAAGAACTATGACGGCGACGTCCAGTCCGACATCGTGGCCCAGGGCTTCGGCTCGCTGGGCCTGATGACCTCGGTCCTGCTGACCCCGGACGGCCGGGTGCTGGAATCCGAGGCCGCCCACGGTACGGTGACGCGTCACTACCGCCAGCACCAGAAGGGCGAAGCCACCTCGACCAACTCCATCGCCTCGATCTACGCCTGGACCCGCGGCTTCGCCCACCGGGCCAAGCTGGACGATAACGCCGAACTGGCCACCTTCGCCGCCACCCTGGAGCGGGTCGTGGTCGAGACGGTGGAGGCCGGTTACATGACCAAGGACCTGGCGCTGCTGGTCGGCGACCAACAGGGCTGGCTGACCACCGAAGGCTTCCTCGACAAGGTGGCCGAGAACCTCAAGGCCTCCCTGCCCGAGATCGGCTGAGCGATCACGGTTCGGAATATTTCGACCCCGCCGGAGCTTCTCCGGCGGGGTTTCGTTTGAGCCGAGGCTTCGCCCGTGCATGATGCTGTGGACGCCGGAGGAGGGGAGACCACCGCGTGAAGATCATGCTAGGAAGGCTTTTGCTGACTGTCATCGCCTCGGCGGTGGCGTCGTTCTTCGCCGCCCCGGTGGTCGCCTTCTTCGGCATCCGTTCGGCGGCCCAGGTCGACGATGTCGCAGGCCTGCAGCGGCTGGTCGATTTCGATGCGGTGCGCGCTTCACTGCGGCCTCAACTGTCGGCGCGGGCCGAGGCCCTGGCCCCGCCGCCGTCCTTCATGACCGATCCGATCGGGGCGGTGCGCCGCCAGTTCCAGGACACGGTCGCGCCCCAGGGGCCGAACCCCGACGCCTATCTGACGCCTGACGCCATCGACGGCCTGACCCGGGGGGAGGGGCGGGCAGCCCTCCTGCGCACGCCGACCCTCGCCAAGGACGCCGATCCCGCCCCCTGGCCCCGGCCGACCTATTGGGGTGTCAACCGCGCCCGCATGGCGGTCAGGAATGCGGCGGGGGCTGACACGGCCTTCACCTTCGAGCGGCGCGGCCCGTTCGAGTGGAGGCTGGTGCATATCGGCCTGCCCGATGGCGCCGCCCCGGCCCCTGCCCGCGCGACGGCTCCCCGAGCGACCACGACCACCCCGACCCCGGAGACGAATTGATGACGCGCCTGTTCAAGGGACTGATCGGGCTGGCCGTGATCGGCTTCCTGGTCGCCTATTTCGGCAGTCCCTTGCTGACGGTTCGGGCCCTGGTCGCGGCGGCGGAGGCCGGCGACGAGGCGGGGCTGGAGCGGATGGTGGATTTCCCGGCCTTCCGCGACAGTCTGAAGGACGAATTGACCGCCCGACTGATGGCCGAGGCCCAGGCCGACCCCCGGGTGCGCGACAGTGGTCTGGGCGGGCTGGGCATGATGCTGGCACCCATGCTGGTCGGGGGGGCGGTGGACGCCTTGGTCACCGCGCCGACCGTCGCCGCCATGGTGCGGACGGCCGATGTGCCCGATCCGACCGAGGGCGCGACCGCGCCAGCCCCGGCCGAAAACGACAGCCCCGAGATCCGCCGCAGCTACGGCTATCGCGACCTGAACACCTTCGCCGTCCGCCTGACCAACGTCGAACGGCCGAACCAGACCCTGAAGCTGCTGCTGACGCGCCAGGGTCTGTTCGACTGGCGGCTGACGGGCATCGACCTGCCGGAGGGCTGATCAGCCCCCCAGCGTCGCCCGCACCGCCGCCAGGCCGGCCTCGGCCTTCGAGCCGTCCGGCGCTCCGCCCTGGGCGAAGTCGGCCTTGCCGCCCGCGCCCTGACCGCCCATGGCAATCACGGCGGCGCGGGCCAGGTCGGCGGCGTTGACCCGGTCGGTGACGTCCGAGGTCGCGGCCACGGTGACCGCCGCCTTGCCGTCGGTGACGCCGATCAAGGCCACCACGCCGGAGCCGACCTGTTTGCGGAAGTCTTCGGCCACGCCGCGCAGGCCCTTGCCGTCGACGCCGTCCAGGATGCGGGCGATCAGCTTGATGCCGGCGATCTCCTCCGGGGCGGCCGCGGCCGAGCCGCCGCCACCCAGCGCCAGCTGCTTCTTCAGATCGGCGACCTGCTTCTCCAGCGCGCGGCGGTCGGCGACCAGGGCCTCGACCCGGGCCGGGACGTCCAGGGGCTGGACCTTGAACGACTGCGCGAGGGTTCTGGCCACCCCGGCCTGGGCCAGCAGATACTGGCGGGCGGCCTCGCCGGTCAGGGCCTCGATGCGGCGGATGCCGGCGGCGACGCCCGTCTCTGACACAATCTTGAACAGGGCGATGTCGCCGGTGCGGGCCACATGGGTGCCGCCGCACAGTTCGACCGAATAGGGCTTGGCCGCATCCACCAGCGACCGGCCCAGGGTCAGGACCCGGACCTCGTCGCCGTATTTCTCGCCGAACAGGGCGATGGCGCCGGCCGCGATGGCCTCCTGGGGGGCCATCAGCTGGGTCTCGGCGGGCAGGTTCTGGCGGATGACGGCGTTAACCTCGTCCTCCATGGCGGCCAGTTCGGCCTCGGTCACGGGCGCATTGTGGCTAAAGTCGAACCGCATCCGGTCGGCGTCGACCAGCTGACCCTTCTGGGCCACGTGCGGGCCCAGCACATGAGCCAGGGCCGCGTGCAGCAGGTGCGCCGCCGAGTGGTTGGCGCGGGTCGTCAGGCGCGCCTCGGGAGCCGCGCGCAGCTGAGCGCGGGTGCCGACGGTCAGGCTGCCGGCGATGACCTCGACGGTGTGGGCATAGAGGTCGCCGGTGGGCTTGAGCACGTCGAGAACGCGGGCACTGCCGCCCTCCCACTCGATCTCGCCCTTGTCGCCGGACTGGCCGCCGCCCTCGCCATAGAAGGGGGTCTGGTCGAACAGGACCTCGGCGGTCTCGCCGGTCTCGACGCTGTCGGCGGCGCTGCCGTCCTTCAGGATGGCCAGGACCTCGCCCGAGCCGTCGACGGCGTCATAGCCGGTGAAGACGGTCGGCCCCAGACGGTCCTTCAGCGCCAGCCATTCGCCGGTCGAGGCGGACTGGCCGGAGCCCTTCCAGTTGGCCTTGCCGCGCGTCTTCTGCTGTTCCATGGCCGCATCGAAGGCGGCGGTGTCGACGGTGAAGCCGCGCCGGCGCGCCTCGTCCTGGGTCAGGTCCAGCGGGAAGCCATAGGTGTCGTACAGGGTGAAGGCGGTCTGGCCGGGGATGACCCCGCCCTCGGACAGGTCGCGCGTGGCGTCCTCCAGCAGGCCCATGCCGCGGCCGAGGGTGGTGCGGAAGCGGATCTCCTCCTGCTTCAGCGTGTCCTCGATCGAGGCCTGGGCGCGGGCCAGCTCCGGATAGGCCTCGCCCATCTCGCTGACGAGCGTCGGGACCAGACGGTGCATCAGGGGATCTGCGGCCCCCAGCAGGTGGGCGTGGCGCATGGCGCGGCGCATGATGCGGCGCAGGACATAGCCCCGGCCTTCGTTCGACGGCGTGACGCCGTCGGCGATCAGGAAGGACGAGGAGCGCAGGTGGTCGGCGATGACGCGGTGGCTGGCGGCGCGGTCACCTTCCGACTTCGTCGAGGTGGCGTCCTCGGAGGCGGCGATCAGGGTCTGGAACAGGTCGGTGTCGAACACCGAGTTCTTGCCCTGCAGCACGCTGGTCATCCGCTCCAGGCCCATGCCGGTGTCGACGCTGGGCTTAGGAAGGCTGCGAACGATCTCGTCGTTCTCCTTCTCGAACTGCATGAAGACGTTGTTCCAGATCTCCACATAGCGGTCGCCGTCCTCGTCGGGCGAACCCGGAGGGCCGCCGGCGATGTGGTCACCGTAGTCCCAGAAGATCTCGGTGCAGGGGCCGCAGGGACCGTTGTCGCCCATGGCCCAGAAATTGTCAGAGCCGGCGATGCGGATGATCTTGTCGTCGCCGAAGCCGGTGACCTTCTTCCAGATCGCGGCGGCCTCGTCGTCGTCGATATAGACGGTGACGAGCAGCCGGTTCGGATCGAGCCCGTAGCCTTCGGTGACCAGTTTCCACGCCTGTTCGATGGCGTGGTCCTTGAAATAGTCGCCGAAGCTGAAGTTGCCCAGCATCTCGAAGAAGGTCAGGTGCCGGGCGGTGTAGCCGACATTGTCCAGATCATTGTGCTTGCCGCCCGCGCGGACGCATTTCTGCGAGCTGGTCGCGCGCGGGTAGGGGGGCGTGGCCGCGCCGGTGAAATAGTCCTTGAACGGCACCATGCCCGCATTGACGAACATCAGCGTCGGGTCGTTCTGCGGCACCAGGGGGGCCGAGTGAACCTTGGCGTGACCGTCGGCCGCGAAGAAGTCGAGGAAGGTCGAACGGATCTGTTTCAGGCTGGACATGGCGTTTCAGTCGGCTGCGCGCGGGAGAGAGCGGGGCGTGGGGAAACGCATATAGAGACGGGCGGCGCGGTCAGCCAAGGCTTTCCGCGCCGGGGGGACCTCAGTCGGCGTCGTCCACGGCGTCGACCGCGTCGTCCTCGTCGGACAGCAGGGCGTCGAGCGCCTCGATGATGGCGTCGATCTGCTCGGCCGAGGCCGCCAGTCGCATCACATTGCCGTCGTCGCCGCCGATTTCCAGCAGATAGCCGTCGTCGGTCTCGGCCAGGTTGAACTGGGTCAGGGTCTGGATGTCGCTGTCGGCCATGGTCGTCTCCTTGAGTGGTCGAAGAACCACCGACCGGGCGGAAGGTTCAAGCGGTTTATCGGGTTTTGTCCACGACGGCCTTGGGCAGAGCGCGGCGTCGCGGCGCGGCGACGAAACCGGCCAGCGGGTCTAAGGGGGAGGGCATGAACACGCTGGACGTCTGGTTCGACGGGGACTGCCCCCTGTGTCGGCGCGAAATCGCCTTGATGCGCCGGCTGGACCGGCGTGGAGCCATCCGTTTCATCGATGTGGCGACGGGGCAGGGGCAGTGTCCGATCGACCGCGCCGACCTGCTGGCCCGGTTCCATGCGCGCGAGGACGGGCGGCTGGTCTCGGGGGCCGAGGCGTTCGCGGCCATGTGGCGCGCCATTCCGGTGCTGGCCCCGCTGGGGCGGCTGGCGCGCAACCGGCGGGTCCTGGAGGTGCTGGAGCGCCTGTATGTGGCGTTCCTGCGGGTCAGGCCCCGGCTGCAGCGGGCCTTGCGGGACCGCTGAGGCGCGCGGGGAAGAAAGAAGGCCGCCCGGCTTGCGCCGGGCGGCCTGACTCCGCCCGGCCCGAGCCCCGCGGGGGTCGGCGGCGGGTCGCGGGGACCAGCCGGGCGGAGTGTTCGTGGAGCGCGGACCTCCAGGTCCGCCTTTCCTCTAGCCCTCGAGGTCCTGGCCCTCGTCCGGCTCGGGCGAGCCCAGCAGCTCCTCGGCGATCTTGGAGGTGGATTTGCGCACCCGGTCCTCGATGGCGTCAGCCATGTCGGGGTTGGCCTTGAGGAAGGCGCGCACGTTCTCGCGGCCCTGGCCGATCCGGGTCGAATCGTAGCTGAACCAGGAGCCGGACTTCTCGATGATGCCGGCCTTGACCCCCAGGTCGATGATCTCGCCCAGTTTGGAGATGCCTTCGCCGTACATGATGTCGAAGATGACCTCGCGGAACGGGGGGGCGACCTTGTTCTTGACCACCTTGACCCGGGTCGTGTTGCCGACGACCTCGTCGCGGTCCTTGATCGCGCCCGTGCGGCGGATGTCGAGACGGACCGAGGCGTAGAACTTCAGCGCATTGCCGCCCGTGGTCGTCTCGGGGCTGCCGTACATGACGCCGATCTTGTGGCGGATCTGGTTGATGAACAGGACGATGCAGTTGGACTTGGAGATGGAGGCGGTCAGCTTGCGCAGGGCCTGCGACATCAGACGGGCCTGAAGACCCGGCAGGCTGTCGCCCATTTCGCCCTCGATCTCGGCCCGCGGCGTCAGGGCGGCGACGGAGTCGACCACCACGATGTCCACGGCTCCCGAACGCACCAGGGTGTCGACGATCTCCAGCGCCTGTTCGCCGGTGTCCGGCTGGGACACCAGCAGGTCGTCGAGGTTGACGCCCAGCTTCTGGGCATAGCCGGGGTCCAGCGCGTGTTCGGCGTCGACGAAGGCGGCGGTGCCGCCCGATTTCTGGATCTCGGCCACGGTGTGCAGGGCCAGGGTCGTCTTGCCCGAGGATTCCGGGCCGAACACCTCGATCACCCGCCCGCGCGGCAGGCCGCCGATGCCGAGCGCCATGTCCAGGCCGAGCGAGCCGGTGGACACCGAGGGGATCACGTCGGCGATCCCGCCCTTGCCCAGTTTCATGACCGAGCCCTTGCCGAAGGCGCGGTCGATCTGAGCGATCGCCGCCTCCAGCGCGCGCTGCTTGTCGCCGTCGTCCTTGCCCACCAATTTCAATGCCGCCTGCGATGCCACCTTGCCACTCTCCCTTGCCATGATTCCCGTTGAGACCCTGTCCTGAGGACGCTGGGGGAGAGGCCCGCCTTCGGTCCGATGACCGTGACCCGCTCCCGTGTGAGCCCAGAGAGTACACGGTTTGTTCCGGTTGGCAATTTGTTCTTTTCCGTCCCATCGAGTTCATACGTCCGATTTTGACGTAGGAGGCAGCGGAGCGGAGAAGCTCTGGCTGCCCTAGGTCGGGCCGTCCGCGCTCGGCGGCGGCATGGGCTCGACCGAACGGGCGGTGAGCGACAGGCCGCAGGCTAGGATCAGGCTCGCGGCCGCGGCGGCCGCGAGGGTGGCGCGGGCGTCGGGCGGGGCCAGGGGGCGGGCGAACAACAGGATCAGCAGCGCCATCAGGGCCAGGACGCCGGGAATGTCCATGCCGACACCCAGGAAGACGGGATGGGCCAGGGAGACGATCCAGGCACCGCCCAGCACCGTCGCCAGCGCCGCCGGGAGCAGGGCGCGGGGATGTTCGAGCCGGGCCCCGATCAGGGCGCAGCCCGCGGCCGCGAGGGCCGCCAGCAGGCCCGGCCAGACGAAGATCAGCGCGGCCTCGGGGGCTGCGGCCTGGGCCACCCCGCCCAGGATCAGGACGAGTGTCATCAGGCCCAGCCAGCCGCCCCAGACAGTCCGGGGGGCCGCCTGGCTCCAGAGCGAGAGCGTGAGGGCCACCGCGCCGGCCCCGAGCACCAGGGGGTCGACGCCGTTCAGCAGCGTGACCGTCGCCACCGCCGCGACGACGACCCCCGCGAGAACCCGGGGTCCGAGCGCCGCCCGCCCCGCCAGCGCCGCCAGCGCCACGGCGAGCACGGCCAGACCGGTGCCCGCCTCCATCCACGGCAGGCGTCGCAGAAGGGTGTAATAGACGTCGGCCGATTCGGCCCGCGCCGCCGAAGGTCCCGCCAGGGCGCGAACCCCGTGGGTCACAACGATGCCCATGGCCAGCAGCCACAGACCCGACAGCAGGCCGCGCCCGACGTCGGCCGCCGGCAGCCGCGTCGCATGGCGCGCGCCCCAGGCCGCGAAGGCCAGCAGGCCGGCCGTCAGCGCCAGCAGCGTCCAGCCCAGGCCGGTCGAATGGACGATGAACAGACGTCCCAGCACGTCGCCATAGACGACATTGGCGCTTGCGGCCGGCAGGGCCCGAGTGCGCAGGTGGGCGTCGGTCGCCTCCAGGGCCTGGGCGCCGATATGCTGCAACGCGCCCCGGTCGAGATTGTCGGGCGTGGCGGTCGGCGAATGGTACTGCGAGGGGCGGCCGATGAAGGCGAAGTTGACCCCCGCGATGCCCCGGTTCTTCGGAATGGTGAAGTCGGTGCCGTTGGGCATGGTCTCGTAGACGAAGATCGACAGGGCGTTGGAAGTCGCGCCACCGTCGGCCCGGGCCGAGGCGCGGGCGAACAGGGCGATGGTCTGGGCATTGCCCCGTCCGGTCTCGAACATCATCGCCCGACCGCCCCCGCCGCGCGCCTCCAGATTGACCACCGCCCCGACCCGATCCCGCAGGGGGTGTTCGGAGAAGAAGATGCGCGCGCCGTCGAGATTCAACTCCTCAGCGTCGGTCAGCAGGACGATCAGGGTGCGGTCCGCTCCGCCCCGCGCCCGGATGGCGCGCACCGTCTCCAGCACCGCGGCCACGCCCGCGCCGTCATCCGCTGCGCCCGGGGAGCCCCAGGCGCTGTCGTAATGGGCCATCAGCACGACCGCCGCGGCTGCCGGATCGCGCCCTGGCAGGATGCCGACGACATTGACCGCCGCATTGTCCGCCGCCGCCGGGTCGCCACCCCAGCGCGTTAGGCTGTTGACCGCCGCGGGCGACAGGGCCCCCGCCTGCAGGACCGGGTTCAGCCCCAGGGCGCGCATCCGGTCGACCAGCCAGGCCTGGACCCGGGCGTGATCGGCCGAGCCGACCGGGTGAGGTCGCGCCCCGATCACGCGGACATCGGCCATGGCGCGTTCGGCCGAAAAGGCGGTCGCCGGCGCGTCCAGGCCGCGGGGCGCCGGCACCTGCAGCGCCCAGATGCCGATCATCAGGGCGAGCGCAAGCGATCCCAGAAACAGCGCCCACCGCATGATCGTCATCCCCGACACACGGGGAGGATAGGGGGCGGGAAGCGGTGGTGTCGACCGTACAATTCCGACCTGATGGGGGAGGGTCTGCCTAGGCCGCCCGGCTGAGGGCCGAGGGGGCCTTGACGTAGAGGCCGCGGCGGCCGTTGACGGGGCGGAAGGCGACCGTGTCGCCGTCGATCCGTTCGTCCATGCCCAGGATCAGCACGCCGTCGTCGACCAGACGACGCTCCAGATTGTCCACCACCGCGCCGCGTCGGGTCGGCTCCATCTCGGACAGGACGTTGCGACAGACGATGATGTCGAAGCGCGCCTCGTCGGTCGGGGCGTCCAGCAGGTTGTGCCGGGCGAAGCGGACGGCGCTGCGGAGCTGGGGCCGGGCCGCCCAGGCATCCTCGGCCGGCTCGAACCATTGCAGCATGGTCTGGGCCGACAGGCCGCGCTGGATCTCGAAGGCGCTGAAGATGCCGGACCGCGCCTTGTCCAGAGCGCGCTGCGAAAGGTCGGTGGCCAGCACCTCGACATTGGCGCCCCCGTCCAGCGCACCCATGGCCAGGGAATAGGCTTCCTGTCCGCTGGAGCAGCCGGCCGACCAGACCCTGACCAGGCCTGCGGGCCGGACACGACCGATGGCGGGCAGCAGCTCGCGGCTGAAGGTGTCGAACACCGCGCGGTCGCGGCGGAACCAGGTCTCGGGATTGAGCAGGGCCTCGATCACGGCCCAGCCCAGCGATGCCACCGGCTTGACCCACAGGGTGGCCAGCAGGGCGTCCACGCTGTCGAAGCCCTCGCGGCGGGCCACCGGGGCCAGCCGGTGCTCGGCCAGGTGGATGCGCTCGCGGCCCAGGCGGAAGCCGGCTCGCGAGGCCAGCAGGGCCTGCAAGCGATCGAAATCGTCCTCGGTCATGGCTGAACTACGGAAGAGGGCATGGCGCGGCTTCAGACGGCTCCGACTTCGGACAGTTTCGACTGCAGGATCTCGCCGTCGAACGGCTTCATGATGTAGTCGTCGGCCCCGGCCCCCAGGGCCTCGGCGATCCGCTCGGGCGCGGTCTCGATGGTGCAGAACAGCACCTTGGGGTGGCCGCCGTTAGGCTGGGCGCGCAGGCGGCGGATGAAGGTCAGCCCGTCCATGACCGGCATGTTCCAGTCCAGCAGGATCACGTCCGGCATCAGGCCGGCGCAATGGGACAGGGCCTCGATGCCGTCGGCCGCCTCGTCGACCTCGAAGTCCAGAGCCTCGACGATGCGACGCGCCACCTTCCGGATGATCCGGCTGTCGTCCACGATGAGGCAGGTCCGGACGTCCACGGCGTGTCGTTCTCCCAACGGACGGAATCAGGCCGCCGTTTCCCCGGCATCATCGACGATCGTGGGTTAACGAGCCGTTCGGATGTTGGATTAAGACGTCATCGTTGCCCTCAAAACCACACGACCGTCGACGGTCTCGACGTCCAGGGTCCCGCCGGCCTGCTGCACGGTCAGCCACAGCCAGTAGGGCTGGACCCACTGGCCCGCAAGACCTTCCGTCAGCCGCTGACCCGCCAGCCCCGTCGCCGCCTCGGGCTTGAGCCGGGCGCGCGCGCCCTCGGCGACCCCCTCCAGCACGAGCCCGGCCGCTCCGGCGCGCGCCGTGACGACGGCCTGGCCGCCCATCGGCAGGGCCGCGATCGTCAGATAGGCCAGGTTCATCAGGGCCCGGGCCTGGGGCTTGGCGTATTCCGCGACCTCCAGCCGCCAGTCCAGGGTGGCCCGCCCGCCCTGGGTCACGCCGTCGACCAGGGCCTGGAGCTCGCTGCCCGTGAACCGCTCGGCCGTGGTGGCGGCCCCGAAGGCGACGCGGCAGAACTGCACCAGGGCGACCATCTTCTTGGCGCTGTCGGTGATCAGGGCGATGGCGTCGTCGCGCATGTCCTGCGCCGACGGATCGTTCAACAGGTCCAGGCCCGAGACGATCGCCCCGGACGGGCTGATGAAATCGTGGCACAGCTTGGCCGCAATCAGACTGGCCAGTTCGGGGCCATCCATCGGCAGGCGATCCAGCGGCAGAGTCTGCAACGGGGCGTCGAAGGCGGTATCGGTCATGGTTAGCAAGCTGGGGTGATTTGCCCCTTCGCGAAACCACCCCGGATGGTCTATCCCCCGCGAAATGACCTCAGACCTCGCTTCCGACCTCGCCTCCGGTGCCCTGCACGACCGTATCGCCGACATCGCCGAGGACGCCGCGCGGGTCATCCTGCCGTTCTGGCGGGCGGGGGGCGAGGTCTTCACCAAGGCCGACGACAGCCCGGTCACCCTGGCGGACCAGCAGGCCGAGGCCCTGATCCTGTCGCGTCTGGCGGCCCTGTATCCCGACATCCAGGCCGTGGCCGAGGAGCAGTCGGAGGCCGAGGGCAGGCCGGCCAGCGCTGACGCGGTGTTCTGGCTGATCGATCCGCTGGACGGCACCAAGGGGTTCGTGGCGGGCAAGGAGAGTTTCACCGTCAACATCGCCCTGATTCAGGACGGTCGTCCGGTCGCCGGCGTGGTCACCGCCCCAGCGACGGCCACGACCTGGCGCACGGCGCCAGGCGGCGGGGCCGAGATGCGCCGCTATGCCGAGAGCGGCAACGACCCTTGGCGCGCCATCAAGGTCCGCAACCGGCCGGACGAGGGCATCGCCCTGCTGAGCCACAGCGTGACGGACGAGGAGGCGACCCGTCTGGCCGCCCGCCACGGCTGCACGAAATGGCAGGGGACGGATTCGTCGTTGAAGTTCTGCCTGATCGCCGAGGGCCGGTTCGACGCCTATCCCCGCACTGGCCCGACCTCGGAATGGGACACGGCGGCCGGCCAGGCGGTGCTGGAGGCAGCGGGTGGTCGCGTGCTGGCCGCCGACGGATCGCCGCTGGGGTACGCCAAGCCGGGCTTCCTGAACGGGCCGTTCGTGGCGATGGGCGGCTAGGTCAGACGCCGGCCGTTCCCTCGGCGCGCGACGCGGCCAAGGCCTCGCGTCGGGCATAGACCTTCTGAACCTCCGCCATGTTCTCGGTGCCCCAGGTGCAGAGTCCGACGAGGGCCTGCGCCAGGCTCTGCCCGAGCGGGGTCAGGCTGTAATCCACGCGGGGCGGGACTTCCCGATAGTCGTTGCGCCGGACCAGGTCGTCGGCCTGTAGTTCCTTCAGCTGCTGGATCAGCATCTTGTCGCTGACGTCCCGGATCGCCCGCCGCAACTCGCCGTAGCGGGTCGGCCCGCCCTGCGCCAGGAAGTAGAGGATCAGCGGCTTCCACTTGCCGGAGATGACCCGCAGGGTCGCGTCCAGGCCGCAGGTGAAGCCGGGCAGCGTGGGGGTGCAGGTCTGGGCGGGCGAGGGATCGACGGGTTCAGCGGACATTCTGCCTACTTACCAAAAGGTGCATACTTGTCCATAGGTGGGTAGGCCGCCAGCTTCTGTCCACTCAATGACAGGAGCACATCATGAGCAGACTTCAAGGGAAGACGGCGGTCATCACCGGCGGTGGCACGGGCATCGGGTTCGGGGCGGCCAAACGCTTCATCGAGGAAGGGGCGTTCGTCTACCTGTTCGGCCGGCGGTCGGCGCAGCTGGACGCGGCGGTGGCGCAACTTGGGACCAACGCCCGGGCGGTGGTCGGATCCATCACCGACCCCGCCGACCTGGACCGGCTCTATGCGACGGTGAAGGCCGAGCGCGGCGGGTTGGACATCCTGTTCGCCAACGCCGGGACCGGAGCCTTCGCCGCCCTGAGCGAGATCACGCCCGAGCACTACGACCAGACCTTCGACATCAATGTGAAGGGCACGGTCTTCACCGTGCAGAAGGCCCTGCCGCTGATGTCGGCGGGCGGGTCGATCATCCTGACGGGGTCGAGCACGGGGGTGATGGGGACCCCGGCGTTCAGCATCTACAGCGCCACCAAGGCCGCGATCCGCAACCTGGCCCGCAGCTGGGCCCTGGACCTGAAGGGCAGCGGCATCCGCGTCAACGTCCTGTCGCCCGGGCCGATCACGACCGAACTGGCGTCCGAGGTCCTGGGGGCCGAGGGCCTGGCGGCCATCGGGGCCTCGACGGTGCTGGGGCGGATGGGCGAGCCGTCGGAGACGGGCGCGGTCGCGGCCTTCCTGGCGTCGTCGGATTCCAGCTTCATGACCGGGGGCGAGGTGTTCGTCGACGGCGGGCTGGCCCAGGTCTAGGCCATCCGAACCCTGGCCCGAATCCCCGCGGCCTGATGCCGAGACGACTCAGGCCCGGACCGCCAGGCCCAGCATCAGCCCCTTGGCCCGGTCGGCCAGCACCGGCACGCCGTGGTCGCGGACGGCCTCGGCCGCTTCGGACAGGACGAAGGCGGCCTGACCGGGGTCGGCGTCCATCAGGCCGGCGCGGGCGATCATGACCCGGGCCATGGCGATCTGATCGACCGCCCAGTCGACGGCGGACGGCGGCCCGGCGCGCTCGGCCAGGCAGCGGCGGATCCGGGTCTCGATCCGGGTCAGGGCGATCAGGTCGCCGGCGTCGATGGCCCGCTCGACCTCGCGGGCGATGAGCAGGTCAACGGCCAAGGCGCCGAGCACCGTGCCTCGGCCCGTGGTCAGGGCTTCGGCCTGGGTCAGGGCCGCGGCAGGGGTAGCCGGATCGACCGCGCGGGCCACCTGGATGGCGACCCAGTCCATCGGGCTGTGGTCGGGGGTGAACTGGTCGGCGGCGGCCTCGAACATCGCATGTCCGGCCTCGATCGCGCCCGCGTCGTCCGCCATGGTCGCCAGGGCCGAGAGCCCCGCGCCGCACAGGGCCAGGGCCCGGGCCCGCGTCAGGGGGCGAGTGTCAGGCGAGGAGGCCTCGACCAGGGCCTTCAGGTCCCGCCCGGCCTGGTCCAGCAGGCGAGGATCGCGCTGCAGGATGCCACCCTCCAGCGCCAGGGCGGCGCTGTCGAGCCGCAGTTCGTCGGCTTCGGCCGGATTGTGTTTCAGGGCGGCGGTCAGGGCCGCATCCATCAGGGCGGCAGCGTCCAGACGGTCGGCGGAGGTGTCGCTCAGCCGCGCCTGGCGGGCGCGGATGCGGGCATGGACCCCGGCGCTGGTGGCCAGGGTGGCCAGGCGGCGCGGCCGGGTCTCGCGCGCGGCATGGGCCGCCTCTTCCAGGGTCTCGCGGTCGCCGAAAAGATCGAACGAGACCAGCAGGGCCAGGGCGCGCGCCAGGCCGGAACGGGCCGTATCGTCTTCGGTCGTCGACGCCTTGGCGGCATCCTCGGCGGTGGCCAGGGCCTTGGCGAGGCTGTCGCGGTGGCCGGTGCGCCGGGCATGCTCCCGCCACAGGGCCGAGGCCCGAAGCCAGGTCCGGCCCGGCTGGCGGCACGACACCCGACCGCCGTCGGTGGTCAGGGCCCGCGCCTCGACGGCCAGCAGATCGATGCCGATCAGCTCCAGCCAGCCCAGGTCGTCGCTGTCGCGGGCTTCACCGAACAGTTTGCGGATGTCCCTGCCGAACTCGAACATGGCCACGTCGTCTCTCCGTCTGTCCCGGTTCGGGACCGCTTCGTCGCGTCTGGACGAACTGTAGCAAAGGCGACGCCGCCTGGAAGTTCCCGGTTGCGGTGCCGCAACGCCATCCCCACCTTTCGCGCTACCGCAACAGCATGTGTGCTCAATGACTTCCCTCTTCGATCCGTTCGACCTCGGCGCCATCCATGCGAACAATCGCATCGCCATGGCCCCCCTGACCCGCAGCCGCGCGATCGCGAACGAGGTCCCCAATCCGATGGCGGTCGAATATTATGCCCAGCGCGCCTCGGTCGGCTTGATCATCTCCGAGGCCACCCAGATCAGCCGCTCGGGCCAGGGCTATCCGGCCACGCCCGGCATCTTCACCGACGAACAGGTCGCCGGCTGGAAGCCGATCCTGGACGCGGTCCACGCCAAGGGCGGCAAGATGGTGGCCCAGCTGTGGCACGTCGGCCGCGTCTCGGTCTCGGCCTACCAGTCGGACGGCCTGCCGGGCTACGGCCCCTCGGCCATCGCCGCCGTCGGCCAGATCATGAAGCCCGACTTCACCATGACCCAGATGGAGACGCCGCGCGTCCTGACGGAGGATCAGATCGCCGCCATCGTGCAGGACTATGTCCATGCCGCCGAGATGGCCAGGAAGGCCGGGTTCGACGGCGTCGAGATCCATGCCGCCAACGGCTATCTGATCGACCAATTCCTGAAGGACGGCTCCAATCAGCGCGACGACCGCTATGGCGGCTCGATCGAGAACCGCACCCGCTTCCTGCTGGAGGTCGTCACGGCCGTGGTCGCGGCGATCGGCGCCGACCGGGTCGGCGTCCGCCTGTCGCCGTCGAACGGGGCCAACGGGACGATGGATTCGAACCCGGGGCCGCTGTTCCTGCACGTCGCCGCGGCGCTGAAGCCGTTCGGCCTGGCCTATCTGCATGTGATCGAGGGCGAGCCCGACACGCCGATGGCGATCAAGGGCGGCGCGCCACAGCTGGCGGCGCAGATGCGCGAGGCCTTCGACGGCCCCTTCATGCTGAACGGCGGCCTGACGAAAGAACTGGCTCAGAAAGCGATTGATGACGGCCGCGCCGACCTGGTCAGCATCGGCGTGCCGGTTCTGGCGAACCCCGACCTGGTCGAGCGCTGGAAGACCGACGCCCCCCTGAACACCCCCGACCAGGGCACCTTCTACGGCGGCGGAGCCGAGGGCTATATCGACTATCCGACGCTGGAGACGGCCGCGGCCTGATCGGCGACCCGACCGCCGGCCGAGCGGCCGGCGGTCGTCCGCGTCAGGACTTGAACCGCGCATTCTCGGGGATGTCCGCCGGTTCGCAGTGTTTCCACTGATCCTCCTCGACGGTTCCGTCGATGGCCAGGCGGGCGGTGCGTTTCAGCGTGCCGGCGTCCAGAACTTCATAGCTGATCGTATAGGCCCCGGCGTCTCCACCCAACTCGGTCTGGCAGCGCTGCTCCTCGCGCCAGCTGTTGGGACCAGTCTGTTGCCAGGGGCCGGGCTCGCAGCCGCCGAAATCGATCGTGAAGGCGGTCGGTGTGGCGAAGGCCAGATCGCCGTCGCCGGGCCAGACCTCGGCGCAGTCCTTGTCGCCCCTAGCATAGTAGCCGAGGGCCAGGGCAATGGGGGCCGGCTCGCTCTCGCCCTCGGCCAAGGTGACGCCCTTGGCGACCGGCGCGTCTGGCAGGGTCGGGCCGGCCTCGGTCTCGCCCAGAAGGTCCTCGAGCGTTCGCTCCGCCGTGCGCGGCGCGGCCTCAGGCGCGGACGCCCGGGGCGGGACGGGCTGGGCGAGGGGCGGCTGGGCGTTGGGCCGGGGCGTCAGCACGGACCCGGCCGGACCGGTGTTCAGGGACCGGGTCGTGGCGCTGCCCTGGTCCTGGGCCGAGGCCGATGCGCCCGTCAGCAGAAGGCCGCCCGCGAACAGGATCAGCCTCAGGCTCGGACGTGGGGGTGAGGAACGTTCGATCATGCGTCTCTTCCATCATGCGGTCGCGACAGAACAATGGCGGGCGGGGCCGAGAGTTTCACAGACCGCATCGAGCCCGGCCCATCTGGCCGCGCGAGGGTCGCGTTTACCGTGTCGGGAAGAACGTTGTTAGGTATCGCGCGCTACTGTGACGCTTGGACATCAGGGGCATCCGTTGCCACAGCGCGCGAGGGCGAAGAACGAGGTTTGGAAAGTCGCCGGCGGGGGCCTGCTGGCGATCGTTCTGCTGGGCGTCACCCTGACCCGGATGTCGGACAGTTTCGACCGCGTGTCGCGCGAGCGCGAGCAGGTCCTGGTCGACAACGGCCTGGCGTCGCGCGTCGCCGAGATCGGGCGCGGCGTGGTGCCCCAGGCGGTGTGGGACGAGGCCGTGGTCCATCTGGACAACCGTTTCGACCGCGGCTGGGCCCGGGACAACATCGGCACCTATCTGCACGTCACCGACGGATTCCAGTTCTCCTGGGTGCTGAACGCGGAGGACAGGCCACTCTACGGCATGGACGGCGGGCGCGATGCGCCGCTGTCCGCCTACAAAAACCTCGAGCGTCCGATGGCCGGCCTCGTGGCTCGGGTCCGCCAGGCGGAGGCGCTGCGCATCACGACCACGACCCCATCCCAGGCCAACAAGCCCATGACCGCCCTGACCGCCAGCGCGATCGACCGGGTGGGCGAGGATCTCTTCGTGCTGTCGGCCACCCTGGTGCAGCCCGATTTCGGCACCGCCCGGATCCAGGGCCGCCGGGCCCCCGTCGTCGTGACCGGGCATAGGGTCGATCAGGCCTTCATCGACGCCTTCGCCGCGCGCTACATGCTGACCGACGCCCATCTGCATCTGGACGACGCCCGCGACGAACCCGGCGAGGCCCACGCCAGCATCGCCGATCCCCGGGGCACGGTGGTGGCCACCGTGGACTGGACCCCTCAGCGGCCGGGCGGGGCGCTGCTGGCCCGTTTCCTGCCCCTGACGCTGGCCTTGCTGTCCGCGATCCTGATCGTAGCCCTGGCGGCCTATCGTCGCGCCTATGCCGCGACCGTCGCCGTGATCGAAAGCGAGCAACGGGCGGTGCATATCGCCTATCACGACACCTTGACCGGCCTGGGCAACCGCGCGGCCCTGGAGGCCCGGCTGGCGGAACTGGTCGAGGTCGAGGCGACCGACGGGCCGCGCTACGCGCTCCACTGCATCGATCTCGATAACTTCAAGGACATCAACGATATCAGCGGTCACAGCCTCGGCGATGAGCTGCTGCGGTTCGCCGCGCGTCGTCTGCGTCGGATGGCGGACGCGGAGGCGGTCTGTTACCGCATCGGCGGTGACGAGTTCGCCCTGCTACAGCCGCTGACCGACGCGGATTCGGCGCAGGCCTGGGCCGAGGCGATCGTTCAGGCCATCGCGCGACCCTTCGCCCTCAGCATCGGCCGGATCCAGACCAGCGCCAGCGTCGGCGTGGCCCTTCTGAGCGCGGAGGACCGCGACGCGGGCGACGTGCTGCGGCGGGCCGACCTGGCCCTGTTCGCCGCCAAGCGCCAAGGTCGATCGCGGTTCGCCGTGTACGATCCAGACATGGACGAGGCCTTGCGCCTCCGGCGGGGCATGCAGGAGGCCCTGAAGCGCGATCTGCATACCGGGGCCCTGACCATGGTCTACCAGCCCCAGGTCGATCGGGCGCGCAACCTGATCGGGGTCGAGGCCCTGGTCCGATGGACCTCCAGCACCTACGGCGCCGTCTCACCCGCCGTCTTCGTGCCCCTGGCCGAGGAGTGTGGTCTGATCGAAGCCCTGGGCATGTTCACGCTGAAGCGCGCCTTCAGGGACAGTCTGCGCTGGCCGAACGTCAAGACGGCCATCAATGTCTCGGCGCTGCAGCTTCGGGACGGCGGGTTCACCGCCCGGATCGTGGCCCTGGCCGAGGCCATGGGGGTGCAGCCGTCGAACATAGAGCTGGAACTGACCGAGGGGGTTCTGGTGGATCAGGGTCAGGAGACCGCCGCCCAGCTGCGGGCGCTGCGCGCGGCCGGTTTCTCCCTGGCCATCGACGATTTCGGCACCGGCTATTCCAGCCTGTCCTATTTGAGCCGGTTTCCAATCGGTAAGATCAAGATCGACCGCTCGTTCGTGGTCGAGATCGGCCTGTCGAACTGCGCCGATGTGCTGGTCTCGACCATCATCGATCTCGGCCGCTCGCTGAACATGCGGGTGATCGCCGAGGGCGTGGAGACGACCGAACAGTGGCTCCGCCTGGCGGCGGTGGGCTGCAACGAGTTCCAGGGCTATCTGTCCAGCCCGCCGGTCGGGGCCGACCTGATCGCCCGGATGTACGACGGCCAGAAGGTCGACCTGCCGGGCCAGGACGCGCGGTTCGCCCCCGAACGCCGCATCGCCTCGGCCGCCTAGGCGCTCGCGCAGGGGCGTTACCGGACGGGGCGGTTCGGCTCAGCCGCGTTCCCGGGTCTTTGTGAAGGCCACCTTCGGGAACCGCTCTGTCACATAGCCCGTCTCCCACGACGACTTGGCCAGGAAGACCGGGGCCTGATCGATGTCGCGGGCCATCTGGCCGCGGTATTTGGACATGAAGTCCTCGACGTCGGCGGGCGCGCCGTCGATCCAGCGGGCCTCGGCATAGGGGCTGTGCTCGAAGATGACCTCCAGCCCGTATTCCTCGCCCAAGCGGTCGGCCATGACCTCGAACTGCAGCTGGCCCACCGCCCCGACGATGAAGTCGGCGCCGATCTCCGGGCGGAACAGCTGGGTCACGCCCTCTTCGGCCAGGCCGTCCAGCGCCTTCTTCAGGTGTTTGGCCTTCAGCGGATCCTTGACCCGGACGCGTTGCAGGATCTCCGGGGCGAAGTTCGGCAGACCGGCGAAACGGATCATGCCGCTTTCCGACAGGCTGTCGCCGACGCGCAGGACGCCGTGGTTGGGGATGCCGATGACGTCGCCGGCGAAGGCGTCCTCGGCCAGTTCGCGGTCGCTGGCGAAGAACATGATGGGGGCGTTGACCGACAGGGACTTGCCGGTGTTCTGCACCTTCAGCTTCATGCCGCGCTTGAACGACCCCGAGGCCATGCGGAACATGGCGATCCGGTCGCGGTGGTTGGGGTCCATATTGGCCTGAACCTTGAAGACGAAGCCGGTGACCTCGTCCGAGCCGGGCTGGATCGACAGCTCGACCGGAGCCGGGGCGTTCCGGGTCTCGGGCGGGGCTTCCTTGCGGGCCGGCATGACTTTCGGAGGGGGGGCCCATTCGCCGATGGCGGCCAGCAGCTCGTCGATGCCGAAATGGCGCAGGGCCGAGCCCCACAGCACGGGCGTCATATGGCCCTCGAGGAAGGACTGGCGGTCGAAGGCCGGGTAGCCGCCGGTGACCAGCTCGGCCGCGTCCATCAGTTCCTGATGCTCGCCCGGCTCGAAATAGTGGGCGGCCTCGGACAGGGGCAGGGCGGGGGGATGGCCGGCGTCCTCGGTCGCGCCGGGGATCTTGCGGGCATAGGGCTGGAAGGTGCCGGTGTTCATCTCGACCATGCCACGCAGCCGGTTGCCGCTCTGAGCCGGCCACCAGACGGGGGCGGGGTCCAGCTGCAGCTTGGAGGCGATCTCGTCCAGCAACTCAAGGGGGTCCAGGGCTTCGCGGTCCAGCTTGTTGATGAAGGTGATGATCGGGATGTCGCGCAGGCGGCAGACCTCGAACAGCTTCAGGGTCTGGGGCTCGATGCCCTTGGCGGCGTCCAGCACCATGATGGCGCAGTCGGCGGCGGTCAGGGTGCGGTAGGTGTCTTCCGAGAAGTCCTCGTGCCCCGGTGTGTCGAGCAGGTTGAACATCTTGGCCACGCCGTCGGACGTGGTGTGTTCGAAGGTCATGACCGAGGCGGAGACGGAGATGCCGCGCTCCTTCTCGATCTTCATCCAGTCGGACTGGGTGCGCCGGTTCTCGCCCCGCGCCCGCACGGCCCCGGCCGCGCGGATGGCCCCGCCGGACAGCAGGATATGCTCGGTCAGCGTGGTCTTGCCGGCGTCGGGGTGGGCGATGATGGCGAAGGTCCTGCGCCGCAGGGCCTCCTCGTTCAGGGTCAGTTTCGACATGGAGGCGGGAGGTAGCCCGGACGGCCCGAAATGTCGAACCGCTATGGGGCCAGGGTGACGCCGTCGTAGGCGTCCGCCGGGGAGAGGTCCACGCCGATGCCGGTCAGCGGCAGGACCGCCTCGATCGTCTCGAAGGCTTCGAGACTCCATCCTTCGGCATTGCGGGTCCACATCATGACCTTAACGACGTCCGCCTCCATCAGAACGATGTGCTTGAGGCTTTCCAGCGTCTTGTATTCTTCGGTCTTCTTGACGAGATCGATCAGGCGCGTCGAGGGCGACAAGACCTCGAACAGTACGGTCGGGACGCTGGTGGAGAGGCTGTCGGGGTTAGGCGGGCCGCAGTCGATCGTGACATCGGGGCGGCGGATATTGCCCGTCGGCATGGCGGTGGCCTGATCGGCCGTCTTGACCCGGCAAGGCCCGCGACGAAGTTTCTGATGCAGGTCCGCGATCAGATTGGTGACGATCCGATCATGCCGCTCGGTCGCGCCGGTCATCAGGTCTGTCGAGCCGGCGTGGCGCAGGACGGGATGGCCGCTGACGAACTCCCAGCTTTCGGCCTGCTGCTGGCTCCAGACCAGGAACTCGTCGGCGGTCATGCGTTGGAGCGCGGCGTTCATGCCCGCAGAATAGCCGAGATCCAGCGGTGCTGCGACGATTTCGGCGACGGGCCCCGAGGTCGCAAAAACCCCTCGCCAGACGGGGTTATCGAGCGCATCCTCCCTTTGCGAGACGTCATGGACGCGAGCCTGACGCCGCAGGGAAGAAGGAGACGATCATGGCCTTGCTTGACTCAGGACACCGCCTTTCGACCGCCCGGCATGGCCGGGACACGCCGAAAGGCACACTTCACCCGGCGATCGGCCTGGCGGGAGGCTTCGGCTTCATCGTCGTGACGGCGCTGCTGGTTCACGTGGCGATGGCGGCGCTGTTCTAGGACAGCGGCGACGGCTCAGGCCGCCATACGGCCCCAGACGGCGCGGTCGGCCGTGACCGCGTCCAGCCGACCCTTGCCGCTCTTGGCCTGCAGCTGACGCAGGACGGCCGCCGGCAGGGCGCAGAAGCGCGGCTCGACCAGAGCCGGATCGCAGTCGTAGTCGGGCGCGGCGAACAGGGCGGCGTTCACCTCGGGCGACCGCTGATGGATCAGCCAGGCCAGGCGGCGCGCCCGTTCCGGATCGCTCCGATGCAGCAGCGGGTCCGCGGCGAACAGCTCGCAGCCCAGCTCCATCAGATAGTCGAACCCCAGTTTCTCGAACCGGCGCGCGTCGGCCGACGGGACCGGAGAGGCCTCGTCCAGGTCGAACACCACGTCGTTCATCAGAAACAGCATAGGGGGGCACTCGATCGCGCCGACGGCTCTGTCGACAGCCCGACCGTAGGCCCGGCTGGTTTTCGGTTCCGTGTCTGAACGGGGTTAGCGAGGTGTTAGGGGAGGGGGGAGAGGCGGTTGCGTGGCTGGTGGCTGGTGGCTGGGGGTCAGGGCGGTCCCGCTTGTCGAACGGCTCCGGTGAGCGGGCAAAGGCCTCGGCCCGCCATGCCGCATTGCTTGGCAGCAACCAGCCACCCCCTCTACCCTCCCGCATCCTCCACTTTCTCCGTCAGAAAATGCCGCCCCTGGCGGTCCTCGATCTCGACCACCCACAGGTCGGGGTCGTAGCCGCGCTGGCGGTCGATCCAGGCGTCGATATCGCTCTCCGTGCCGCTGACGGGCTGGATCCACAGACGGTCGCCGTCGGTGCCGACGGCCTCGGCATAGGCGCGGGCGGTGCGGTCGGAGGTGTTGTAGGCCTTAACGATCACCGTCCCGGCGCGGGCGTCGCCTCGGCGCACGACGGTGGCATTGGCCCCCTCGATCTGGGCGCGGCGGATCAGGGCGCCGACCCACAGGTCTGAGTTCAGAAGCACTTCGGTAACCTTGCTCGGAAACGGGACCGGAACGACGACGTCCTTACGGTCGGGGGATGAGGATAGGCTCTTTCCCCCGCACCGCCAGCGCCGTGGCGATCGCCGCCGTCGTGGCGCTGTCGCCGGTGCTCGCCTCGGCCGAGGGCGGCGGGACCTATTACGACCGGACCTTCGTTCTCGCCGCCGACAAGAAATGCCGCCTGTTCGGCGCGCCCGTGGCCGGGGCCCTGGGCGCGGCGACGCTGCAGGCGCGCGGCGCGGCGCTGCGAGGCGGGGTCAGCGAGACGACGTTGAACGCCACCGCCGCGCGGGCGCGGTCGCGGGCCGCGCGGGTCGACTGCGCCAACCCCGAACTGGCCACCGTCCGCCACCGGGTCGCCGACGCCTTCGCCGGCTGGCAGCGTATTCCGCGCATGGAGTTCACCGGCGACCGCGCCACCTGGACCGCCGATCGGGTCCGGCGGGTCGATGTGGCCTGGCGTCTGGTCCAGCCGTCGGTGGTCGGGGCCTCGCCGGTGCGGTTCGGGCTCAGCGCCATGCCGACGGGGGGAAATGCCCTGACGGCGGTGGTGTCCTTCGTCGGTCGGCCGCGACCCTATGCGGCGCGGATCGTGATGCGCGATCCCGCCCTGGCCAGCCGTCCGTGGCTGACCCCGGCCGGGTCCGCCGCCCTGCCGCCCGAGCGCGCGCGCAAGACGATCTGGTCGGCCGGCACCGGCCCGGCCGCCCCGACCCTGCTGGCCACCGGCCGGACCCAGGGCGAGATCTGGCGCTTTCCGGCCTCGGGGGCCGACGCCCTGGCGGTGCTGGACCCGCGCGAGCCCTTCCTGGTCGAATTCCTGTTCCGCGACGGCAGCGTCGCCACCACCCTGTTCGAGGCCGGGGATTTCGCGGCGGCCCGCGCGTTCGTGGGGCTGGGGACGGTCTGAAGACCGGACTCTCCTTCCCCCGAAGGGGAGGGAGAGGCTCGTCTACCCCCCCGCGTTCAGCGGGATGATTTCCGCCCCTTCGACCGGCACGGGTCGGGCGACCGTGACGACGGGCAGGCGGACGGTGACGGCGGTGCCCTCGCCCAGGGTGGAGTCGATGCTCATGCGGCCGCCGTGCAGCTCGGCCAGGGCGCGGACCAGCGACAGGCCCAGACCGGTGCCCTTGGCCTTCTGGTCCGCCGCCCCGGCCTGTTCGAAGGGGCGACCCAGGCGCTGCAGGTCGCGGGCGGCGATACCGACGCCGGTGTCCGAGACGATCAGCTCCAGATAGGGCCCGATGGTCTCCAGCGTCAGGGTCACGGAGCCGCCCGCCGGGGTGAATTTGATGGCGTTGGACAGCAGGTTGAGCGTGATCTGCTTGAGCGCCCGGCGGTCGGCCTCGACCTCTAGGACCTCGTCCGGCAGCAGGCTGGCCAGGCTGACCTCCTTGTCCGTGGCGGCGACCCTGACCAGGGCCACGGCCGCCGACACGACCTCGCGGGCGTCGAAGGGTTCGCGATTCAGCTCATAGCGTTCGGCCTCGATCTTGGACACGTCCAGCACGTCGCCGATCAGGTCCAGCAGGTGCGAGCCGGCCTCGTGGATATTGTCGGCGTACTCTCCGTATTTGGGCGACAGGGGACCGAACAGGCGCTGGCGCATGACGTCGGAGAAGCCCAGCACGGCGTTCAGCGGCGTGCGCAGCTCGTGGCTCATATTGGCCAGGAAGCGGGTCTTGCCGGCGTCGCGGGCCTCGGCCTCGGCCCGGGCGGCCTCCAGACCGACCTCGATGGCGAACTGGCGGGTGCCGTCGAAGGCCTGGGCGATCAGGCGGGGCGGGCCAGAGGACGCGGTGTGGCCGTCGTCAAAGCGCCGCAGGATCAGGATGACGCGCCGGTCCAGGGCCTGACGCGGGGCGAAGGCGACCTCGGCGGCCTGGCCGCGCAGGGCCGCGTCGATGGCGGCCAGGATCGCCGGGCGGTCGGGCGCGTGGACGGAGGCGATCAGCCCCTGATCGAACAGGGGATCGACCAGCAGGGCCGGGGGGGCGGAGCCATAGGCCCCGATCACCCGACCCGTCGGCTCCAGCACCAGGGTCAGGCCGGGCTGACCGGACAGCAGGCCCTCGACCCGCCGCGTGGCCTCTTCCGCCGCCGTCAGACGGGATTCGCGCAAACGCCAGGACAGGCGCACCGCCAGGACCGCCGCGAGCGACGCCAGCAGGCTGGACGCCGTCGCCATGCCGATGTCGAGGCCCGGGGCACCGATGAAGGCGGCCGACATCTGACCCCCGACAGCGGCGACCGCGCATCCCAGGGCCCCCCCCTGGGCCAGGCGAACGCCGTGTCGCGGTCCGCCCAGGGCGAGGGCGGCCACGAACGGCATGGTGATGAATCCGACCAGAGGCCCGCCCAGTCCTCCCGACAGCACGGCGGCGGCCACGGCGGACACGGTCCAGACGACCAGGACCAGGGCCCGCTCGCCCGTTCCGTCGCGCGCCATCAGGGCCAGGCCCGCCAGGCCGGGGACCATCATGGCCAGGCAGCCGAAGGCCGCCGGCCCGTCCAGGGCTCCCGGCCAGAGCCCGCCCAGGGTCATGACCGTCGCGGCGGCCGCCCAGGCCCCGTGCCAGGCCGCCAGGGCGGGCACGCCTTCGCCCACGCCCGGCCGAACCGGAGCAGGCGGGGCGTCTGGGGTTGACGGGGGGGATGCGGTCAAGCGGAAATCCGGACGGCCTTGGGCAAAACGCGGGCAGGAGGGGAGGGCCCGACCCTTTATCCTAGAGGTCCGGGTGAGTCGGCCAAAGCCCGCACCCGTGCAAGGCGAACCCGAGGCCGAGAGGGGGCACCGGCCAAGGACGATCGGTCCCGTTGTCCTGACGGGTCGGCCGGACTATCTGCGCCCCATGACCGACGCCGCGACGATCGACGACACCCTGGCCGAACTGATCGAGGATTTCGACGTCCTCGAGGACTGGGAGCAGCGCATCGCCTATGTCATCGATCTCGGCAAGGACCTGGAGCCCCTGCCGGACGCTGATCGGATCGAGCCGAACAAGGTGCCCGGCTGCGCCGCCCAGGTCTGGCTGGCCTCGGGACGCGAGGGCGACCGGCTGGTCTTCCGCGCCGACAGCGACAGCGCGATCTCCAAAGGCAATGTGGCCCTGCTGCTGAAGCTCTATTCGCGGCGGCCGGCCGACCAGATCCTGGCCTTCGACGCCAAGGCGGCGCTGGACCGCCTGGGCCTGCCCCAGGCCCTGACCCGGCAACGGGCCAACGGGCTGAACGCCATGGTCGGCCGGATCCGGCAGGAGGCGATGGGGGAAGTTAGGCAGTAGGCAGTAGGCAGTAGGCAGTAGGCAGTAGGCGGTCCGCGGGCCGGGTGGTTATAGTGCGTTTTCCCTTAGCTTAAGATTTTCCTGTTGCCTGTTGCCTGTTGCCTGTTGCCTGTTGCCTGTTGCCTGTTGCCTGTTGCCTGTTGCCTGTTGCCTGTTGCCTGTTGCCTGTTGCCTGTTGCCTGTTGCCTGTTGCCTGTTGCCTACTGCCTACTGCCTACTGCCTACTGCCTACTGCCTACTGCCTACTGCCTACCGCCTATCCCGTAATGCGCCGCCAGCGCCGCCAGCCCCTCCTTCAGCAGCAGCTTGCCCTGTCGACGCGGGACGCCCAGGGCGCGCTCGGCGGCCTGGAGGGCGGTGTCGCGCAGACAGGCCTGTTCGACGAAGGCGCGGCAGCGGGGGCCGCAGGCGCTCAGCGCCTCTGCGACCCGGCGTCCGGCGGCCAGGGCGCGGTCGCCCGGCTCGATCCGCGCCGCGGAGCCTCCGCCCGCGCGCGGCAGGGCGTCCCAGCGCATGGTCAGGGACGGACCGGCCTGGGCCAGTTCGGCGTCGTGTCGCAGGCGTTCGGCCGCCGCGACCTCGGCCGGCTCCAGCCAGGGCCGGCCGTGGGCATCCTTGCGGCGCGCCAGCCAGGCGACGGGGCTTTCGCCCAGATTGGACCGGTGGGTCGTGAGGCGGCCGTCGGCCTGCATCACAAGCCTTTCGCCGGCGATGCGGCTAGGAACGCCCGCGGGGGGAGGGGCGGCCCCGGCCCGGGACGGGACCGCGACCCAGCCGCCCTGGGGCCTGGCCTTCAGTCCCGGCGAGGCGACCAGGGCGCGGAAGGTGGTCTCGTCCAGGGTCATGATCGGCCGCGTCCGGCGATCGGCCGTCAGCCGCAGGCCGTAGCGGCCGGCCGCCGCTTCGGCCAGCCAGGCGCTGGGCCGGGCGAGCAGGCGACGGGCACGGGCGACTGTGGGAGAGTCGGGCAGATCCCACGCCTCCGTCTCGACGCTCACGCCGCCGCCGGCACGCCAGGCGCGCCGTCTCCAGGTTGGCCGACGATGGCGTGGATGGCCCCCTCCAGCTCGTTCAGCAGGGCGTTCAGCTCGGCGTTGTCGCGCGCGTCCTCGATCCGGACGCAGGCGTTGGCGGCGGTCTGGCGATTGACCGCAAAGGCATGGGCGACCCGTTCTTGGGGCCATTCGAACGAGACATAGGCCAGATACATGGCCACCCGCCGGGCCCGCAGCGCCGCGCGCGACAGCCGCCCGTCCGCCCGGATCGCCGTCACCGGCAGGCCGAACCGCAGCGAGACGATCTGAACCACCAGATCCGCCCTGCCGCGATCCTCTTCCGACACGGCGACGCGGTATGCGCTCCTCATCATGATCGTCCCCTCCTTGAAACGAGGACGTCGGCTGACCCCTCTCGCAAGGCTAGGAATATAGTCTTGTGACCCGTCAGAATCGGTCGTGTCGTGCAGGCCCGAACGAAATCTTAAAATAATTCGAATCGTTGACTCGCGGAGTCTCGACCTCGATTCGCAAATCAGCCTAGATTCGTCTCAATAGGGGACACGTTAACCATTCTTAAGTTTTTCGCCGGTTAACTCTCGAACAAGGTTACCCGGAACCATCAGCCGGGTCATATGATCAAGCTTTGCCTGGAGGGGCACCGAATGCGCGTTCTGCTTATCGAAGACGATCACGCGACCGCACAGAGCATCGAGCTCATGCTCAAGTCGGAAGGCTTCAACGTCTACACGACGGACCTGGGCGAAGAGGGCATCGATCTGGGCAAGATCTATGACTACGACCTGATCCTTCTGGACCTGAACCTGCCCGACATGAGCGGGCTTGAGGTGCTGCGGCAGCTCCGCGTGGGCAAGGTCAACACCCCGGTGATGATCCTGTCGGGCTCGACCGAGATCGAGACCAAGGTCAAGACCTTCGGCGGCGGCGCCGACGACTACATGACCAAGCCCTTCCACAAGGACGAGCTGATCGCGCGCACCCACGCCGTGGTCCGTCGCTCCAAGGGTCACGCCCAGGCCATCATCCACACCGGCGAGATCGCCGTGAACCTGGACGGCAAGACGGTCGAGGTGCACGGCCACCGAGTCCACCTGACCGGCAAGGAATACCAGATGCTGGAGCTGCTTTCGCTCCGCAAGGGCACTACCCTGACCAAGGAAATGTTCCTGAACCACCTGTACGGCGGCATGGACGAGCCCGAGCTGAAGATCATCGACGTCTTCATCTGCAAGCTGCGCAAGAAGCTGGCCACGGCCGCCGGCGGCAAACACTACATCGAGACCGTCTGGGGCCGCGGCTATGTCTTGCGCGACCCGTCTGAAAACGCGTCCCCGGTCAGCGCCGCCGCCTGACGACCTGGCTCCGGCCAACCGAATCCACGCCCGCCGGGAGACCGGCGGGCGTTTGGCGTTCTCAAGGACCGTGGGTCGCACCCTCGAGCGGATCCCGGCCCTGACCCCGACGTCGCGAGGCCGCAAGCCGTCTCCAAGTTGAACTATGTCACTTTCTGACTGACGCCGCGCAGAGCGATCCGTTAGGGGCCTTTATGGCTAAGCTTCACCGACGTAACGCGCTTCTCGAACAGCTCAGCAAGACCGACCGTGACGCCATCGCGCCGCATCTGTCGGACTTCAACTTCAAGCTCGGACAGGTGTTCGGCGAACCTGACGAAGACGTCCGCCACATCTGTTTCGTGAACCACGGCATCATCTCCGCTGTGTCGATCATGACCACCGGCGAGACCGTCGAGGCCTATATGGTCGGCTTCGAGGGCTTCACGGGGGTCACGGCCTGGCTCACCCCCTATCGCACCTCCGTCCGGTATGTGGGTCAGCTGGCGGGCAACGCGCTGCGGATCGAGGCGCGACGCCTGCGGGAACTTTCGTCCGACCACCCTGGCCTGCGCAATGTCCTCGCCCTCTACGACGCGTCGCTTCAGGTCGAACTGGAGCAGTCCGCGCCCTGCAACGCGCTGCACCGGACCGAGCAGAGGTTCGCCAAATGGTTGCTGCGCGCGCACGACCGAGCGGGCGGTGACACCCTGTTCATGAGGCAGGAGTTCCTCGCCAACATGCTGGGGGCCCAACGGACCACGGTGAACGAGGCGGCGCAGTCCCTGGCGTCCGCGGGGGCCATCACCTATTCCCGGGGCAAGGTCGTGATCACCGACCGCGTCATTCTGGAGCGCGCCGCCTGCGAATGTTACGCCGCGGCCAAGGGCGTCGCCGACCGGAGGCGCGCATCGCCGGCGGGCGAAACCTGAGGATAAATGCCGCGCCCTTCGATTTTCGATGGAAATCGACCGGCGAATTCTCAATATTGATCGAAGGCCGTGCTGGAGCCTTCCGATGCCGCGTTACAAGCTGCGCCTTCATGACGGTCCCTCCCGGTCTCCGTTGACGGAGTCGATCGAGCTGGATGGCGACGACGATGCCAGGGACATCGCCCAGGTGACGCTGCTCATGACGCGCGACTATTCCCACGTCGAGGTCTACCGGGACGCCGCCCTGCTCGGGTCGTTCAAGCGGGACAGCCGTCGCGTTTCGCCGCCGGGGCAAGGCCCGCTGGCGCTCGCGAATACGGCCGGCTCAGTCCTCGGACCCGATGTCGTGCAAGAGGGCCTTCGGCCCGGCTGAGCGCGAGGGGGCCGCCGACGGCGCGGGCGAGGCGGCCGGCGGGCCCGGGTCGGCCGGGCTGGTGATCCTGCCGATCAGGGTGATGCCCGAAACGGCCAGGGCGCGGGCCAGATTCTCGCGTCGTTCGAACTCGCGCTCGGCGGCCAGGATGGCGTTCTTGTGGTCCTTGTCGATCATTGCGCCGGGTGATGCGACGGCGATGTGCAACCATCAAGCGTGGCCATGGAAAAAGGCCGGGCGTCGATGTCGCAGAGGGAACCGGACAGGCCGGTCGGCGCTGTCTTCGCCTCCTCATAGCGACACCGGACCATGACCGACCTGAACGCCCTTGATTTCGCGCGCCCCGCCATCCTGCTCGGCGGGGACGTCGACTACGCCATGTACTGGAATTTCCGCGCCCAGCTGGACGCGGCCCCGCAGACGGGGCTGGTCGTTCTGGAGCTGTCCACCCTGGGCGGCGATCCCGAGGTCGCGCGCATGATGGGGGAGGATATCCGCTTCCAGTCCGAGATCAGCCCCGACCGGCGGTTCGCCTTCCTGGGCAAGGCCGTGGTCTATTCTGCGGGCGCGACCCTGATGGGCTTCTTCGCCCCGGGAAACCGGTTTCTGACGCGGGGCACGCGGCTGATGATCCACGAGCGCAAGATGGACAAGACGCTGGCCATCAACGGGCCGCTCACCAGCTGCCTGGCCACGGTGAAGGCCATGCTGCACGAGCTCGAGCATTCGATCCTGATCCAGCGCGAGGGGTTCCGGAACCTGATCATCGGCTCGTCGGTGACGCTGGACGATCTGGAAAGCCGGGCGCCGGCCAACTGGTATATCGAGGCGAACGAGGCGGTCGAACTGGGCCTGGTGTCCGCGGTGATCTAGGGGTTCAGGGGTGGTCGCCCCCGCCGGCCGCCGCGGCCCGGGGATTGGGCTGGGAGAAACCGTCGGCCAATCGGACGACGAAGCCGAGGCCCAGGGGATCGGGCGCGCCGGGATAGTAGTCGGTGCTGATGATCTGGGCCCCGGCCTGGACCGCAGCCTCCAGCCGGCCGAGGTCGCCCGCGCGGGCCTCGACCGTGCCGGAGTCGGCGCGGCTGCGGACCAGGAAGCCCTGGGCCACCAGTCGTCGGATCGTGGCGCCCTCGGCAACCGGGTCCTGGATGTTGAAGATCGCCGCCTCGTCCGCGTCCTCCGGATAGAAGCCGAACATCGCCCGACCGCGCAGACCCGGATGGCCCTCGGCGTACAGGGCGTTCAGGCGCGATCCGGTGTCATGCACCACCAGCACCTTGCCACGCGCGGCCTCCACGGTCGGCCAGGCGCGGGCCAGGACGGCGTCGCGCAGACTGGCGTGGTCGCCGCGAACGCGGTCCGGCGTGATCAGCCGGTCCGGGCCGAAGACGCCGCGAATGGTGACGTCGACCGCGTCCAGACCTTCGGCCGTATAGGGCTCGGGCGCATCGCGATTGTTGACCAGGATGACAAGCAGGGGATGGCCAGGATGCGCGTCCGACCAGTCGGCCACGCCCTGCAGGCACAGGGCCAGCGTCAGGCAGTCGGTGCGATAGTCGAACGGCGGAATGTGCAGCACCTTGGCCCCGGGCGCGCGCATGATCCGCAGAGCCTCGGGATCGTCGGCGTAGGGGGCGGCGAACAGGCCGCCGGCGCTGTCGGAGACGGGGTCGAACTCGAACTGGCGGACGCCCAGCGCCAGCTGCTGATCCAGCGGCGGATGGCCGTACTCCAGACCGGCCACTTCGGTCGGGGCGACCGCCCGGACCGCCGCCAGCATCGCCGCGTCGGGGTAGGGGCGATAGGAGTTGTGGCTGCCCAGGATCTGGATCTGGTTGATCCTCAGATCATCCTGGGCCGAGGCCGGAGCGGCGAACAGCAGGCTAAGGGCGGCCAGCAGGGCCTTGGACAGAAACGACATGGCGCAGCGGCTCCGGTTTACAGCCGTCCCCTATCGGGCGCGTATGACACCGGCTACCGCGTCGAACATCGGCGTCGGCTGTCCCGCGGCGTCGAACAGCAGCGGGCTGTCCTTGCCGTCGTCGCGGGCGTCGCGGCGCAGCCAGCTGTCGGTGTCGCGCATGCCCCAGACGGTGAAGGCGTAGCGCTGGGCCGGGGGCAGGGCGACGAAGGCCTCGGTCAGTTCGGCGACGCGGGCGGTCTGCTGGTCGATGCGCTGGCGCGGCGAGCGGGTGTCGATCCGGCCCTCGGAACGCAGAGAGGCGTCCAGCTCGGAGACATGGATCGGCAGGCCGAAGGCGGCGGCGTCGCGGAAGAAGGCGCGTGTCTGGCCGGCGGGGATCTCGATGTCGAGGTGCGACTGGGTACCGAGGCCGCCGATCGGCACGCCGGCCTTCAGCAGCCGCTCGACCAGCCTGAGGAAGGTCGCGCCCTTGGTCGGATTGTTCTCCAGATTGTAGTCGTTCAGGAACAGCACCGCGTCGGGGTCGGCGGCCTTCGCCTGTTCGAAGGCGCGGGCGATATAGCCGTCCTGGCCCAGGGCGCGGCTCCAGTGGCAGTCGCGAAGGCCGTTCCCGTCCTCGGCCACGGCCTCGTTGACCACGTCCCAACCGACCGCCCGGCCCCGGTAGCGGCCGGCCACGGTGGCGATATAGCCGTCGAAGGCTTCGATGAAGCGGGCGCGGTCCAGGCCCTCGAACACCTCGGCCCCTTGCGCGTACCAGATCAGGGCATGCCCATGCAGGCGCAGGCCGTGGGTCACGCAGAAGGCGGCGATCCGGTCCGGGGCGTCCCAGCGGTAGTCGTCCGGCCCGGCCAGGATATATTCCATCTTCATCTCCCACTCCGGCGTGAGCTGGGAGACGTGGGTCAGGGCCAGATGGACCCAGGCGGGGTCGTCGAACTGGCCCGCCATGGCGGCCGTGCCGATGGGAAAGGGCACGAGGGACTTCAGCGGGGTCGCCGGGACCGCCGGCGCGGCCTCGGTGCGGGCACAGGCGGCGAGGGCGAAGGGCGCGGCGAGGACGAGGCGACGCGACGGTCCCTTCTCCCCTTGCGGGAGAAGGTGGCCCGAAGGGCCGGATGAGGGGTGATTCCCGGTCTGGCCGTTGGGGGCTATTGGTCGCATCGCATCCGCGTCCTTGTACCCCTCATCCGACCTCGCTTTGCTCGGCCACCTTCTCCCGCAAGGGGAGAAGGGCCGTCAGGCGCTACGCTTCCGCAGACCCATTTCATCAAACGCCGCCGTTTCGCGCTTGCCGGCGGCGATGAGGGCGTTCAGGCGGGTGGTTTCGGCGACGTGTTCGAATTTCTTCAACTCGGAATAGGCCCCGGTCAGGGCGTCGCGGGCGCCTTCTTCCTCGGCGTCGAGGGTGGACAGGGTGGATTCGGCGGCCCCCTTGCGGGCCTTCCAGCCGGCCAGATAGGCCTGCAGCAGCATCCCGGCCTCGGCGTCCATGCGGGCGCGCTCGCGTTCGACCTCGGCCTCGGCCTCCAGCACGGCCAGGCGCATCTCGGCCGAGGCCTTGCGGGCGCTGATCTCGGACAGGCGCTTCTGCAGCGTCTCGACCTCATAGTTGGAGATGCGGATCAGGGAATGGGCCCAGGCGGTCATCGATAGTCTCCGGTCACTGCAGCAGACCTTGGTTCAGAATGCTTTCCAACCGGTTGAAGGAATCGGCCATCCGGGTGACGTCGTCCTTGTCCTGGCCGAGGAAGGCTTCCAGCGCCGGATTGAGGGCGATGGCGCGGTCGGTGATGGGGTCGGCACCGGCGCGATAGGCCCCGATCTTGATCAGTTCCTCCATGCTGGAATAGGCGCTGAGGCATTGGCGAGCGCGGCGGTTCAGCTCGCGCTCGGGCGGGGTCTGGCAGGCCGGCAGGGTCCGGCTGACGGACTTCAGCACGTCGATGGCCGGGAAGCGGCCGCGCTCGGCGATCTTGCGGTCCATGACGATGTGGCCGTCCAGGATCCCGCGCACCGCATCGGCGATGGGCTCGTCGTGATCGCCGCCGTCCACCAGCACGGTGAACAGGGCCGTGATGGGCCCTGCCGTGGTCCCGTCCGGCCGGATTGGCCCCGGTCCGGCGCGCTCCAGCAGCTTGGGCAGTTCGGAAAAGACGGTGGGGGTATAGCCCTTGGTGGTCGGGGGCTCGCCCGCGGCCAGGCCGATCTCCCGCTGGGCCATGGCGAAGCGGGTGACCGAGTCCATCAGGCACAGGACCTCCAGATCCTGGTCGCGGAAATACTCGGCGATGGCCAGGGTCATATAGGCCGACTGGCGCCGCTTCAGCGCCGGCTCGTCGGAGGTCGCCACCACCACGACCGCGCGACGCAGGCCCTCCTCGCCCAGGGTCTCCTCGATGAACTCGCGGACCTCCCGACCCCGTTCGCCGATCAGGCCGACGACGACCACGTCGCAGGTCGCCTGCTTGGCCAGCATCGACAGCAGCACCGACTTGCCGACGCCCGACCCGGCGAAGATGCCCAGGCGCTGGCCCCGGCAGGTGGTGGTGAAGACGTCCATGGACCGGACGCCCAGGTCCAGCCGCTCGCCCACCCGGCCGCGCGAATGGGCGGCGGGCGGCGAGGCGCGCAGGGGATAGGGGGCCGGTCCCTGGGGCAGGGGGCCCTTGCCGTCGATCGGCTGGCCGAAGGCGTCGATGATCCGGCCCAGCCAGGCCTTGGTCGGATAGACCGCCGCCGCCTGGCCGATGATGTGGATGTCGGCCCCCGGAGCCACGCCCTCGACCGGACCGAAGGGCATCAGCAGGGCCTTGGAGTCGCGAAACCCGACCACTTCGGCGGGCAGGGGGGTGGTGCCGCGCCGCCCGATCTCGGCCCGTGCCCCGACCGCCAGACGGGACAGCCCGCCGCGCGCCTCGATCAGCAGGCCGGACACGCCGGCGACCTTGCCCGTGACGACCAGGGGATCGACGGCTTCGACGGCGGCGACGAGATTGCGCATGGGTTAACGGATGCGGGATCGTGGTTAACGCAAGGTGAAGCCTGGCCGTGACGACGCCGGCATTGTCCGCGCCGAAGAAGTTTGGCAGGGTTCGGGGATGACGATCGGGGCCGTGCAGCGTCTCTTCTACCCGGCCGTCATGATCGTGGCGGTGGCGCTGCTGTGGGGGGCACTGGCCCTGGATTTGCCCCTGGCGGCCGCGCCCTATCTGGCCATCGCCGTCGCCGGCCCGCTGATCGTGGTCGGCGAGCGGATCATACCGTTCCGGCCGGCATGGGCCCCGGACCTGCATGAGCTGCTGGACGACGGCGCCTTTCTGGTGATGGTCCAGATCGTCGTGCCGCTGGTGCTGGGGTGGATCGCCATCTTCGGACTCCAACGCCTGCTCAGCGCCAACGGCCTGACGTTCGACGTCTGGCCGCAGACCTGGCCGCTGTGGGCGCAGGTGGTGCTGAAGATCCTGGCGGGCGATCTGCTGCGCTACGGGCTGCACCGGGCGTCGCACCGGTTTCCGCCTCTGTGGCGGTTGCATGCGGTGCACCACGCCCCGACCAAGCTGTATGCGCTGAACGTCTTTCGCTTCCATCCTCTGGACAAGGGGCTGCAGTTCCTCGGCGATACCCTGCCGTTCATCCTGATGGGGGTGGGGCCCGAGGTGCTGGCCTATTATTTCGTGGTCTATGCGGTCAGCGGGCTGTTCCAGCACAGCAATGTCGATGTGCGTCTGGGCTGGTTCAACTATCTGATCAGCGGGCCCGAGGTGCACCGCTGGCACCATTCGCAGGTCGTGGCCGAGAGCGACGGCAACTATGCCCACACCTTTGCCGGGTGGGACGTGCTGTTCGGCACCTATATCCGGCCACGCCGTCCGATCGGGCCCTTGGGCCTGCTGGATCCGGCCTATCCCCGCACCTTCGCGGGCCAGATGATCGCGCCCCTGCGCTACAGTGGATCCGCGCCAAAGCCCGATGCGTCGCCGCGCCTCTGACAGCGTCAGCCGTCTGACCTTCGAGGCGGCGATGGCGACGCAGGGCCGCGCCGCCCTCGACGCCCTGATGCGCCCCGCCGCCGATCCGCGCCGGGCCCAGGCCGAGACCCTGAGGCGGATCCTGGCTGCCCATCGCGACACCGGGTTCGGCCGCGCTCACGACTATGGGGCGCTGCGCACCTTTGACGATTTCCGGCGGGCCGTGCCGATCCGCGACTATGAGGGGCTGCGGCCCTGGATCGAACGCCAGATCGCCACGGGCGAGCCGGCCCTGACGGCCGAGACGCCCCTGATGTACGCCCGCACCAGCGGCACGACCGGTCTGCCCAAGCTGATCCCGGTGACGCCGGACGCCCTCGATCGCCTGCGCCGGGCGCAGAGGGCGGGAGCCTATGTGCAGCACCGGGCGGGCAGGCTGTTCGCGGGTCGGATCCTGGCCCTGGTCGGGGCCATGCGCGAGGACAGTCTGGCGGACGGCACGCCGATAGGATCCGCCACCGGCCTGATCTATGCCTCCATGCCCTGGGTGGTCCGCAGCCGTTATGTCGTGCCCCCCGCGGTCTTCGCCATCGAGGACGCGGACGTCAAATACCGGATCGTGACCCGGCTGGCGCTGCAGCATCCGGACCTGTCGGCCGTGTCCACCGCCAATCCCTCGACCCTGCTGCGGCTGCGCGACACCTCGCGCCAGCACTGGGCGGACTTTCTGACGCAGATCGCGGCGGGGACCTGTCCCGACGTCGACGGCCTGCCGGACGCGCAGAAGGCGGACATCCTGGCGGCGATCCGGCCGGAGCCCGGGCGGGCTGCCGCGCTGGACCGGGCGGCGCAGGCGGGCGAGCCGACCATCGCCCAGCTGTGGCCCCGGCTGGCAGGGGTGGTCACCTGGACCGGCGGCAGTTGCGCCATGGCCGCGGAGGCCGTGGCCGACGCCCTGGCCCCCGGGGTCCGGCTGATGGAGGCCGGGTATGTCTGCAGCGAGTTCCGGGGCACGATCGTGGTCGATGCGGCGCAGGATTTCGGCCTGCCGCTGCTGGACGATGTGGTGTTCGAATTCGTGCCGAGCGCGGCCTGGGACGAGGGGAGCCGCGAAACCCTGCTGATCGACGAGCTAGAGGAGGGGCAGGCCTATCAGGTCATCGTCACCACGGTGTCCGGCCTGGCCCGCTATCAGCTGAACGACGTCCTGGCCGTCGGGCCGCGGATCGGGGCGACGCCCAGTCTGAAGTTCCTGCGCAAGGGGCGGGGCACCACCAGCATCACCGGCGAGAAGCTGACCGAGGACCAGGTCATGGGCGGCGTGGCCCGGCTGGCCCGGGCGCTGTCGGTGCAGGTGCCGTTCCACATGGTGCTGGCGGACGAGGCGACCGCCACCTACACGGCCTATCTGGAACTGGACGGTGAACCGGACACCCGCGATGCGGCGGCGGCGCTGGACCGGGCGCTGGCCGAGCTGAACATCGAATACGCGGCCAAACGGGCGACGGGGCGGCTGGGGCCGGTGCGGGTGGCGGTGCTGCGACCGGGGGCGGGGGCCGCCTATCGCTCGGCCTGCGTGGCGGCCGGTCAGAGGGACGCCCAGTTCAAGGTCCTGGCCCTGCAGCACGCCCGGGACTGCGCGTTCGACTTCACGGCATGGAGGCTGCCGGATGCGGGCCACCCGTCTGACCACGGCTAGTCTGCCGATCCCCTTCCGCGTCGCCTTCGCCCATGCCGCCGCCCGGCGCGGCGAGGCTGAGAACATCCTGGTCCAGGCGCGGGACGCGGATGGCGAGGCGGGATACGGCGAGGGGTGTCCGCGACTGTATGTGACCGGGGAGACGCCCCAGACGGCCGAGGCCTTTCTGGGCCGCCGGCGCGACGCCCTGCTGGCGCTGGATGGGCTGGATGCGCTGCGCGGCTGGCTGGAGACGCACCGGTCGGACATCGACGCCAATCCGTCGGCCGCCTGCGCGGCCGAGCTCGCCTTGCTCGACCTGTTCGCCCGCCAGCAGGCCGTGCCGCTCGATGCCCTGATGGGACAAAAGGCGGGGCCGGTCGTGGTCAGCGCCGTCTACGGCCTGGCGCCGGGCCCGGTGTTCGCTCTGCAGCGCCTGAGGTTTCGGCTGAACGGGATGACGGACGCCAAGCTCAAGCTGGGTGGGCCGCACGACCTGGCGCGGGCGCGCCGGCTGGCGAAAGGCGGACGCCTGCGGCTGGACGCCAACAATCTGTGGTCCGATCCGGACGTCGCCATCGCGGCCCTGAGGCCGCTCTTGGGTCACGCCTGGGCGGTCGAGGAACCCCTGGCGGCGCGCGATGTCGCCGGGATGCGGCGCGTGGCGGACGCGACGGGTCTGCGGATCGTCCTGGACGAAAGCCTGTGCACCCGGGCGGATCTGGACGCCGTGGCGGGAGATGACCGCTTCGTGCTGAACCTCAGGGTGTCCAAACAGGGGGGGCTGATCCGGACCCTGGCCCTGATCGCGGCCGCTCGCGCGGCCGGGCACCGCATTATCGTGGGGGCCCAGGTGGGGGAGACCAGTCTGCTGGCGCGCGCGGGTCTGATCGCATGCGCCGCGGCGGGGCCGTCCCTGGCGGCGGCCGAGATCGGCTATGGGCTGCATCTGCTGCGCCGGGACACCTGCGAGCCGTCTCTGACCTTCCGGGCCGGCGGCCGGCTGGCCGCGCCCGCCGCCGGCTTCGGCCCCTCGCGGCACCTGTGGAGCCTGTTCCCGGACTGAGGGCGGGCACCGATCCGGGCGAGACGGGGGCGTTCCAGCCCGGCCAAGGCTGGTGTACAAGAGAGGACATGAACGCCGCGCTCAAGCTGATGACGCCCGACGCCTTCCTGGACTGGTGCCAGTCCCAGGAGGATCGTTGGGAACTGGTCGACGGCATGCCTCGGATGATGACCGGGGCGACGCGTCGGCACGACCGGATCGTGGTCAACCTGATCGCCGACCTGCACAGTAAGCTGCGCGGCAAGCCCTGCCAGCCCAACACCGCCGATGTCGCGGCGCTGATGCTGCACGGCAATGTCCGGCGACCGGACGTAACAGTCGATTGCGCGAGCGCGCCCCGACAAATCCCTGAGCAGCACGGCGCCGACGGTCTTTTTCGAAGTGCTGTCGCCCTCGACCCGCACCATCGACCTGATGCGCAAGGCCGAGGAGTTCAAGCTGATGCCGACCCTTAGGCACATCGTGATCATCGAACCGGATCGGCCCCAGGTGCTGCTTTGGAGCCGGGCTGAGGAAACAGCCCCTTGGGTGGATCAGGACATCGAGCGCCTGGACGGGGTCGTGCCCCTGACGGCGATTCAGGTCAGCCTGCCGATGACGGCCATCTATGACAGCATCACGTTCGACGCGGACGCGGCGTGAACGTTGCGCTCAATTTAATGACGGCGGACGAGTTCCTGGTCTGGTGCCTGGATCAGGAGGACCGCTGGGAACTGGTCAACGGCATGCCGATCCGCATGATGACCGGGGCCACCCATGCCCACGACGACGTGGTGCTGAACCTGATCGTCGAACTCGGCAATCAGTTGAAGGGCAAACGCTGCAAGCCGAAGACAGCGAACATCGCCGCCCGGATGCCGGAGGGCAATGTCCGGCGGCCCGGCGTGACGGTCGATTGCGGGCCGGCCGATCGGACGGCGCTGGAAAGCGCGGCCCCGACGGCATTCTTCGAGGTGCTTTCGAAATCGACCCGCGCCTTCGACATCGCCCGCAAGCCCGAGGAATACAAAAGGGTGCCGAGCCTGCGTTCCATCGTGCTGATCGACCCCAACCTGCCGCGCGTGATGGTGTGGGAGCGGGCGGACGAGGCGACGCCCTGGACCTATCGGGACGTCGACGGTCTGGAGGGCCGAATCGAGCTGCCGGCGATCGAGGTCAGCCTGACGACGGCCGCCCTCTATGACGGCATCACGTTTGAGGCGGACTCCTGAGCCGACGCCGGTCGGCCTTGCCGAGTTGAACGTTTCACTTCGCCTTGTTAGTCCGGGGTCGGACAACGCCTTCCGACCCGAGGACCTTTTATGCCGGACCCATCCCTTCGCGCACGCCCTACGCTCAAGGAGGTCGCGCGCCTGGCCGGAGTCTCGATCGCCTCGGCCTCCTATGCCCTGCACAACCGCGGCTCCGTCGGGGAGGCCACCCGACAACGGGTGCGCGAGGCGGCCGAGACCCTGGGCTACCGGCCGAACGCGATCGCTCAGGCGATGAAGACCGGCAAGTCCGGGGCGCTCGGGCTGATCGTGCCGGACCTCAGCAACCCCCTGTTTCCCGCCCTGGCCCAGACGGTCGTCCATGCGGCGCGCGAGGCGGGGCACCGCGTGCTGATCGCCGACAGCCAGGGCTCGCATGCGGCCGAGATCGAGGCGGCGCGGGACCTGGCGGCCTTCGGGGCCGACGGCCTGATCTGGTTTCCGGTCAACGACACGGACTCTCTGGCCGGGGTGACGGCGGGTCTGCCGACGGTGGTGATCGACCGCGACGTGCCCGGATACGACCAGGTCCAGCCCGACTATCGGGCGGGCGGCCTGATGGGGGCGCGGCTGCTGACCAGCCTGGGGCACCGCGCCATCGGCATCGTGGCCGGGCCTGTGGATGTGCAGAACTCGCGTGTGCGGGCCGATGCGGCGGCGATGGAGCTGCAGGGCGAGGTCCGCCTGGCCTGGCGGGTGGTCAATCCCTATGCCCTGGATCTGGAGCCCGAGGTGATCGCGGCGCTGGAGTCCCGGACCGCCACGGCGATCCTGTGCGGGGCCGACATCATCGCCCTGGGGGTCATGCAGGCCCTGCGTGGCCTGGGGCTGGACGTGCCGGGCGATGTGTCGGTGCTGGGCTTCGACGACATCCATTGGTGCGAGCTGACGACCCCCACGCTCAGCAGCGTGCGGATTCCGATCGAGGAGATCGGCGCCGAGGCTGTGTCGCTCCTGCTTCAGCGGATCGCCGCGCCCCGGGATCCCCGCCGCCGGGTCTCGTTCGATGTCCGCATCGTGGAGCGGGGATCGGTGGCGGCCCCGGCCAAGGTCGTCGTCGAAGCCTGACGCGGGCGTCGCCAAACCGTAATCATCCGTCGATATGAAACGTTTCACTAGATTGCACCCGAGGGGGTGGATCGGGCTGCAACGGCTTCATTGGGGGATTTGCTATGGGTTATCGGGGATGGCTGCTGTCGAGCGCGATGGGCTCGATCCTGGGGCTGGTGAGCGGGGGGGCGCAGGCACAGAACGTGGACACCGCGCCGCAGGCCGCCGCGGCGGTGGACGAGGTGGTCGTCACCGGTCAGCGGTTCGGCTCCGGCCTCAGCCGCGCCACCTTCTCCCTGGGGCGCGAGGACCTGGACGACCGGCCGCTGGGGGCCGAGATCACCCAGAGCCTGCAGAAGATCCCCGGCGTCCAGGTCTCGACCGGCGACAGCCGGGGCGGCAGCTTCTCCTATGAGATCGCCCTGCGCGGGCTCAGCGACGAGCAGATCGGTCTGACCATCGACGGCATTCCGACGGGCGACTCGCGCTTCAACGGCGGTTCGCCGCCGATGCGGTTCATCGAGCCCAGCAACATCGGCCGGATCGACGTGTCGCAGAGCTCCGGCGACATCGGTGCGCCGTCGCGCTTCGCCCTCGGCGGCTTCATCGACTTCGTCACCGACGATCCGGCGGCCACGCCCGGGGCGAGCTTCGAGGGCGGGATCGGGTCGTTCGACTTCCGCCGCGCCTCGGTCCGCCTCGACAGCGGCGAGGTGGCTGACGGGCTCAGCGCCTATGTGTCGGCGTCCAGCCAGGACTATGACGTCTGGGCCGGCGAGGACAGCCGTTCGGCCAGCCGCGACCACTATGAGGTGAAGGCCGTCAAACGCTTCGCCAACGGATCTCGGGTCCAGGCCCGGGTGGCCTACAACGACCAGACCGACAACGATTTCAACGTCGTCACCCTGCAGGAGTTCGAGGCCGATCCCGACACCGACCGGGCGACGGACGCGATCTCGGGCATTCCCTCGCGCGACGTCGACTATGGCGGGGCCCTGGGCGGGACGCGCGAGGACCTGTTGGCCTATGTCAACATCGACCTGGCGCTGAGCCCGTCGGCGACCCTGTCGCTGAACCCCTACTACCAGACGCTGGACGGCGAATCCTTCCGCTATCAGGACCGCGCCCGCGACCTGACGGGTTCGGATCCCCGGGCGGTGACCGGCTACAACGCGAATGGCGGGGCGGTGCGCCCGGTGCTGGTAACGGCCCGGAACAGCAATGTCGTCGGCGGGCCGGCCGACATGCGGGTGACCCCGCGCGACCGCGAACGCTATGGCGTCACCGGCGAGTTCCGGGTGGAGGACCTGTTCGCCGGCCACACGCTGCGCGTCGGCGGCTGGTGGGAGGGCGGGGACTCCACCGAGCGCCGCAACTTCTATCGCATCACGGATTCGGCGACGAGCATCGCCTATGACCGGGCGGCCCTGAACTATGTCGAATACGAGCGCTCGGCCGAGGTCGAGACCACCATGCTGTATGTGCAGGACGCGATGGTCTTCCTGGACGGGCGGCTGAAGATCGATGCCGGCCTGACCTGGTTCGACATCGACTATGCCGCGCGCTCGCCGCTGGAATACCGGGCCGAGGTCGCCTTCTCGCAGCCCTCGGACGTCAATCCCAAGCTGGGCGCGGTCTATTCCCTGAGCGACGCTTGGGAGGTGTTCGGGGGCTATGCCCAGAATTTCGCCGGCATCCCCGAGGACGCCTTCCTGGGGTCGACCGCCGTCATCAATCCGGGCGACCTGGAGCCGGTCGAGACCGAGAATTTCGACCTCGGCCTGCGGTTCGTGCGCGACACGATGGCCCTGTCGATCCAGGCCTATAGCGTCGATCTGGCCAACAACGTCGGCATCGTGCCGCGCGATCCGGCCGCCCCGGTCGATCCGGACGAGGTGGTGCGCGGCAACGTCGCCACCCGGGCGGCCAACACCGCCGGGATCACCACGCGCGGGATCGAACTGACCGGCTTCACCGACTTGGGATCGGTGTCGCTGTATGGCTCCTACGCCTACCAGGACGCCAAGCATGACGATCCGGCGGTGGGCAGCCGGGCACGGCTCGACCTGGCCTCGGTCGGGGTCATCGGTGGGGCCCGGGTGCGGGACATCCCCGAACACTCGGCCTATGGCGAGATCAACTGGACCCCGCTGCCCCGGCTGAAGCTCCAGGCCAGCGCCCGTTACATCGGCGACCGGGTCGGGGGCCACATCCTGCGCTCGGGGACCTTCGAGGAGGTCGCGGTCGACGAGCTGGAGGCCTACACCCTGGTCGGGCTGAGCGGGCAGTACGACCTGGACTGCGGCGGCCTGTGCCAGGACGTGCGGCTGCAGCTCAACGTCGATAACCTGTTCGACGAGGACTATATCGCCTCGGTCTCGAGCGCGACGGCGACCCAGCCGGAGTTTGGCCTGACCGCCGGCAGCACCACGGGCCGGACCCTGGACCGCTATTTCATCGGCGCGCCGCGCACGGTGACGCTGTCGCTGCGGGCCCGGTTCTAGGTTTGAGGGGCGGGGTTCGGACGATCGGTCCGGACCCCGCGTCCGGTCAGGCCCAGCCGCGCTGCGCGATATAGCCTTCCAGCGCCTGGATTCGGGTCGCGTCCGACGGGTGGGTGGAGGCGAACTCGGGCTGGCCGGACTGGCGTTGCTGCGCCATCAACCGCCACAGGGCGATGGCCTGCGACGGGCGGAAGCCCGCGGCGGCCAGGTAGTCGACGCCCAGGCGGTCGGCCTCCAGCTCGTCGCGGCGCGAGTGGGGCAGGAGCAGGCCGTACTGGGCCGCGATGTTGCCGAAGGACCCGACCGCCTCGCCGCGCGAACCGGCCACGCCCTGGGCCACCGACAGGCCGATGCCGGCCAGGGCCGTGGAGGACGCCCGCTCGGCGGCGTGCTGGGCCACGACGTGGCCGATCTCGTGACCGATGACGGTGGCCAGCTGATCGTCGTTCTGCACGAGCGCCAGCAGGCCGCTGCTCACGCCGATCTTGCCGGACGGAAGGACGAAGGCGTTGGGGCTCTGGCTGTTGAAGACGGCGTAGTCCCAGGCGCGGTTGGTCAGGCCGGCGGCGCGCACCAGACGGTCGCCGACGGTACGGATCCGCTCGACCTGAGGTCCGCTGCGGGTCGGGCTCTGCGTCCGCAGCAGCTCGGCCCAGGCCGCGTCGGACTGCTGGTTGATCGCGGCCGGATCGCCCAGGATCAGCTGGTTGCGGCCGAGCGTGTCGTTGTAGGCGCAGGCGGCCAGGCTCGAGGTGGCGAGGAGGGCGGCGGCGAGGGCGGTCAGGCGGCGGGTCATGGCGGCTCCGGGGCAGGTTTGGCGGGTTGAACGGGGAAACTCGGCAGCGTCGCGGGCGGTTTCGGCCTTCGTCACCCCTCGATCATGTCGTGGACCTTGGCGGCCAGGTCGCCCATGACGAAGGGCTTGGTCAAGACCTCCATGCCGGGGGCCAGCAGGCCGTTGCCGACGGCGGCGTTCTCGGCATAGCCGGTGATGAACAGCACCTTCAGCTCGGGCCGGGTCACGCGGGCGGCGTCGGCGACCTGGCGACCGTTCAGGCCGCCGGGCAGGCCGACGTCGGAGACCAGCAGGTCGATGCGGCGGTCGCTGCGCAGGATCTCCAGACCCGACGGGCCGTCGGGCGCCTCGATGACGTTGTAGCCGGCCTCGCCCAGGACCTCTGCGACCAGCATGCGCACGGTTTCCTCGTCGTCGATGATCAGGACCGTCTCGCCGTGGCCGCCCTCCGCCACCGCGGTCGGGGCGACGTCCTCGCCCTCCTCGACGCCGGCCTGGTCGCGGGGCAGGTACAGGCACAGGGTCGTGCCCTTGCCGAGCTCGGAATAGATCCGGACCTGGCCGCCCGACTGGCGCACGAAGCCGTGGATCATCGACAGCCCCAGACCTGTGCCCTGGCCCTGGGGCTTGGTGGTGAAGAAGGGGTCGAAGGCCTGGGCCTGGACCTCGGGCGTCATGCCGGAGCCGGTGTCGGTGACGCAGAGCGAGATGTACTGCCCGGGGGCCAGGTCGCGCTCCGCGGCGGCGCGCTCGTCCAGCCATTTGTTGGCCGTCTCGATGGTCAGGCGGCCGCCGTCCGGGGCCATGGCGTCGCGGCCGTTGATGCACAGGTTCAGCAGGGCGTTCTCGAGCTGGGACGGGTCGACGCGCGTCGCCCACAGACCGCCGGCGCCGACGACCTCGACCTCGACATCCGGCCCGACGCTGCGCCGGATCAGGTCCTCCATGCCCGCGATCAGACGGTTCACGTCGGTGGGCTTGGGATCGAGGGTCTGGCGGCGCGAGAAGGCCAGGAGGCGCTGGGTCAGGGAGGCGGCGCGCTGGGCCGAGCCCTGGGCGGCGTCGATATAGCGCTCCATGCCGTTCAGCCGGCCTTCGGACAGGCGGCGCGACAGCAGCTCCAGCGAGCCCGAGATACCGGCCAGCAGGTTGTTGAAGTCGTGGGCGATGCCGCCGGTCAGCTGGCCCACCGCCTCCATCTTCTGGGACTGGCGCAAGGCCTCCTGGGCCAGAGCCAGCTGGCGCTCGCGGGCCTTGTCCTCGGTCAGGTCGCGGCCGACGGCGATGAAATGCACGCCGTCCGGCTCGGGCGAGACGGTCCAGCCCATCGGGGTCCAGACACCGGATTTGGACAGGATATTGTTCTCGTATCGCACCGCCTGGCCGGTCTCGCCCATCCGGGTCAGGGCCGCGACCGTGGCTTCCAGGTCGTCCGGATGGATGATGTCGGCATAGGGGTTGGTCAACAGCTCCTGTTCGCTCCAGCCCAGGATGGCCGTCCAGGCCGGGTTCACCGCCAGCAGGCCCCCGGCGTAGTCGGCGCGGGCGAGGGCGTCGGCGGACAGGGTCCAAAGCCGGTCGCGCTCGGCCTTGCTGCCCGCGAGCAGGATTTCGAGCTGCGCGTTAAGACGGCGGATGTCGTCGATGTCGCTGTTCGCCCCGACCCATCCCGTGATCCGGCCCTCGGCGTCCCGCACCGGCTCGGCCTGGACCCCGAACCAGCGCCAGGCGCCATCGGCGCGGCGGGCGCGGAACTCGGTGCGGTAGACCTCCCCGGTCTCCAGCGATCGGGCCCAGGCCGCGGCCGCGGCCGGCAGGTCGTCGGGGTGGACGATGTTCGCCCAGCCTTCCCGCCCGTCAAGCGCGCCTTCCGACAGGCCAACGTAGTGGTAGATCTGGCTGTTGAACCAGTAGAGGTGGCCGTCCGGCCGACTGGCCCAGACATGGTTGGGCACGGCCTCGGCGAAGGCCCGGAACTGAGCCTCGCTCTGGCGCAGGGCGGTCTCGGCGCGCTTCCGCTCGGTCAGGTCCTTGAACAGCACGGCAACCTGCCGGCGCGCGGCCGGCTCGAGGCGAAAGGCGGCGACCTCGAGCCAGCGCCCCGTGGACTGCAGCTCCCGCTCCAGGCGCAGCGGCTGGCCGGTCTGGAGCACAGGGCGATACAGCTCGACCCAGTCGCGGCCCTCGTCGCCCAGCATCTCTCTCACGCTGCGGCCGTCGAGATCGGAAAGGCCCGCCTGTTCGGCGGCGACGCGATTGACCTCGACATGGATGTAGTCGCTGTCGGGTCCCTCCGGGCCGTCCGTGAACTCGATGATGCAGAAGCCTTCGTCGATGGCATCGAACAGGGTGCGGTAGCGGCTTTCGCTGTCGGCGAGCTCGGCCGAGGCGCGGGCGCGCTCGGTCGCGGTGCGGACCCGGACGGTGAACTCGCGGATCAGGCTCAGCTCGGGCGAGGTCCAGTGGCGGGGGCGATCATTGCCGACGTACATCAGCGCGACGAGTTCGCCCTGCTCGAGCAGCGGAAGGTTCACGGTGGCGGCCACGTCCAGATGACGCATCGCCTCGATCGCCTCGGTGGTGCGGGGGTCCAGGGCGACGTCGTCGACGGCCACGACCCGGCCCTGCAGCAGGTCCGGGAACATGGCGCCATAGTCGGCGAAGGCCACGCTGCCGGTCAGGCTGATGCCGCCGGGTGGCGCATGGTCCTTCTGGATCTCGATGGTCGCCGTGGCGGCATCGATCAGACCATAGCCGGCCCGCGAGACCCCAAGGGCCCTGGCCAGGATGCTGGCCCCGGCGTGGGCGATCTCTCCGGCATCGGTCAGGTCCTGCAGCGTATCGTTCAGGTCGAGCAGGGCCTCCTTTCGGGCCCGCATGTGATGGCGGTCGGTGGTCTCGATGACGGTGCAGATGACGCCGGCCGGCCGGCCGTCCTCGTCCGCCACAGGCCAGTAGTTGAGGTCCATCCAGACCTGCTCCGGCCGTCCATGGCGATGCAGGGTCAGTTCCTGATCGCGATAGGCCAGGGTGCCGCCGGCCAGGCCCACCTTCATGACGTTGTCGTTGAAGTCGGCGACCTCGGGCCAGCCCTCGCGCACGTTCGAGCCGAGCAGCTGCGGATGACGCCCGCCCGCGAAGACCGAATAGGCGTCGTTGTAGATCATCACGCCCGCCGGACCCCACAGCATGACCATGGGCACGGGTGAAGCCACCAGCAGAGCCGTGGCCGTGCGCAGGCTCTGCGGCCAGAGGTCGATCGGCCCGAGCGACGTCGACGCCCAGTCGAAGGCGCGGATCAATCCGGCCAGCTCTCCATTTCCGCCGGGAAAGGCGGACGGAGGAGGGGCGTTGTAGGCTTGCTCAGTCAGTGGTCCGCTCCCCCAGCGCCGCGCCGGCGCGGTCCAGTGTGACCGAACGCGGTCAAGGTTCAAGGGTTTCACATGTCGGATCGCGCGACGCCAGACCCGGTGAAGCGTCTGGATCGACGACCGAATCTCGGGGCGGGGCGCAGCAAAGATGTCTTGTGCGGCCGGTCCCGGAGCCTATGTCTGAGGGCCCCGACCGAGACCGGAGCGCCCCATGTCCGACCTGCCGACCGCCTACGACACCGTCCGCCACGCGACCCACGGCCGCGGCAAGGTCTATGACAGCATCATCGACACCATCGGCGACACTCCGATCGTCGGCCTGCCGCGCCTGTCGGCCGAGCACCAGCCCAAGGCCCGCGTCCTGGCCAAGCTGGAGTTCTTCAACCCCACGTCGTCGGTCAAGGACCGCATCGGCGTGTCGATGATCGAGGCGCTGGAGGCGGCGGGCCGTCTGACGCCGGACAGCGTCATCATCGAGCCGACCAGCGGCAATACGGGGATCGGCCTGGCCTTCGTGGCGGCGGCGAAAGGCTATCGGCTGATCCTGGTCATGCCGGAAAGCATGTCGATCGAGCGGCGCAAGATGCTGGCCCTGCTGGGGGCCGAACTGATGCTGACCCCGGCCGAGAAAGGCATGAAGGGCGCCATCGCCATGGCGAGCGAGCTGCTGGAGCGCACCCCGGGCGCGGTTACGCCGTCGCAGTTCGAGAACCCCGCCAATCCTTCGATCCACCGCGTCACGACGGCCGAGGAAATCTGGAACGACACGGGCGGCACGGTGGACATCGTCGTGTCCGGCGTCGGCACCGGCGGGACCATCACCGGCGTCGGCCAGGGTCTGAAGGCCAAGAAGCCCTCCGTCCGCATGATCGCGGTCGAGCCGACGGCATCGCCCGTGCTGTCGGGAGGCGAGCCGGGTCCGCACAAGATCCAGGGGATCGGGGCCGGCTTCATCCCCGCCATCGTCGACCGGTCCGTCATCGACGGGGTCGAGCAGGTCTCCAACGAGGACAGTTTCGAGATGGCCCGCAAGGTCGCGCGGGTCGAGGGGATCCCGGTCGGCATCAGTTCGGGCGCGGCCCTGGTCGCGGCCTTCCGCCTGGCCGCCCTGGACGAGAACGCGGGCAAGACCATCGTGGTGATCATTCCCAGCTTCGCCGAACGCTACCTGTCGACCGCCCTGTTCGAGGGGCTGTAAGGTCTCGGTTAACCGGATCGGCCCTAGGTTGAGCGCCCATGTCCGAACCGGCCCTCGCCCAGACTTCAGAGCCTCTGGTGCCCGACGCCCCGCCGCCGGTCTTCCGCGCGCGCCATGCGTTGCTGAAGCGACTGGCGGACGTGGTGTCGCTGCCGGCCAGTCGGGTCAATGCGTTCGAGCGCTCCGTCGTCGGCGACCTGCTGGTCGAGATGCTGCGGCTGGCCGCGCCGCGAGAGCGCCACCGGGTGGCGCAGCGGCTGACCCCTTTGAGCGAACTGCCCAACAGCCTGGCGCGGATGCTGCTGCGCGATGATCCCACCATCGCCGGTCTGCTCATCGAGGGGTGCGCGTCATTGAGCGACGCCGATCTGGTCGCCTGCGCTCGCGATACGACCTTCGAACACCGCTTCCTGATGGCCAGCCGGCGCGGCCTGTCCGAGGTCGTGACCGAGACCCTGATCGCCTATGACGAGACGCCGGTCATCGAGGCGATCCTGCGCAACACCACCGCGCGGCTGTCGCAGTGCGGCGTCGAAGCCGTCGTCAATCTCAGCCGATCCTCGCCGACGCTGTGCGGCCATCTGCTGCGCCGGTCGGAACTGCGACCGTCCGGGGCCTATGTGATGTTCTGGTGGTGCGGCGCCGACGACCGCAAGACCATCCTGCAGCGTTTCGCCGTCTCGCGCGAAGTCATGCAGGAGGTGGTCGAGGACGTCTTCATCATGGCGGCGGCCGAGGGCTGGCAGGACCCCGTCGCGCGCAAGGCGCTGCAGTTCATCGAGCGTCGCCAGAGAAACCGCGCGGCGATCGAGAAGAGTCCGTACAAAAGTCTCGAACATGCGGTGAGCGAGGCGGCCAAGGAGGGACTGGACCGCGAGGTCGCGGCCGAGATCGCCTATCTGGCCGGCATCAAACCTCTGACCGGGGCCAAGATCCTGGGGGACGTCTGCGGCGAGCCTCTGGCCATCCTGTGCAAGGCCACCGGTCTTTCGCGCGTCGACCTTCAGAACCTCTGGCGCTCGATGCGACGGCCGGAAACAACCGTCGGTGGCGGCGTGCACCCGGACTGGGAGCGGGTCCAGATCACCTACGAGATGCTGGCCGTCGACCGCGCCCAGACGGTGCTGCGCTACTGGAACTGGTCCCTCTCCTCGGCGATGTCGCCGGCCTTGCTGAAGGCCATCCGCGAAGGCGAGGAGGAGGCGTTGGACGACTATTCGGCCCCCGAACGGGCGGCCAGGTTGATGCTGGCCGAGAACTTCGGACGCTGATCATAGACTGCCGTCCTAAGGACTATAGTCGCGCTGACCTTTGCCGTCGGCTGGATTGAAGAAGACATGACGATGCATTGCTTTCGTCACCGAATATCCTTATTCCCCAGACTCACAAGCGCGATAGTGCGAAAAGTCTAGGTAAGGAAAACCCCGTGGACGCGACAAGAGTGGACGACCGGTCTGAGCTTCTGGAAATGACCGCGGACATCGTATCAGCCTATGTCGGCAACAACAGCGTGTCGGCCAACGACCTGCCCTCGCTGATTTCCAATATCCATGCCGCGCTGAGCCAGGTCTCGACCGGCGTCGTGGAAGTCGAGCCGGAGGTCAAGGAACCGGCGGTGCCGATCCGCAAGTCGATCAGCCCCGACTTCCTGATCTGTCTGGAAGACGGCCGCAAGTTCAAGTCGTTGAAGCGCCACCTACGCACCAAGTACGACATGAGCCCCGAGGAATACCGCGCCAAATGGGGTCTGCCCAAAGACTATCCGATGGTCGCCCCGAACTATGCCAAGGCGCGTTCGGATCTGGCCAAGCAGATGGGTCTGGGCCAGGGCGGTCGCAAGCCGGCCCGCGCCCCGCGCGTCGCCGCCAAGAAATAGGCGTCACGCCAACTCTGAAGTCGAACAAACCCTCTCCCGACGGGAGAGGGTTTTTCTATGCCGCGGCCGAGCTGCGGCGCATGCGCCAGAAGCGCAGGGTGCGCAGGGCGGCGTCCCGGGTGAGCTCGGCATACATGCGGGCATAGCTGTGGGCCTTGCCCATGGCGTCGCCGTCGGTGTTCAGGATCACCACGGCGAAGGTCAGGAACAGGGCCCTATCCAGGTCGGCGGCCTTGCAGATCACCGCCAGGGCATCCAGCTCCCGGCGCTCGACGATCTGGTCGGCGGTGTGGAACTGCACGTCCGCCAACTGGGCCAGGGCGATCAGGAACGAGGTCTTGCTGCCCGAGCGCAGGAACCGGGCCAACATGGTCGGCGTGAGCTGATTGGCCGCGCGCAGTTCGTTCACATAGGCGAGGCATTTCGCATAGTCAGGCGGAAGGGTGCCGTCGTCGGCGGCCACGCGGGCGCGACCGGCGGCCAGGGCGCTTTCCAGCAGGACCGGGTCCATGGCGGCGTTCTGTTCCAGAATCCGCTGGCGCAGCCGGGCCTCGACCACGAAATACATGTCGTTCAGCAGGTCGGCGGGCAGCTCCTTGCGCTCGACGGTGGCGGCATGGAGGGTCGGATTGGCCTTGGCGCGCTCGACGGCGGTTTCGGACGCCGTCCGCGACAGTCGGGCGCCGTCATTGCGCAGGAGGGTGCCGAGGGTCTCGTCGTCGCCGCGTTCCACGATCACGTCGGAGACGGCTTCGGACACGCTGGCGCGTACCGAGACGGCGCGAAGGTGGCCCTGGCCCTGCGAGCGGACCACGCCCAGCAGATCTTCGTCGGTCAGGACGGTGGAGGCGCGCAGCACCGCATCGGCCACGGCGACCTCGTCATTGGCCAGTCGGCGGATGAGGCCGCGCGGGGCGTCCGGCGCCGAAGCGAAGCGCTCCGACAGCTCGGCCCGGACGGCGACCTCCATCTCGACGGTCAGGTCCGTGAGCACGGAATCGTAGAGGGCGTTCTCGGTCGACGTCCGCACGCCGCCACCGAAGAAATGGTCGGTCAGCTCGCGGAGCAGGGCGCGGCGCTTCTCGCTGGACGGCTCGTGCGCCAGGGCGATCAGGTCGGGCAAGCGCGAGCCGAGCTCGGCGGGTTCGCGGCGCGGGGGGACCAGGGTCTCGCTCATGGACGTTCCGGATCTTCGTCGCGGACGGGCGGCCGCAGGCGGCCCTGGGCATCCCGCTGAGGGAGCTCGGTCTCGGGCGGTTCGGCCAGGTCCAGGGCGACGCTGTCGTAGAACACGGCCTCGGGCAGGGGCGTGCGGTCCGGAGCGTGACCGGCCTCGCGGTGGACCGAATAGTAGCGGCTGGTCTGCTGCCCAGGGCGAGCGAGCGCCGGGACGGGCGCAGCCGCCTCGGCATAGACCTGAGGCGCCGCCGGGTCCGACGCCGCCGCGGGCTGCGGCTGCGGCAGCGCGGCCTGGGGGCGAAGGCGGAAGATCGGGGCGTCGGCGCGGGGGGCCATGGGATCGGCCACCGCCGCTGGGTCTGCGGGTCGCGGGGCGGCCGGGGCCGCAGACGGTACCGCCTGCGGACGATCTTCGGGCTGCGGCTGCAAGACCGGCGCGGAAGACCAGACCGGCTGGGTCGTGCTGTCCGCGGCGGCGGCCGGGGCGGGCGTCTCGCGGGTGTAGGCCAGCGGATCCGGAGCGCCAAGGGCGAAGGCGGGCACCGGCTGAGGATCCAGCCAGACGCTGGCGGGCGTCGGTCCGCGTGACACCCGCTGGGGCGTCGGGGTCGGCTGAAGCGCCGGACGCGAGACCGCCTGGGTCGGCGCGACCTGGCGCGGAATCATCGCTCTGCGGGTCGGGGCCGGGGCCGGCTCGGGCTCCGTTTGCGCCTTCGTCTCTGCCTCGGCGGCAATGACGCCGGCTGGTGTCGTGGTGGTGGGCCGGCCGGCCCAGGTCATGTAGCGGGGACCCGGACCCGCCGCGGTCGTCTGGGCCTGGACCGTGTCCATCAGCCCGCCGGCTACGCCCGTGGCCGCCAGCAGGATCGCGAATCGTGTGGCGCGGCTCGGCAAGGTGCGGCTCCGGTAAATCATATCGGCGCCAGCCTAGGTAGGGCGACTTAACCCGGGGCTAACGACGCCCGCGGTTTCACGTCAGGGCCGCGAGGACGCGCCGCTGGATCGCCGTCGTCAGGGCATTCAGCGCCAGCCCCATGGCGGCCAGACAGGCGAGGGCGGCGAGCAGGTCGGGCGTGCGCAGCCGGTTGCCGGCTTCCAGCAGGCGCCAGGCGAGACCCTGTGTGGCACCGGAGCCGGACACGAACTCGGCCACCACGGCCCCGACGATCGACAGGCCGGCCGCGACGCGGACGCCTTCCAGCACGAACGGCAGGGCCGACGGCAGGCGCAGACGAAACAGCCGCTGCAGGGGGGAGGCCCCGTGCAGGTCGAACAGGCGCTCCAGGTCGGGATCGGCGGACTTCAGCCCGGTCAGGACGCCGGAGAAGACCGGGAAGAAGGCCACCGCGGCCGCCAGGGCCGTCACCGCCCGATCGGCATGGTCCAGTCCGGCCCAGATCAACACCAGCGGAGCGATGGCCACGACCGGCGTGACCTGAAGCGTGACGGCCAGGGGTGCCACCGCACGCTCGGCCGTGCGGTTCAGCGACACCAGGACGGCGAGGCCGCCACCCAGGGCGACGGCGAGGACCAGGGCCTTGAACGCCATCCAGAAGGTCTGCCAGGCCGATCCGGCCAGGACGGGGGCGTTGTCGATCAGGGCCAGGATCACGGCGCTGGGCGGCGGCAGGACATAGACGGGGACATCGAACAGGCGGCTGGCGGCCTCCCATCCCGCCATCAGCAGGGCGGTGAGGAGCAGGGCGGGAAGGGTCTGGGTCAGGCGGGTCATGCCGTCTGTCCCATGCTGGCGGCGAGGGCGTCGGCGACCGTCTCGACGGCCGCGCGGAAGGCCGGATCGCCGCGCCATCCGGCCGGGCGGGGCAGGGGGCCGGGCAGGGCGAGATCGGCGACCGCATGGCCGTCGGCGGCGGACAGGACGACCACCCGCCCGGCCAGGTAGGCGGCCTCCTCCACGTCATGGGTCACGAAGACGATGGCGAGGGGGCGGCGGGTGGCGATGCGATGCAGATCCTCGATCAGGGCGCGGCGGGTGATCGAGTCCAGGGCGGCGAAGGGCTCGTCGAGCAGCAGCAGGTCGGGCTCCACGACCAGGGCGCGGGCCAGGGACACGCGCATGGCCATGCCGCCGGACAGCTGGCGCGGGCGCGCCGTGGTGCGGTCGCCCAGGCCCACGGCAGCGAGGGCGATGTCCGCGCGGCGGCGCGCCTCGGTCGCTGGGGTGCCGGACAGTTCCAGCGGCAGGGCGACATTGGTGCGGGCGTCGGCCCAGGGCATCAGGGTCGGAGCCTGGAAGACGAAGGCGGTCCGGCCGCCGGCCGGGCGGAGGGCCCGGCCGGACGCGGGCGGCTCCAGGCCGGCCAGCAGTCGCAGGGCGGTGGACTTGCCGGCCCCCGACGCCCCGACCAGGGCGACGATCTGACCCGAGGTCACCGTCAGGTCGAGCGGTCCGAGCCGGGGGCGGCCGGGGTAGCGGACGGTGACGCCCTGGAGCGCGAATACAGCCTCCGCGCCTACGGGCTCCGGTTGGGGGGCATCCATGCGGCCCGCCTCCCGCCGCTACGCGGCCTGTCTCCGCCCAGGGGGCGGAGAGCGATGCGGTTGCGACCTAGCCACGGCCGGGGAGGAAGTTGTCGGTGAAGGCGTCGCGCCAGTTCAGGTTGGGCGGATAGACGCCGGCCTGGCTGGTGACCTCGAAGAAGGCCTGCCAGCGTTCATCGGTCATGGCGCCAAGGCCGTACAGCGCCGCGTCGCCGGCATCGACGACGCCGTATTCGCTGAGCCGGGCCCGGGCCTGATCCAGGATGTCCTGGGTCATGTCGGGGTTCGCCGCCTTGATCAGGGCGTCGGCGGGCTTGGGGTCGCCGCGGATGTAGTCGCGCCAGCCCTCGGCCGAGGCGGCGATGAAGGCGCGCAAGGCCGTCGCGTTATCGCGGGCGAACCCGTCGGGCGACAGCACCATGGTGGCGTAGGAGGGATAGCCCTCGTCGGCCAGCAGGAAGACGCGCGGCTCGAACCCGCCGACCTTCTCGATCGTATAGGGCTCGGAGGTCAGATAGCCCTGCTGCACCGCCCGCTCGTCGGCCAGGAAGGGGGCGGGGTTGAAGGTGTATTTGCGCACCTGGTCGTCGGTGAAGCCGTATTTGGCCTTTAGCCAGACCCAGAAGGCGGTGATCGAGGCGTCGGCCAGAAGGAAGGGCCGGTCGGCCAGGTCGGCGATGCCGGTCAGGGTGTCGTCCGGGTGGGCGATCAGGACCTGGGGATCCTTCTGGAAGAAGGCGGCCACGGCCTTCACCGGAGCCCCCTCCGCGACGAGGTTCAGCGGGATGAAGCTGTTGGAGCCCATGCCAAGTTCGACGGCCCCGGCGGCCAGCAGCTGGGGCACGTTCACGCCCGGGCCGCCCTGGATGATCTGGACGTTCAGGTTGCGCCGTTCGTAGGCCCCCGAGGCCAGGGCCTGGTAGAAGCCGCCGTGCTCGGCCTGGGCCAGCCAGTCGGTCGCGAAGCGGATGCGGACCCGGCCCTGGTCGTCGACTGGGGCTTCGGAATTACCGCATGCGGCGAGCGCACCGGCCGACACGACCGCACCGGCACCGACGAGCAGCGTCCGGCGATCAAGGGTGGACGGACGAATCCAAGGCTCAGCCATGGCCGAGGTTTAAGTCGCGCGCTGACGCTTGGGAAGCGTTCAGAATGGCGCGGGAGGCGGCGTGTCGCCGTTGGAGGGAGCGTCCGTCGCGGTGGGCATGCGGAACTGCACCACCGAGACGCAGCGGATCGCTGCCTTGAAGGCTCCATCGCTCCGCCCCTGGGCAACGATCGCGTGCGCCGCGTCGCCGAAGACGGCCGACGGCTGGGCGTCGATGACCGCGACGTTTCCGACCTGCCCCCAGGGCGCGAGATCGTAGCGGACCCTGGCCCAACCCTCCACGCCGCGGGACTGCATGATGGTCGGGTAGTTCAGTCGACCGGGGCGGAACGCCTGTTCAATCTCCGAAGGACAGTCCTGCAGGGGGTCGGTCGGAAGGGGCGGCATGGCTGGGGCCGCAAGGGTGGCGCCGTGGCGGCCGAACCTGGTGAAGCAACCGGTGTCGGAGCCGCCCTCGAAGAAGCGGGTCTCGCCCACGGCCCTTCGGGTTTCGGCGTCGAAGGCGGGATCCCCGCTGGAGCCGGCCGTCTCCACGCGCGCCGTGGCACCGTCGGGGCCGATGTCGAACCGGGTCACGGACCACACCCTCTGTCCCGGGGTGGGAGATCCCGCGCGAGGGTCGGGATAGCTGGCCAGTCGAGGCCTGCGCCGCGTCGAGCAGTCCCCCCACTGCCCCACCAAGGCCGAACGAACGGCCTGGGTGCCCGGATCCTGACCTGACGAAGGACCGAAGGCCTGGACGAGCTGGGCGGGGGTGGCCTCGCTGATCGGCAGGAAATCGCGCTGGACCACCATGCGACAGTTCGCGCGCGCCTCGGCGGGAAAGCGCGACACCGCCAAGGCGGCCTGGGCTTCCTGGACAGAGGCCCGATCGCGGAAGTCGGACAAGGCGCGGCCGTCGTTCAGGGGGCGCAGATCGACCGGCCGGCCGTCCGGATCGATCGAGAACTGGATCGTGCGCTCGGCCTCGAACCGGGCCTGCGGGGAGGACGAAGACCCGTTCGAAACGAAACCCGGCGCGATGGGCTCCAGGGTCAGGGTCTCGACCGGTCCATCGGCGCAGACCACCGATCCCGTCGCGCGTAGGATCGCGAGGACACCCGGCGTTCCAGGAACGATCACGGGCGGCAACGGCGGCTCCAATTGGGCTCGCGCCTGCGCGGAGACTGTCAGCGCGACACAGACGACAGTCGAAAAAATCCGCATGATCCACCCCCGGCACAGCCGGACAGTGGAAGTCGGTGATCGGTCCGTCCATCCCGGATGTGTGAAATCTCGCGCCAGAATTGAGCGAGGGGACGCAAGTCCGGGCGAACCGGTGCTGGCGTCCCCCCACCAAGTCCGGGTTGGGACTTGGCCATTGAGGTGTCGGACCCTGGCGTCAGCGCCGGCGGGCGAACCCGGCGACGGTCGGCTGTATCCTGGCGGCTCCTGGTCCGTGGCGTTGCGTCCGGGCTTTTGACCCTTCCCTCGTCCACCGATCCCAGTCCGGTTCCCCGCGACCTTTCCCGCCGTAGCGTTCCGTGTCGGGAGCCTGGACCCTGCCCGGTCTTTCCAGGCCACCGAAGCGGCGTGGACCCCTTGGTCAGAGAGCCGGACCGACCCGCTTGAAACCCTGGTCTCCCTGGATTTCCGCGCCGCCGTGTCCCTCGGCCTGTTGACGTTCGCGCCAAATCGGTTAGACGGCAAGCGCCCCCTTCAGGCCCGCTGTGCATGACGCCAGGGGCCTCGGTGGACAAGCCTGTTAACCTCTGTGGACGGAGCGGATTTGCGGTTGCAGATCAGCGTTCTGGGTTTTCCACAGAATCTGCACCGTCTGGTTCGATGGGCTTGTCGAGCGGGGGGAGCGGGTCGTCCTCTCGACCGGGAGCGACAGTAGGGGGTGGACCAGAGCCGTCGGACAGGCGGATTGCTGAGCTGCTCCAGCTACAGGCCAGCCCTTCCAAGGCTTGAAGCAGGCTGGGGTCGTAGACCCACGTTCGTGTGTGCGGATCCCAGCCCCATCGTTCCCTTTGGACAAAGGTGGAAGCCGCGTTCCAGTCCCGTACCAAGGTCCCAATGATCCAATCCCTATAGGTCGGACCGTCGAGCACGCTCTTGCGGATGAACAGGGCGATCGTCTCGTAGTGGTTGAGGTAGCCCAGCACAGCGAACCGATCGCTTCTCAACGCATCGGGCGGATCGACCAGATCAAGGAAGGCCTCGCGACGACGATAGTCGGAGAATACACGCGTTACGCCAATGTAGTGCTCGGAGGATTCGGCCTTTTCGATCAGGTCCAAAGTAGCGCGCATCCGGGCAATGCCGCGCGCGGTCGACAACTGGGTCAAAGCGAGGCCCAAGGCGATGGATGCGGAGATCGATACGGAGACGACAGTCGCGATCGCGCCGACGTAGGGAGCCCAAGGCCCGGGATCTGGCGGGAAGGCCATCAGGACCGCGCCTGCGTCGAGGATCGCAAGGGCGTCACGATGATCAGGTCAGTCTCGGATGATGCCGCGCATGTCTCTCACCTTCGCGTTTTCAAATACGAGATAGGGACTCGAAAATCAAGATGGCAGGGTTCGACGGCGACTGGATACGGTCTCTCGTCACCCCACCATGGCCTCGCGCTTGCCTTCCAGTTCCAGCCATTCCTCTTCGGCGGCCGCGAGCTTCGCCCGTGCGCCGTCGAGCGCCTTCATGGTGCTGGCGAAGCCCGAAGGGTCGCGGGCGTAGAAGTTGACGTCCGCGAGGGTGGCTTCGTGGGCGGCGATGTCGGCGGGGAGGGCGTGGATCAGGGCGTCCAGTTCCTTCAGCCGGTGCTGGTCCTTGAAGGAGAGCTTGCCGGGCTTGGCGGCGGGCGCGGCCGGTTGCGGGGCGGGCTCAGGCACCTTTGCGGCCGGGGCCGAACCGGCGGCCTGGGGCTTCAGGAATCCAGGATTTTGGCGGATGAAGTCGGTCCAGCCGCCGGGGGTCTCGACGATGTCGCCGCGGCCGTTCATGCCGATGGTCGAGGTGGCCAGGCGGTCGACGAAGTCACGGTCGTGGCTGACCAGGATCAGGGTGCCGTCATAGGCCTCCAGCAGCTCCTCCAGCTTGTCGAGCGTGTCCATGTCGAGGTCGTTGGTCGGTTCGTCGAGGACCAGCATGTTGGCGGGCTTGGCCAGGGCGATGGCCAGCAGCAGGCGGTTGCGCTCGCCGCCCGACAGGGTCGAGATCGGCTGGCGCAGTTGGCCCTCCTGGAACAGGAAGTCCTTGGCGTAGGCGGCCACGTGTTTGGAGATGCCGCGCACGATGATGCTGTCGCCGCCGCCGGGGGTCAGGGCGTCCCACAGGGTCGTGTCGGACTTCAGGCCGTCGCGGGACTGGTCGAGGTAGACGGTCTCGAGGCTGGCACCCAGTTTGACGGTGCCTTCGGTCGGGGCCAGTTCGCCCAGCATGATCTTGACCAGGGTGGTCTTGCCCGCGCCGTTCGGGCCGACGATGGCGAGCCGGTCGCCGCGCAGGATGCGGCTGGTGAAGGGCTTGATGACCATGCGGTCGCCGAAGGACTTGGAGACGCCCTTCAGGTCGGCGACCAGCTTGCCAGAGGTGCCGCCGGAATCGACGCCGAGCTGCAACTCGCGCGGGCGGTCCTTGGCCTGTTCGGCGCGTTCGGCGCGCAGAGCGTCGAGCGACCGGGCGCGGCCCTCGTTGCGGCTGCGGCGGGCGGTGATGGAGCTGTAGAAGGTCGCCGTCTCGCGCTCGATGGTCTTGGTCAGCTTCTGGAAGGCGATGGCCTCCTCTTCCAGCTGTTTGGCGGCCCATTCGTCGAAGTCGTTGAAGCCCTTGTTCAGGGTACGGACGCGGCGGCCCTCCAGCCAGTGGCAGGACTGGGTCACGCGGTTCAGGAAGGCGCGATCGTGGGAGACGATCAGGGCGGCGCATTTGGCGTTGATGATCTCGGTCTCGAGAAGCTCGATCGCCAGGATGTCCATGTGGTTGGTCGGCTCGTCCAGCAGAAGCAGGTCGGGCTCCTCGGCGAAGGCCTTGGCCAGGGCGGCGCGGCGGATCTCGCCGCCCGACAGGCCCTTGGTGGACTTGTTGGGGTCCATGCCGAAGGTCTCGAGCCAGGCCTCGGCGGTCCAGCTCTCGGCGTCATTGGAGGTGGCGTAGTCCAGCAGGGTATCGCCGGCGATCAGCGGCTCCTGCGGCACATAGGCGAAGCGGACCGCGCCCTGGATGCTCCGGGTGCCCGAGTCCGGCTCGATCAGGCCCATGACCATCTTCATCAGGGTGGACTTGCCGGCCCCGTTGCGGCCGACCAGGCAAGAGCGGGTGCGCGGCTCGAGCGCGAGGTCGACGCCCTCGAACAGGGGGCGGGTGCCGTCCTGAAGACGGACGTCTTTCAAGGCGACGAGCGGGGGGCGGGGGGAGGAGCGGGGAGCCATGGGCCGGCGATATAGACCGCCGGACCCCGCTTCACCATGGCAGGGCGCACTTTGTGCACTGCACGGGCTGCCCGGCGCGAGCCTGGCGGTCGCCGAGGAGGATGGCGAGTCGCCAGGCCGGTGACAGCCGGCTCGCGGCGGGGCATGGTTCCGGTCGCCATGATCTATGAGGAATATACGCCAACCGCGGCGCTTCAGGGCGATGTGGAAGCCTTCTGGCGATTTCGCCTGGAGGCGCACGAACCCGAGCGGCTGAGGCATGTGATCCCGCCGGACGGGGCCGTGAACCTGGTCCTGGTCAAGCGCGGCGACGGGATGCTGACCGCAGGCGTGGCGGGGCCCAGCGAGACCGCCCATGTGGCTGAAGTGACGCGGGGGGCGGTGTCCGTCGGGGTCCGGTTGAGACCGGGAGGGCGGTTGAGGATCCCGGGAGCCGATCCGACGGCCCTGGCCAACGCCGGACGCTTGGAGGCGGCTCTGGATCCCGCGCTTGCAGCCTGGATCAAGGTCGCCTTGATGCCCCTGACCGACGGCCAGGTCGCGGGGGTCGATGCCGCCATGGCGGCCTGGCCGTTCACTCGTGTGGCGGAAGATTCAACGGTGGCCGCGGTGGCGGACCGGATCATCGCCACGCACGGGCGGGTGCGGATCGACCAGGCCGCGGCCGAGGCCGGGATCAGCGAACGCACGCTGAGACGGCGCTTCGCCATGGCGGTAGGCCTGTCGCCCAAGACCTTCGCCCGCGTTCGGCGGCTGCGTCGGGCCTGCGTGCTGAGCCTGGAGGCCGGGGCGCGGTTGGCCCCGGTCTCGGCCGAGGCGGGCTATGCCGACCAGGCGCATCTGTCGCGCGAGGCGCTGGTCAGCTTCGGGGCTCCGCCCACGGCCGTGACCGCCTACCTGCGCCAGATCCGCCACGCCTTCGCCGCGGGGTGAGGGCTGGCCGAAACGTTCAAGACCGACGCGCCGCGGCGGCGGATGGTACGCGCAGGGACAGGGAGGACGGCATGGGGATTCGAGGCAAGGGCCTGATAGCAATGGTGGCCGCGGCGCTGCTGGCGGGAACGGCGGCAGCCCAGGACGGGCCGGCGCGCGCCCCGCGACCGGAGATCACCGCGCCCTTGGCCATGTTCGACGGGGTCTGGATCGGGCCGGCGCGGATGACCCTGCCCGATGGGTCGGTCAGGACCTTCGAGCAGATGGAGCGGATCGGACCCATGCTGGGCGGGGAGATCCGGGTCATGGAGGGCAAGGCGCGCGGTTCGGACGGGGCCACCCTGTTCAATGCCTTCACGGTCTTCTCGGAGGGGACCGGGGGCGGGATCGAGATGCGTTCGCACGTCTGGGGCGACGAGTCGGCGCGGGCGATCACGATGAAGCCGGACGGCTATGTCTGGCGCATGGACACCCCGGGCGGGCCGATCACCTACGACATCACGGTGCGCGACGGGGTGTGGCACGAGACGGGGGTGATCACCCTGGCCAGCGGGGCCCAGGCCGCGTTTTTCGAGATGACCCTGACGCGTAAAGGCGACAGCGACTGGCCGGCGGCCAACGCCGCCTTCCCGACGACGGACTGATACGGCTGCGGTGGACGTCGGAGCCGGTGGGGCGTAGAGGCGCCCCATGGCACCGCCGACCCCGCCCTTCTGGCAGACCAAGCGTCTGGAGCAGATGACCGCGCCCGAATGGGAGAGCCTGTGCGACGGGTGCGGGCTGTGCTGTCTGATCCGGTTCGAGGACGAGGATACGGGCGACGTCTTCCCGACCAAGGTCCATTGCCAGTTGTTCGACGGGCAGCTGTGCGCCTGCACCGACTATGCGAACCGCAAGGATCATGTGCCGGACTGCATCAAGCTGACCCCCTGGAACATCGAGGCCTTGGGGTGGATGCCGCTGTCGTGCGCCTATCGCCGGATCCACGAGGGACGGGGGCTGGCGAACTGGCACCACCTGATTTCCGGGGACCGGGAAACCGTGCACACGGCCGGGGTGTCGATCCGGGGACAGACGATCAACGAGCTCGAACTGGACAAGCCCGAGGACGCGGTGGCGTACGAGGCACCGGAGTGGCTGGCCGAACGAGGGTGAAGCTTGGCTGTAACGCTTTGTTTGGGCTGGAGCATTAACGCTGCTGGCCTGAATGGAGTATGTTCGTGTCCGACAGTGCCGCGTTTGATCGTCTGACGGAGCTCGCCGCCGCGCTGTTTCAGGCACCGGTCGCCGCGATCACCGCCCAGGACGGGGACCGCGTGTGGTTCCGCTCCAACCGAGGCTTCGGCGACAAGGACGCGACCGTCGAGGAGTCGTTCTGCCGCCATCTGATCGGCACGGAGCCCGGTTCAACACTCGTGGTCGAGGACGCGACCAAAGATCCCCTGTTCGCGCAAAATCGCTGGGTGACCGACGAAGGCGTGAGGTTCTACGCCGGGGCCGTGATCACTACACGGGACGGGGGGCAGGACGGGGCCATCTGCGTGATCGACACGATCGCCCGTGGTACGCCCACCGAAAGCCAGATGCAGAGCCTGAGGCTGCTGGCCCAGCTGGTGGGTCAGGAGATCGACCAGGCGCGATCGCTACGCCGTCAGGCCGAACACCTGGCCATGCTGGAGATGTCCGAGGCCATGGCCGGGGTCGGGCACTGGAGCTGCGACCTGAAGACGGGCGTGATCACCTGGTCGGACGAGGTCTTCCGGATACACGGGATGGAGCCTGGGTCGGTCAATCCGAATTTCCAGAGCATCGGCGGACATTATCATCCGGACGATCGGGCGGTCGTCTGGGAGCTAATCCAGCGCGCTCGGCATACCGGCGAGGGCTATGACCTGCGTCTGAGGTTGATCCGGAACGGCGAGGAACGGGTGACGCGCACCCAGGCCCGGGCCGAGCGCGACGCGACCGGGACCGTGGTGTCCCTGTTCGGCGTGTTCCAGGACATCACCGACAGCGTCCGACTGGAGCGGGGCCAGGCCGAAATGGTCGAGACCCTGAGCATGGCGGAGGCCCTGGCCGGCGTCGGGTCCTGGCGTCTGGACGTCGCCACGGGGCGGGTGACCTGGTCGGACGAAGTCTATCGGATCCACGGCAAGACGCGGGAAACCTTCGATCCCAATCTGGGTAATGCGATCCTCTGCTATCATCCGGATGATCGCGCGGCGGTCGAGGCGTCGTGCGACCGATCGATCCGCACCGGCGATGCAGCCGAGTTCCAACTGCGGATCATCCGCGACGACGGGGAAGAGCGGATCGTCCGATCCCGCTGCCGGCCCGAGCGCCAGGCCGGCGTGACCACCGCCGTCTTCGGCGTCTTTCAGGACGTCACCGACAACGTGCTCAGCCGGGCGCGGATCGAGGCCAGCGAGGCCCGCTATCGCCTGCTGGCGGATCGGGCCAGCGACATCATCGTCACCTATGGGGTCGACGGGCGCATCCTGTACATCTCGCCCAGTATCGAGGCCGCGACGGGCCTTTCGCCCGAGGCCCTGAAAGGCACCCCCGTCACGGACCTGATCTTGAACGAGGACCTCCCGGGCCTGGCCGCGCGGTTCCGCGAGATGGTCAAGGCCGCGCCCGGGGAGGTCATGCCGGGCGTGACCAATCGCGCCCGGCTGGCCTCGGGCGAACTGCGCTGGATGGAGGCGCGGACGACGCTGGTCCGGGACCCCGACGGCAGGGTCGTCGAATTCCACGACGTCGTGCGCGACATCACCGAGACCAAACAGCTCGAGGACGATCTGATCGCGGCGCGCGATGTCGCCGAAGCGGCCGCCAGGGCCAAGGCGGAGTTCCTGGCCAACATGTCCCACGAACTGCGGACGCCGCTGACCAGCGTGATCGGCTTCGCCGGCCTGCTGCGGGAAAGCGCGGCCCTGCCCGAGGCGGAGCGGCGCTATGCCGACCGGATCGCGACCGCCAGCGACGCCCTGCTGGGCGTCATCAACGACATCCTGGACTATTCCAAGCTGGAGGCCGAGGCGGTCGACCTGGACCCGGTGGCCTTCGACCCCGCCGCCATGGCGCGCGCGGCGGCCGAGATCATCGAGACCCAGTGCGAGGCCAAGGGGCTGAGCCTGGCGGTCGACATCGCCTCCGACCTGCCGGCCGCCATCATGGGCGACGAGGGGCGGCTGCGGCAGGTCGCGCTGAACTTCCTGTCGAACGCGATGAAATTCACCGCCAGCGGCCAGATCCGACTGGACGTCGGCGCCGTCGGCGCGCGTCTGCGGGTGGCCGTGACCGACAGCGGCATCGGCATCGCGGCGGACAAGATCGACGGACTGTTCGATCGGTTCACCCAGGCGGACGCCTCCACCACCCGGGTGTATGGGGGAACAGGGCTGGGGCTGGCCATCTGCCAGCGGCTGATCGAGATGATGGGCGGCGAGATCGGGGTGACCAGCCGGCCGGGCGAGGGCTCGACCTTCTGGTTCGAGGTGCCGCTGATCGCGGCCGAGGCGGCCGATGCGCAGACGATCCAGACGGCCGGGGATCTGCCCGCCGGGCTGAAGGTGCTGATGGCCGACGATGCGCCGGCCAATCGGGAACTGGTCCGGATCCTGCTGCAGGCCTGGGGCGTGGACCTGCATACGGTGTGCGACGGGGCCGAGGCGGTGCAGGCCGCGGCGCGCGGGAGCTACGACCTGATCCTGATGGACGTCCACATGCCGGTGATGGACGGGATGAACGCGACCCGCGCCATCCGGGCCCTGGGCGGCACCGTGGGGGCCACCCCGATCCTGGCCCTGACGGCCAATGTCCAGCCGGAACAGGTCGCGGCCTGCCGGGCGGCGGGGATGGACGGCCATGTCGGCAAGCCGATCCAGATCGCCCAGCTGATCGGACAGATGACCGATCTGCTGAGCCGACCCGAGGACATGGTCCTGGCGCGGCGCGCGGTCTGAGGCGCGTCCGCAGCCCCGCCGTGTCGAACATCCATGCGCGAGTTGTCCGCACTCACGCTGGAAACCCCATAGAAATCAGGCATCGCTGGTTCGTTCGAGGCGTCGAACTCGCCTTGTGACGCTGGTGCCCTATAGTTTGGGCATGGCGGGAAAAGGGGATGAGGCGCGGGGCGCGGTGGCGGTTCAGGCCGCCTGGGTCGAGGCCCGGCTGCAGGACCTGCGCTCCATGATCGACGGGGCTTTCTCGGCCGTGGCGGCCTGGCCGGTGCCCGAGGGCGACCTGACGGCCATCGACAAGAAGACCCGCGCCATCACCAACCTGGCCCGCGCGGTGGCGGCCGTCGAGAGCGCCGCGCGACGGCTGATGGCCGCGGTCGGCTGCGAGGGCGACAGCGCAGAGGATGAGATGAACGACGGTGACAGACCCGATCCCGAGACGGTCGAGCGGTACAAGGCCGAACTGCTCGATCGACTGGAGCACAATCACGCGCTTGTTGAAGCCAAACGCCTCGCGGCAGATGCCCGCGACGGAGGGGGAGTGGAAACGGCTCTTCCACGCTAATCCCAAGCTGATCGACCATCAGATACCGCCCGTCCGAGCGTGGCGGACCTGGGTCATGCTGGGCGGTCGAGGCTCCGGCAAGACGTTCGCCGGGGCACACTGGCTGCATGGTCTGGCGGAGGCTTCGGACTTCACCTTCGCCCTGGTCGGGCCCGCGCTGCATGATGTGCGCGAGGTGATGGTCGAGGGCCCCTCCGGGCTGAAGGCCATGGCCTTGGGACGGGATCGGCCCCGCTGGGAGGCGGGGCGCAAGCGGCTGGTCTGGACAAGCGGGGCGGTGGCCTATGCCTTTTCGGCGGAGGATCCCGACAGTCTGAGAGGGCCGCAGTTCCATGGCGCATGGGCCGACGAATTCTGCGCCTGGCGCGAGCCGGGCCGGGTGCTGTCCAATCTGAGGTTCGGGCTGCGGCGGGGAGACAACCCGCAGCTGGTGATCACCACCACGCCCCGACCGATCGCGGCGCTGCGGACGCTGCTGGCCGAGCCGGGGACGGAGGAGTCGCGCGGGGCGACCCATGCCAACGCCGCCAATCTGCCGAAACTGTATCTGGAGCATCTGCGCGCCCTCTATGCCGGGACGCGGCTGGAGGCCCAAGAGATGGAGGGGCTGGTCGTCGAGGGCGAGGGGGCCCTTTTCCGGGCCGAGGACATCGCGGCGGCGCGGGGTGAGCGGCCCGAGCATCTGGAGCGGACGGTGGTGGCGGTCGATCCGCCGATCACGACCACGGGCGACGCCTGCGGGATCGTGGCGGCGGGACGCGCCGAGGGCCGCGCCTATGTGCTGGCCGACCGGTCGATCCGCGGGCTGACGCCCCTGGCCTGGGCCCGGCGCGTGGTCGAGACGGCGCGGATGGTCGAGGCCGACCAGATCGTGGCCGAGTCGAACCAGGGCGGCGAGATGGTGCGCACGGTGCTGCAGCAGGCCGGGTGCGACACGCCGATCCGGCTGGTGCAGGCGACGCGGGCCAAGCGAGCAAGGGCCGAGCCGGTGGCGGCGCTGTATGAACGCGGCAAGGTCGTCCACTGCGGCCGGTTCAACGCGCTGGAAGAAGAGTTGATGGGGCTGGGCAGCGAAGCGCCGGGACACAGTCCGGACCGGGCCGACGCCCTGGTCTGGGCCATCTCCCAGCTGCTGCTGGACCGGTCCGCCGGACCGCGCATCCGACTGATCTGAGCTGACAACCAGGAGGCCTTCATGCCCAACCCGACCGACGCCTATGCGTCGCGCGATCCCTCGCCCGCGTCGCCCGCGCGCCGCGCCGAGGCCGTGACGCCCAGCGATACGACCGACCTGACCGCCGTCGCCAAGGCGCTGTACCTCGGCGTGGCCGGGCATGTGCGGGTGGTGCCGGTCGCCGCGCCCGGCGGGGCGGCCGTGACCTTTTCCAACCATCCGGTCGGCTATCTGCCGATCCAGTGTAGCCGCGTGCTGCAGACGGGGACGACGGCGCAGAGCCTGGTCGCGCTGTTCGATTGACCGGGCACGAGACGGAGGCAGCGCCATGGGACTGAGCCTCGGACAGGCGCTGGGCTATGCGTCGCGGACGCTGACGCCCGGCCAGGGCGCGACCGTCCCCCGCGCCGACAGCACCGCGGTGCGCGCGGACACCACCACCTTCACCGCAGACAGGACGCTGTAGATGCCTCTTTCCCAAATCGCGTTGGGCTCGGTCGCCGACGACGGCACGGGCGACACCCTGCGCGCGGCCTTCGGCAAGGTGAACGCGGGCCTGTCCGCCATCGACGCCCTGCCGACCGATCCTCAGACGCGGGCGCGGCGGCTGCTGGCGCGCGCCGTGTCGGGGGTGCCGGCCAGCGTCATGACCTCGGCTCCCACGATCACGCAGGGCGCGCTGGGCGCGGCCTCCACGGTCAACGGCGCGACCACGACGACGCCGTCCATCCTGCCCAACTCGCCCAGGCTGCGATCCGTCGGCGGGTTCCAGTCGCAGGACGGCGGCGGCAACTGGTCGGCGCGGAGCGTGACCTATACGGCCACCCCGACCTATGGGGCGCATGCGGGCTTCGGCGTCCGGTTCGTGACCGATGCGCCTCGGTTCGACTACGCGACCTTCGCTCCCAGCTATGGGTCCAACGGCGGGTTCGTCGAGATCCGGGTCAACGGCCAGAAGGCGTCGGGCAGCGATCCCTTCTATGCCGCCAATGCGGGATCGGAGACCGGCCACGGGCGCTTCCGCTACACCGCGGTGGATTTCGGGTCATCGGCGGTGCGGACCGTCGAGCTGTATTTCGGCGGGCTGTCCGGGGGGCTGCCCCAGCTGCGCGGGCTGAACGTGCCCGCCCTCTATTCAGTGTGGCCCGCCGCCGCCCAGGACATGCCCCGGGCCCTGATCGTGGGCGACAGCTATGTGGCGGGGTCGGGCATGACCAACGCGCGCGGGGGATGGGCTTTCCAGTTCGGGGACCTGGCCGGATTCGGCGAGATGATCGGCGGCGGCATCGGCGGCACCGGCTACGTGGCCAACGGGACGGCCGGCTATCTGAACTTCGCCGAGCGCGACGCCTTTGGCGACTATGACCGGGACGGACAGGTCGATTGCGTGGTGATCGCGGGCGGGATCAACGACGGCGCGGCCCAGACGGCCGGCACCCTGAGCGCCGCCGTGACCGCCTTCATCCAGACGATCCGCGCCCGCCAGCCCAAGGCGTTGATCGCCGTCGTCGGCCCGTGGACCGCGCCGGGGTCGGTGGTCAACCAGGCCCGGTTCGACCTGATCAAGGCGGGCTTCGTCGCAGCGGCGGATCCGTTCTCGATCTATCTGGATCCTTCAGCGACCAATGCCCAGTCGGTCGCCTGGCAGTCGGGCACCGGTCGGATCGGGGCGACCAACGGAACGGGCAACTCGGACCTGTATATCTCGAGCGACACCCTTCACCCGTCGCCGGCCGGGCACGACTATCTGGCGCGTCGGGTGACGGACGAATACACGCGGCAGCTCAGGGCCCTGACGGGGCTGGCGTATGGGTGAGGGGAGCGGTGCTCTTGCGCGCCGTCCGCCGCGAGGCGATCACCAGGCGCGAGAGTCGATCCGAGCCTGTTCGTCTTCCAATTGTCGATCGGCGTCCGTCATCGCTGCGAGGCGACGACTTTCCTGGACCACAGGCCAAAAGATACCGGCAACCAACGCACCGACCAGCGTAACAGCGAAAACCCCGAACAACATTAAATTCCTCCGTCCGCGATCTATGTCGCGTGGCGGAGCTACGCACGACAACAGCGTTAGGTTGCAGCTCGTTCGCATAAAAAGGCAGAACTAAGCCGTCACACGCGGCGCGGCCGCTTCGGCCCCGACGTGGAGACCGGCAGCGGGTCGGGGTGTGCCACGGTACGGTAGTTTAGACCTGTGCAGGATCAATCTGATCCAGGGGTCCGGGGTCCGGGGAATGGAAGTCAGACAGGCGAAGCCGCGGCCGGCTCAGTCGATATAGCGGGGGTGTACGCGGCGGCGGCCATGCAGTTTTCGCGCGATCCAGCTTCGGGCCAGCCGGGTGGCGCGGCCCAGGGCGTCGAGCGTGGCGTTGGCGAACAGGTGCAGACGCGTCATCGGGGAGGCCTCTGGGATCGAACTCCACGGCCCTCCCGTGTGTGTCCTGACCGCAGAAACCTGTCACGCGCCAGCTTCACGGTAAATCGAGTCGGGCGTCTCGGCATGGCTTTCCTAACGAATATTAACCATAGTTTCCTTCATGCCACGGGGATGCCTGCGCGCGCCGGCCGGCACCCACTTTCCAGCTGTCGGCGTCTTCAGGATCAGCGCGCTGCGGCACCCAGATAGGCGCCGAACCGGTCGTGTTCGGCCGGGGTCAGGTGAACGCCGTCCACATAGCGGTCCTCATGGCCCGCGTAGGAGGGCAGGAAGGCGTCGAAGTCGATGTCCGTGCGCACCGCCTGGCGGTAACGCGTCGTGACGTCGGTTCGGCCCTGGTCGTTCCATAAGCGATGGGCCAGTCGCTTGGCCCAGCTGAGGGGGGTCCTGGCCCTGGGCGTGGGGGTGGTCCAAGGGATCTCGACGACGCGCACGTCATCGCTGATCGTGCGGGCGGCGGCGCGAAGATCGGCCATCCCGGCGGCGTACCGATCGGCGCCGACATGCTGCATGACGTCGTTGACCCCCGCGAGAAGGATGATCGTGCGCGGGGCCCCTGCGGCCGCCAGGGCCGTGGGCGGGAGCGTCCGTATCGTGTCGGCGATCTGGCGGGACGTACGGCCACGAAAGCCGATGCTGCAGAACCGCGCGCCGACGGCCGCCGCTCCGCTGCGGTCCAGAGCGCCCATCGAGGCCCAGGAATCGCCGATCACCAGCACGGCGGTCGGGCCGCTGCCCGCGCAGGTCGCCACCACGGGCTCCGAAGGCCTCGAAGCGCAGGCCGCCACGGCGCAGAGGGTGGCGAGCGGCCATAGTCTTTTCACGTGAGCCCCCGGACCGAGCCCCCATCATGCCGATCGGGCCGCGGGCTGTCCATCACGCCGCCCCGCCGCCGGAGCCTCGGGGCCCGAACGACCCTAGGGGTGGATGACGGTGGCGGCCATGCGGCCGACAGCCAGCAGCAGGACCAGGCCGGTGGCCAGGCGACGGTGGCGGTGCGCGAAGGCGATGAATTCGCCCATCACGCGGGCTCCGCGACGCGGAGGGTTCGCGACAGCGTGCGGGCCCGGGTGAGGGCATGGCACCGGGCCTCGGTCTGGTCCTGACCCCGGCCGCGCGCGATGACGGCGCCGTCCCGGTCGATGACCGACCAGTGCCAGGAGCCCAGGTCGGTGCGGCCGACCTGCACCGCAAATTGATCGAAGTCCGTCATGTCGCCGCCCTCCGCCATGCCTCGTTTCGAGACACCCGCGTTTCGCGCCGCAAGGTCCACGCCGTTCTTTCCCGCAGCCCGCCCGTGCCGGCGGCGCTGCCAACCCAGGATCATTCGATGGCAATTTCCAGCTGGTGGAAGCCGGGCCGGTCGCGGGCGGCCGCCACGGCGGGCGCGGACGAGACCAAGGCCAGCCGCGCGGGCCCCCTGATCGCCCTGACCGGCGCGGGGCGGCCCCGGTGGACGCCGCGCGACTATGGCAGTCTGGCGCGCGAGGGGTTCGCCAGGAACGCCGTGGCCTATCGCTGCGTGCGGATGATCGCCGAGGCCTGCGCGGCGACGCCCCTGGTGGTGTTCGCCGACGGGGCGCGGGACGACGACCATCCGGCCGCGCGGCTGCTGCGTCAGCCCAATCCCGAGCAGTCGGGGGCCGAGTGGTTGGAGGGCCTGTATGGCGCGCTGCAGACGGCGGGCAATGCCTATGTCGAGGCGGTGGGGGAGACCGAGCCCGAAGAGCTGTGGTCGCTGCGGCCCGACCGGGTGCAGGTGGTGCCCGGCCGGGCCGGGTGGCCGGACGCCTATGACTATGCGGTCGGCGGGCGGTCGGTGCGGATCGGGCGGGCGGCCGACGGCTGGATGCCGGTGATGCAGCTGAAGCTGTGGAACCCGACCGACGACCATTACGGATTTTCGCCGCTGGAGGCGGCGGCGGCGGCCATCGACGTGCACAATGCCTCGGGGGCCTGGAACAAGGCGCTGCTGGACAATGCGGCGCGGCCCAGCGGGGCCCTGGTGTTCAAGGGGGCGGACGGGGAGCGGCTGACCGAGGCGCAGTTCGCCCTGCTGAAGGCCGAGCTGGGCGAGGCGCACGCCGGGGCGGGCAATGCCGGCCGGCCCATGGTGCTGGAGGGCGGGCTGGACTGGAAGCCGATGTCGATGAGCCCGGCCGACATGGACTTCATCGCCGGCAAACACGCGGCGGCGCGCGAGATCGCCCTGGCCTTCGGGGTGCCGCCGCAGCTGCTGGGGATCCCCGGCGACGCGACCTACGCCAACTATCGCGAGGCCAATGCCGCCTTCTGGCGCGGGACGGTGGTGCCGCTGGCGCGGAAGACGGCCGGGGCGCTGAGCGGGTGGCTGGGCGGGCGGTTTTCGGGCGTGCGGATCGAGCCGGACCTGGACGCGGTGCCGGCGCTGCAGCCCGAGCGCGATGCCCTGTGGGCGCGGCTGTCGGGGGCGGGGTTCCTGACGGACGAGGAGCGGCGGCGGATGGCGGGGGTGGCTGGGTAGGGGTGGTTGGGTCAGGGGGTGGCTGGTGGCTGGTGGCTGGTGACTGCCTGTACGGCGACCGGCCTTGACGCCTGGCACCGCGGATGACGCGGACAGCCACCAGCCACCAGCCACCAGCCACCAGCCACCAGCCACCCGAGCGGAGCGAGACATGGACGACCTACGAAAACTCGCGACCGGCCTGGCCGTGGCGTTGGCGGTGCAGACGATCGGCGGCCTGGTCTGGGCCGGCGGGGCGGCGGCGCGGATCGCGTCGCTGGAGGAGCGCGTCGGGGAGCAGAGGCTGGTGGCTGAGCGGCTGACGCGGCTGGAGGAGCAGGGGATCGCGACGCGGGCGGCGGTCGAGCGGATCGAGAAGCGGCTGGAGGCGGGGGAATGAGGGATGCGGCGCGGTTTTCTCCCTCCCCCTCGGGGGCGCGGGCCGATCGTATACGATCGGCTCCGCACAGGTCGCGAAGCGACCGGGTGGGGGCGGCCGGGAAAGGCCGCACGATGGATCGCCGGGCCGTTCCCACCCGGTCTTCGCTGCGCTTCGACCACCCTCCCCCGAGGGGGAGGGAGAGCGACGGTGCCCTCCTGATCCAGGGCTACGCCTCCCTGTGGGGCGTGGCGGATCTGAACGGGGATGTGGTGGCCGCGGGGGCGTTCACGGACAGTCTGAGGCGCACCGGCGCGGCGGGGGTGCGGATGCTGCACCAGCACGAGAGCCGGGCGGTGGTCGGGGTCTGGGACGCGGTCGTCGAGGACGGGCGCGGGCTGTTCGTGCGCGGGCGCATCGCCGACTGGTCGGCTGAGGCGCGGTACGCGCAGGCGCTGAGCCGGGCAGGGGGGCTGGACGGGCTGTCGATCGGGTTCCGGGCGGCGAGGGCGCGGCGGGACGGGCGGCTGCGGGTGCTGTCGGGCGTCGAGCTGTGGGAGGTGTCGCTGGTGACGTTTCCGATGCTGCCGGGGGCGCGGTTCGAGGTGGTTTGATCACAGATTTTATCCCTCCCCCTCCGGGGGAGGGCGGCTCGCGAAGCGAGCGGGTGGGGGCGGCCCGGCGAGGCCGGACGAGGGGGTGCCGGCCGTTCTTACCCGGTCTTCGCTCCGCTTCGACCCCCCTCCCCCAAGGGGGAGGGAGAGGACTTCCTTTTATCCAGGAGACATCATGAAAGAGACCAAGACTGCATCCGGTTCGCCGGAAGCGCGCAGCGCCATGCACGAGATGATGGCGGCGTTCGAGGCGTTCAAAGGGGCGAACGACGCCCGGCTGGACGAGATCGAGAAGAAGGCCAGCGCCGACACGCTGCTGGAGGAGAAGGTGGCGCGAATCGATCAGGCGGTGGGGCAGGCGCAGGCGCGGCTGGACCGGGCGCTGAGCGAGGCGCGGCGGCCCAAGGTCGAGGGCGGAGTCGCCCCCTCCTGGTCGGCCAGGGCCGACCTGTCCTCCCCATCGCCCTTCGGCGATGGGGAGGTGAAAGCGGCCTTTGACGGCTATGTGCGGACCGGGCGGGAGCTGGGGCTGGAGATCAAGGCGGGGCTGTCGTCGGCGCCGACCTCGGGCGGCTATGTGGTGCCGGCCGAGACCGAGCGGGCGATCGAGCGGCGGCTGATGGCGACCAGTCCGATGCGCGAGATCGCCACCGTGCGGACCGTGGCCTCGGGCGTGTTCAGGAAGCCGGTGTCGACGGCGGGGATCGCTTCGGGCTGGGTGGCGGAGACGGCGGCGCGGCCAGAGACGGATCCGGCGACCCTGGCCCTGCTCGAGTTCCCGGCGGCCGACCTGTACGCCAATCCGGCGGCGACCCAGACCCTGCTGGACGACGCCCTGGTCGACCTGGACGAATGGCTGGCCGGGGAGGTCGAGGACGCCTTCGCGGCGCAGGAGACCACGGCCTTCGTCAGCGGCGACGGGGTCAACAAGCCCAAGGGGTTCCTGGCCTATCCGATCGTGGCCGACGCCAGCCAGGTGTGGGGCAATATCGGCTATGTCGCGGCGGGGGGTGCGGGGGCGTTCACGGCGACCAGCCCGACCGACCGGCTGCTGGATCTGATCTATGCACCCAAGGCCCAGTTCCGGCCGAACGGGCGGTTCGTGATGAACCGCAAGACGGTCTCAACCGTGCGCAAATTCAAGGATGCGGACGGCAACTACATCTGGGCCCCGGCGACGCGCCCGGGGGAGACGGCGTCGCTGCTGGGTTATCCGGTGACCGAGATCGAGACCATGCCGGACATCGCGGCCAACAGCCATGCGATCGCGTTCGGGGACTTCCAGCGGGGGTATCTGATCGTCGACCGGGCGGGGGTGCGTGTGTTGCGGGACCCGTATTCGGCCAAGCCCTATGTGCTGTTCTACACGACCAAGCGGGTCGGGGGCGGGGTGCAGAACTTCGATGCGATCAAGGTGATGAAGTTCAGCGTGAGCTGATGGCCTGACGACGACGATCTCCCTCCCCCTCGGGGGAGGGCAGGCGCGAAGCGCCGGGTGGGGGCGGCAAGGCAAGGCCGCACGATGGGTCGCCGGCCGTCCCCACCCGGTCTCCGCTGCGCTCCGACCACCCTCCCCCGAGGGGGAGGGAGAAGGGCGTGCGCAATCCCTGAAAATCGGAGAGTTCCCATGACCGCACCCGTGAGCCTCACGGAGGCGAAGCTGTTCCTGCGCGTCGCGCATGAGGCGGAGGACGGGCTGATCCAGACGCTGATCGATGCGGCCCGGGCGCGGGTCGAGGGGGAGGTGGGGCTTGCCCTGACCTCGACCTCGGCGGCGCCGCTGCGGCTGGCGATCCTGATGCTGGCGCTGAGGGCCTATGAGCGGGGCGAGGTGGAGATGTCGATCCGGCCCGTGGAGGCGTGGATCGCGCCGTATCGCGTGGTGCGGTTGTGACCTCCTCGTTACGCTACCCCCCTGCGGGCTACTTGAGCGCGCGCACGCTGGCGCAGCTGCTGGAGCCGGTCGCGGCGGAGACGCCCTATGGCGGGCGGGCGGTGTCGTTCGAGGCCCTGGGGTCGGTCTGGCTGAGGCTGGACGGGCGTCGGCGGCGGGAGCGGACGGAGGCCGGCGTCACCGCGTCGATTGAGACGGCGACAGCGGAGACACGGGCGGATCCGCGGCTGGGCGAGGGCCGGGTGGTCCGGTTCGGCGGGGCCGACTGGACGATCGCGGCGGTCGACGGGGATCCGGACCGGCCGGGACGCGTGAGCCTGAGCCTGGAGCGAAGCCGATGAGGGATCATGAGAGCGCGCTGCAGAAGGCGCTGATCGCGCACCTGCGGGCGGATGCGGCGGTGCGGGCCCTGCTGGGGGAGCCGGCCAGGGTCTGGGACGAGGCCCCCCGGGGGGCGATCTGGCCCTATCTGAGCGTCGGGCGGTGCGAGAGCCGGCCGGTGGCGGCGGACGGGTGCGGGGTGGAGCACACCCTGAGCCTGCGCTGCGCCTCGCGGTTCCTGGGCACGGAGGAGGCCAAGGCCATCCTGGCGGCGGTGCGGGCGGCGATCCACGAGGCGGCGCTGGAAGCGGACGGGGTCCGCACCGTGTCGATCCGGGCGACCTATGCCGACGTGTTCCGCTCGGCCGACCAGAAGCGGGTCTGGGGGCTGCTGCGGGTGCGGGCGGTGACGGAAGAAGTCTAGGCAGTAGGCAGTAGGCAGTAGGCAGTAGGCAGTAGGCAGTAGGGCGCAGTATCAGCCGGCACTTGGTCCCCGTTGACGCGCAGCGGGGAGGCATCGGCCACTACTGCCTACTGCCTACTGCCTCCAATCACGGGAGAACCAACATGGCGGCTCAACGCGGCAAGGATATCCTGCTGAAGATCGAGGGCGCGCCGGGCGTGTTCACGACGGTGGCGGGACTGAGGGCGCGGACGATCTCGCTGAACGCCCGGACGGTGGATGCGACCGATGCGGACTCGGCCGGGCGGTGGCGCGAGCTGCTGGGCGGGGCCGGGGTCAAGTCGGCGGCGGTGTCGGGGCAGGGCATCTTTCGCGATGCGGCCTCGGACGCGGCGATCCGCGAGGCCTTCTTCGATCAGGCGCTGAAGACCTGGCAGCTGATCGTGCCGGACTTCGGTGTGCTGCAGGGGGCGTTCCTGGTGGCGGCACTGGAATATGCCGGCGACCACGAGGGCGAGGCGACCTTCGCCATCAGCCTGGCCAGCGGCGGGGCGGTCGGGTTCAGCGCGCTGTAGCCAGCATGGCGGTGTTCCACCGCTCGGCGAAGGCATAGGCGCGGTCGGCGCGTTCGCGCTGGGCGTCGGTGGTGAAGCTGTCGCCGCCGGCGTCGATGACGCGGTAGCCGAGGCGGTCGGCGGCGACGGCGTCGGCCCCGGGGAAGACCAGCACGATGCCGATGAAGCCGATCAGGCGATGGTCGCCCCAGGCCGCGGCCTGGCGCGCGAGCGCGGGGGCCTCGGCGGGAAGTAGGTCGGCCAGGGCGTAGCCGTCCGGGCTGGATCCGCCGGTGTCGGGCGCCGGCGGGGTGGCGCAGGCGGCCAGGCTGAGGACGGCAAGGCAGGCGGTCAAGGTGCGGATCATGAGGGACAGGATGCCCGAGAACGGGATCGGTTGGAATGGCGCACGGGGCGAGGCGGTCGCCGTGCTGGCGGGAATCGAGCGGCGGCTGTGCCTGACCCTGGGGGCGCTGGCCGAGATCGAGACGGCGCTGGGGGTGTCGGGGGTCGAGGGGCTGGCGGCGCGGATGCGGAGCCTGTCGGCGCGGGACCTGACGGCGGTGCTGGCGGCCCTGCTGCGCGGCGGCGGCGAGGGGGCGCTGGCGGAGGGGCTGGACCGGTCGGCGGTGTCGCCGGTTGAGGCGGCAGAGGCGGTGGCGGCGGCGTTCGTGGCCGCGTCCGGTGACTGAGGCCACAGGCTGGGCGGCGATGCTGCGGACGGCGGTGTCGCTGGGGGTGTCGCCGGAGGGGTTCTGGCGGCTGTCGCTGAAGGAGTGGCGGATGCTGACGGCGCGGGGGCCGGAGGTCACGCCGATGGGGCGTGGCGAGGTCGAGGCGCTGATGCGGGCGTGGCCGGACTAGCATTTTTCTCCCTCCCCCTCGGGGGAGGGTCGTCATTGCGAAGCGATGACGGGGTGGGCAGGGCGCGCGATGCAGACACGGGTCTGTGGGGCCTGGCCTTGCCGCCCCCACCCGGCTTCGCTGCGCTCAGCCACCCTCCCCCGAGGGGGAGGGAGAAAGGGAATTGATGACCGACGAACCCTTGGACACCTTGCCCATGCGGGCGGCGGAGGCCGCCGTGGCGCTGGAGGCGTTGCGGGAGCCGGCGGAGCGGGCGGCGGCGAGCATCGAGGACGCCTTCGCGCGCGCGGGGGCCAGTCTGACCCAGTCGTTGGCGCGGGCGGCGGCGGACGGGGAGGTGTCTCTTTCGGAACTGGCGCGGGCGGTGCTGGGGGCGGCGGGGTCTGGTGTGGGCGGGTCCACCGGCTTGGGCGAGGCGATCGCCAGGGCGGTCTCGGGGGCAGTCTCGGGCGCGGCGGGGTTCGGCGGGGCGCGGGCGGATGGCGGCGGCGTGCGGGGCGGCGGGGCCTATCTGGTCGGCGAGCGCGGGCCCGAGGTATTTCGGCCGGCGGGGTCCGGGGCGATCGAGCCGGGCGGCGGCGGGGGCGTGACGGTCAATGTCAGCGTCGACGGCGGGGCTCCGGCCCTGCTGCGGTCCGAGGCGCAGATCGCCCAGATGCTGGCGCGTGCGACCGCGCTCGGCGCGCGAAGGCTTTGAAGGGAATGATCGATGAGCTTTCACGAAGTGCGTCCCCGCTTTCGCGGGGATGACAAGGGCGCGGATCGGGGGCGTCGATGAGCTTTCATGAGGTGCGCCTGCCCGCGCGGCTGGCGTTCGGGTCGACCGGTGGGGTCGAGCGGCGGACCGAGATCGTCACCCTGGCGTCCGGCCATGAGCGGCGAAACAGCCCGTGGGTCATGGGGCGCAGGCGCTATCTGATCGGGGCGAACCTGAGGTCGCTGGCCGACATGGCCGAGCTGACGGCCTTCTTCGAGGCGCGGCGGGGGCGGCTGTACGGGTTCCGGTTCCGGGACTTCGCCGACTTCGCCTCGTGTGCCCCGGGCGGGACGCCGGCGGCGACGGACCAGGACCTGGGGGTCGGGGACGGGGTGCGGGCGACGTTCGCCCTGGTGAAGGCCTATGGCGATCTGGAACGCCCGATCACCAAGCCGGTCGAGGGATCGGTGCGGGTGGCGGTCGGGGGCGTGGATCTGGCGGCCGGCGCGTTTGCTGTGGATGCGGCGACCGGGGCGGTAACGCTGGCGACGGCGCCTGCGGCGGGCGCGGCGGTGACCGCGGGCTTCCTGTTCGACACGCCGGTGCGGTTCGACGCGGACCGGCTGGAGATGACGCTGGAGAGCTTCGACGCGGGCCGGATGGCGGCGGTGCCGCTGATTGAAGTGAGGGCTTAGGGCTTAGGGAGTAGGGTCGAGGGTCGGCCGCGAGGCCACCGCTAAGCCCTAAGCCCCAAGACCTAAGCCCTCCAGAGGGCGGATCATGAGACACATTCCAGACGACCTGGCCGCCCGCATCGAGCGCGGGGCGGCGACGCTGTGTCATGCCTGGATCGTCACGCGGGCGGACGGGGGGCGGTTCGGGTTCACCGACCACGACCGGGATCTGACCGTGGACGGTGTGCTCTGTGTCGCCGGCAGCGGGTGGACGCAAGGGGCGATGGAGGGGGCGACAGGGCTGGCGGGCGGGACGCTGGCGGTCTCCGGCGTGCTCGAGGACGACCGGATCGCCGAGGACGATGTGGTGGCCGGGCTGTGGGACCGGGCGCGGGTGACGGTCTGGCGGGTGGACTGGATGCGGTCGGATCTGAAGGTGCGGCTGGGGGGCGGGACCCTGGCGCGGATCCGGCGTGAAGGGGCCGGGTTCATGGCGGAGGTCGAGGGCCCGCTGGCGGCGCTGGAGCGGGTGGTCGGGCGGACCTATGGGCGCGGCTGTGACGCCGTGCTGGGGGATGGACGGTGCCGGGGCGAGCCGATGGGTCGGACTTGCGACAAGCGGTGGGAAACCTGCGTCGGGGTGTTCGGCAACGGGATCAATTTCCAGGGTTTTCCGGGGATACCGGGGGACGACTTCCTGATGGCGCGGCCGGTGACCGGCGGGCGGCATGACGGGGGGGCGCGGTGAGGGGGGAGGCACGCTCGGTCGTCTCCCTCCCCCTCGGGGGCGCGGACCGATCGTATACGATCGGCTCCCCACAGGTCGCGAAGCGACCGGGCGAGGGCGGCCGGGCGATAGAGGGCAGGTCTGCGTCCGGGTTGCCGGGCCGGCCCCACCCGGTCTCCGCTGCGCTCCGACCACCCTCCCCGGACGGGGAGGGAGAAGCGGCGGTGGTGGTCGCTGCCGCCCGGGCCTGGCTGGGGACGCCTTATCGGCATCAGGCCAGCGTGCGGGGCGTGGGGGCGGACTGTCTGGGGCTGGTGCGGGGGGTGTGGCGCGAGGTCGTGGGCCAGGAGCCGGAGGGGCTGCCGGCCTATGCGCCGGACTGGGCCGAGGTCGGCGGCGAAGAGCGGCTGCTGACGGCGGCGGGGCGGTGGCTGGTCCAGAAGCCGGTGGCGCGGATGCAGCCGGGGGATGTGCTGCTGTTCCGCATGGCGGAGGGGGCGGTGGTCAAGCACTGCGCCATTCTGAGCGAGATGGGCCCGCCGGAGCCGAGGATCATCCACGCCTATTGGGGGCGGGCGGTGATCGAGAGCTGGATGGGGCCATGGTGGCAGAGGCGGCTGGTGGCGGCGTTCGGGTGGCCGGGGGCGTGAGGGGTGGATGAGGGGTGGCTGGTGACTGGTGACTGGTGACTGGTGACTGGTGGGGCGTGCGTGGGAATGACCGGTGTGGACGGTGACGACGGAATAGCCACCAGCCACCAGCCACCAGCCACCAAAACCCACCAACGAACTTTGGAGACCTAGATCATGGCGCAGGTGATCCTGAGCGGCGTCGGCGAGGCGATCGGGGGCGGGGTCGGGCAGGCGATCGGGGCGGCGCTGGGCAGCGCGGTGGATCGCAGTCTGGTGAACGCCCTGTCGCCGGCGCGGCAGGTCGGGCCCCGGCTGGAGACGCTGAAGCTGCAGTCGACGGCGGAAGGGTCGCCGATGGCCTGTGTGTTCGGGCGGGCGCGGGTGACGGGCCAGGTCATCTGGGCGGCGCGGTTCCGGGAGCGCAAGACCGGGGGCGGGGCGTCCAAGAGCGGACCCCGGACGGTCGACTACGGTTATTCGCTGAGCTTCGCCGTGGCCCTGTGCGAGGGGCCGATCGACGGCATCGGCCGAGTCTGGGCCGACGGTCAGCCGATGGATCAGGCGGGCGTGGCCATGCGGGTCTATCGCGGCACCGAGGATCAGACGCCGGATCCGCTGATCGAGGCGGTGGAGGGGGCGGCCCCGGCCTATCGCGGCACCGCCTATGTGGTGTTTGAGGATCTGGCGCTGGGGCCGTATGGCGATCGGCTGCCGCAGCTGTCTTTCGAGGTGTTCCGGCGGCCAGAGGCGGAGGGGCTGGAGGCGCGGCTGGAGGGGGTTTGTCTGATCCCCGGGGCGGGGGAGTTCGTGCTGGCGACCGAGCCGGTGATGCGGCGCGAGGGGCTGACAAGGACGGCGGCGGAGAATGTCCATCTGGGCGACGGGCGGACCGACCTGATCGCCTCGCTGGATCAGCTGGCGGCGCAGCTGCCGAACCTAAAACGGGTCAGTCTGGTGATCGGCTGGTTCGGGACCGACCTGAGGGCCGGCCACTGCGTCGTCCGGCCGGGGGTGGAGCGGCGCGACAAGCCGACGGAGCCCCTGACCTGGTCGGTGGCGGGGCTGGATCGAGGGAGCGCGCATCTGATTTCCGAGGTGGACGGGGCCTCCGCCTATGGGGGCACGCCGTCGGACGCGAGTGTGCGGCAGGCGGTGGCGGCGTTGAAGGCGCGGGGCTGGGCGGTGACCCTGTATCCCTTCGTCTTCATGGATGTGCCGGCGGACAATGCTTTGCCCGATCCTTACGGCGGGCTGCGGCAGGCGGCCTATCCCTGGCGGGGCCGGATCAAGGGCGCGGACGGGGCGGGGGCGGCGGCCGAGGTGGAGGCCCTGTTCGGGACGGCGGACGGCTGGGGGCTGAGGCGGCTGGCGCGCCACTATGCGGCCCTGGCGGCCGAGACCGGGTGCGACGGGCTGCTGATCGGGTCGGAGATGCGGGGACTGACCTGGACCCGCGACGCGGCGGGTGGCTATCCGGCGGTGGCGCGATATCGGACGCTGGCGGGCGAGTGCCGGGCGCTGGTCGGCCCGGACGTCACCCTGTCCTATGCGGCCGACTGGTCGGAATATGCGGGGCACCGGCCAAACGACGGGTCAGGGGATGTGATCTTTCATCTGGATCCGCTGTGGGCCGATGCGGCGATCGATTACGTGGGGATCGACTGGTATCCGCCGCTGGGGGACTGGCGCAGCGGTGCCGGCGGGGTGGATGGCGCGCGCTTCGCCGGGCCGGACGATGCAGCCTATCTGGCCGGTCAGGTCGCGGGCGGGGAGGGGTTCGCCTGGTTCTATGCCAGCGACGCCGACCGCGCGGCCCAGACGCGGACGCCAATCGTGGATACGGCGCATGGCGAGGACTGGGTGTTCCGGGCCAAGGACCTGAAGGGCTGGTGGGCAAACGCCCACCATGATCGGCCGGGCGGGGTGCGGGCGGCGACGCCGACGGCCTGGGCGCCGGGAATGAAGCCGATCCGGCTGACAGAGTTCGGCTGCGCGGCGGTCGACCGGGGCGGCAATGCGCCGAACCTGTTCCAGGACCCCAAGTCGAGCGAGAGCTTCCTGCCGCCCCATTCGACCGGGGCGCGGGACGATACGATGCAGCGGCGGGCGCTGGAGGCGGTGCTGGGGCATTTCGCGGTGGCGGAGCACAACCCGGTGTCGGCGGTCTATGGCGGGCCGATGCTGGAAGGGGCGGATGCGTGGTGCTGGGATGCGCGGCCCTATCCGGCGTTTCCGGGGCTGAGCGGCGTCTGGGCCGATGCCGGGGCGTGGCGGGCCGGGCACTGGCTGAACGGGCGGTTGGGCGGGGATGCGACGGGGCTGCTGGGAGCCATGCTGAGACGCGGGGGCCTGGCAGACGATGATGTCGAGATCGGGCAGCCGGTCGGGCGCGTCGCCGGCTATGTGATCGACCGGCCGATGCGGACGCGTGATGCGCTGGAGCCGCTGCTGGGGGCGTTCAACCTCGTGGCGGCCGAACGGGATGGGCGGGTGGCGCTGATTGCGGCCGAGGCGGCGGGCGTGGCGCTGACGCTGGACGGGCTGGCGCTCGGCGAGGCGGCGTCCGGGCCGCTGCGGGAGCGGGCGCTGGAGGCGCGGCCGGAGACGGCGCGGGTCCGCTTCATTGACGATGGGGCGGACTATCAGACCGGGGCTGTGGTCGTGCGCGCGGAGGCGGACGCGGGCGGGGGTGGAATCGATCTGGACCTGGCGGCGGTGTGCGGGGCGGGGCTGGCGCGGGCGCTGGCTGAGCGGACCCTGGCGACGGAGGGGGCGGATCAACTGACACTGCGGCTGGGGCCGCTGGAGTCGCTGCGGCTGGAGCCGGGAGATACGGTCACGGTCGAGGGCGAGGCCGGCGCGTGGCGGATCGGGCGAATCGCGCTGGACGAGGCTCCGACGGCGTCGCTGATCCGCCGGATCGACGTCGGCGCGCCGGAAGAAGACGGCCCGTCCCGCCCGGTGGGCGGGGTGGACCCGGTGGGTCGGCCGTTCGTGCGGGTGCTGGACCTGCCGGCGCTCCCAGGCGCCGAGGCCGAGACGCGGCCGATCGTGGCGGTGGCGGTCGATCCCTGGCGGCCGATGGCGATCCATGTCGGCGAGACGACGGGCGGGCTGACCCAGAGGGGGATCGTCGATACCCCCGCGACGGTCGGGCGCTTGGTCCAGCACCTTGGGGCGGGGCCAGTCGACCGGTGGGACGCGGTCAATACGGTGATGGTGGCGATGGAGGGCGCGGCCCCCGTTTCGGTCGATCCCGAGACGGCTCTGGGCGGCAGGACCCTGCTGGCGGTTGAGACGGCCGTGGGCTGGGAGCTGCTGTCCTTCGCCGAGGCGGCGGAAGTGACGCCGGGTCTGTGGCGGCTGAGGCGTCTGCTGCGCGGGCGTCAGGGCACCGAGTCGGAGGCGGCGGTCGGCGCGGCCGCCGGTGCGGTCGTGGTGGTCCTGGACGATCGCACGGCGCGTTTCGATCTGGGCCCGGCGGAGCGACACCTGGGACGCCTGGCGCGGGTGGGACCCGCTGGCTCGTCACCGGGCGGGGCCGGGTTCACGGAGGTTGGATTCCGGTTCGAGGGCGTCTTCGCGCGGCCGTGGAGCCCGACGGGGCTGAGCGCGGTGGCGGGCGAGGCGGGGATCACGCTGCGCTGGCTGCCGCGATCCCGCCTGGGCGGAGACGGCTGGGAGCTCGAGCCGGTCGAGGTCGATCCCCGCCGGTTCCGCGTCAGGATCCTGGACGGGATCGTCGAACGGCGCGTGTTCGAGGTCGAGGGCCTGGAGGGCGTCTATGCCGCAGCCGACGTGACGGCCGACTTTCCGGGCGGGCCGGGGGCGGGGGCGCGGGTCGCCGTGGCGCAATACGGGGCCGAATGGGGCTGGGGTCGGGAGGCGGTTCGCCCGCTGGCGGCCTGAAAAACATTGCGCCACGCGGTGCATGCCCTAACTGACAGGACAACGGCCCGGCTTGTTCAGCGCGGGGCCGACTGACCTGTTGATGGAGCGGCGAACGGCGTGGCGGGCGATCCCTATAAGGAACTGGGCGTGTCCCGTGGGGCGAACGCCGCCGACATCAAGGCGGCCTTCCGCAAGCTGGCCAAGGAACTGCATCCCGACAAGAACCCGGGCGACGCCAAGGCCGAGGAGCGGTTCAAGCGGGCTTCGGCGGCGTTCGACATCCTGAGCGATCCCGACAAGAAGGCTCAGTACGACGCGGGCCACATCGATGCCGACGGCCAGCAGAAATACGGCGGCGGCTATGGTGCCGGAACCCAGGGTGGCGGATCGACGGGCGGGTTCGGGGGCTTCGGCACCGGTGGCCCCGGCGGACGTGCGGCGTTCGACGATCTGGATCTGGAAGAGATCTTCGGCCGCTTCGGCGGGGCCGGCACGGCGCGGGGGCCCGGCCGGGGGATCGGTCGCGGGCAGGACGTGCGGGCGACTCTGGAGATCAGCCTGGAAGATGCCATCGGCGGAGCGACGCGGCGGATCCAGTTCTCGGACGGGCGGACGCTCGACGTCACCATCCCCAAGGGCGCGACGAGCGGCCAGGTGATCCGGCTGCGGGGCCAGGGCTCGCCCGGACGGACCGAAGCGGGCGACGCCCTGATCGAGCTGAAACTGGCGACCCACCCGATCTATAGGGTCGAGGGGGCGGATCTGATCATGGACCTGCCGATCTCGGTTCCCGACGCGGTCCTGGGCGGCAAGGTGGAGTGCCCGACGCCGGACGGGACCGTATCGGTGACGGTGCCCAAGGGGTCGAACTCGGGCCAGACCCTGCGTCTCAAAGGCCGGGGTGCCTTCGTCGGCGGCGCGCGGGGCGATCTGAAGGCGCGACTGATCGTGACCTTGCCCGAGACCGTCGATCCGATATTGCAGCGGATCGCGGAGGACTGGCGCTCGAGCCGGCCCTACAAGCCCGGGAAGAGCTGAAATGGACAAGCCGAGCGTCAAACCGGAGCGGCCGTGGTTCTCGGCCGGGCCGACGGCCAAGCGGCCGGGCTGGTCCTCGGAAGGCCTGCCGCAGGACCTGCTGGGGCGAGGCATCCGCGCGCCAGAGGTGGTGGAGCGGTTCGCCCATGGCCTGCGCCTGACCCAGGCCGTGCTGGAAGTGCCCGAGGACTGGGTGCTGGCCTATCTGCCCGGGTCGGACACCGGGGCGGTCGAGGCGGCGATGTGGAACATGCTCGGCCAGCGGCCGGTCCAGGTCATGGCGTTCGAGAATTTCGGCAAGCAGTGGGCGGTGGACGCGAGGGACCATCTGAAGCTGGAGGGTCTGGAGCTGCTGGAGGCGCCGTGGGGCGAGCTGCCGGACCTGGCGCGGGTCGATCCGGACAAGGATCTGGTGTTTCCGTGGAACGGGACGACGTCGGGCGTGCGGGTGCCCAATGCGGACTTCATCTCAAAGGACCGGACCGGGCTGGCGATCTGCGACGCGACCTCGGCCGCCTTCGCCATGCCGATCGATTTCTCGCGGCTGGATGTGGTGACCTTCAGCTTCCAGAAGGCGCTGGGGGGCGAGGCCGGGATCGGGGTGGCGGCGATGTCGCCGCGCGCGGTCGAGCGGCTGGACTCCTTCGTGCCGCCCCGGCCCGTGCCCAAGGTTTTGCGGCTGCGGGACGGCAAGGGGTTCGATCGGGCCCTGGCCACCGGGACGATGATCAACACCTTCTCGCTGTGGACGCTGGAGGACTGGATCGACGCCCTGGAGTGGGCGCAGTCGGTGGGCGGCCTGAGCGAGCTGATCCGGCGCACGGACGCCAATGCGGCGGCGCTGCAGGCCTGGGTCGAGCGGACCGACTGGATCGAAAGCCTGGCGGTCGATCCGGCGACGCGGTCGACGACCTCGGTCTGTCTGAAGATCGTCGATCCGCGCGTGACGGCGCTGGACGAGGCGGGGCGGCAGGGGTTCGTCAAGCGGATGAAGGGGCTGCTGGAGGCCGAGGGCGCGGCCTTCGACGTCGAGAGCCACCGCAATGCGCCGGCGGGCCTGCGGCTGTGGTGCGGCTGCACGGTCGAGACCGAGGACGTGGTGGCGGCGACGCCGTGGCTGGACTGGGCGTTTGGCGTGGCGGTCGGCGAGCTGTGACGCTTTAATCGTCCCGGTCGGGACGACATTCGTCCATTCCCCCGCTATAGCCCTCCCGCATTCAGCGGAGACGAAACTTTGGCGAACGTGGCGGTGGTCGGAGCCCAGTGGGGCGACGAGGGCAAGGGCAAGATCGTGGACTGGCTGTCCAACCGCGCCGACATGGTCGTGCGGTTCCAGGGCGGCCACAACGCGGGACATACGCTGGTCGTGGACGGCAAGGTCTACAAACTGGCCTTGCTGCCCAGCGGCGTGGTGCAGGGCAAGCCCTCGATCATCGGCAATGGCGTGGTCGTCGATCCCTGGCATCTGGTCGGCGAGATCGAGAAGATCGAGGCGCAGGGCGTTTCGATCAATCCGGATATCCTGACCATCGCCGACAATGCGTGTCTGATCCTGCCGATTCATCCTGCGCTGGACGTGGCGCGCGAAGCCGCCGCCAGCGCGCCGGGGGCCAAGATCGGCACGACCGGGCGGGGCATCGGCCCGGCCTATGAGGACAAGGTCGGGCGGCGCGCGATCCGGGTCTGCGACCTGGCGAACGCCGACGACCTGACCGTCAAGATCGAGCGGCTGCGGTCGCACCATGATCCGCTGCGCGCGGGCCTGGGGCTGGATCCGATCGATCCGGAGGCGCTGCTGGCGCAGCTGCTGGAGATCGCGCCCAAGATCCTGCCCTATGTGAAGCCGGCCTGGCGGGTGCTGGACCAGGCGCAGAAGGCCGGCAAGCGGGTGCTGTTCGAGGGTGCCCAGGGGGCCTTCCTGGACGTCGACCACGGCACCTATCCCTATGTCACGTCGTCGAACACGGTGGCCGGACAGGCGGCGGCGGGATCCGGCATCGGGCCGCGCGGGGTCGGCTATGTGCTCGGGATCGTCAAGGCCTATACCACCCGGGTCGGCGAGGGGCCCTTCGCCTGCGAGCTGAAGGACGAGATCGGGCAGCATCTGGCGACCGTAGGGCGCGAGGTCGGGGTCAACACCGGGCGGGCGCGGCGCTGCGGCTGGTTCGACGCCGTTCTGGTGCGCCAGTCGGTGGCCATCAACGGCATCGACGGCATCGCCCTGACCAAGCTCGACGTCCTGGACGGGCTGAAGACGCTGAAAATCTGCGTCGGTTATCGGGTCGGGGACGAGGTGCTGGACTATCTGCCGTCCAGCCTGAACGCCCAGGCGGCGGCCGAGCCGGTCTTCGAGGAGCTGGAGGGCTGGAGCGAGACGACGGCGGGCGCGCGCAGCTTCAAGGACCTGAATGCCAATGCGATCAAATACGTGCGCCGCATCGAGGAGCTGATCGGGGCACCGGTGGCCCTGCTGTCCACCAGCCCCGAACGCGACGACACCATCCTGATCCGGGATCCCTTCCTCGGCTGAGCCGAAGAATCCCGTTTCGGTTCAACGCGGCCTTAACCGGGTCTGGTCTAAGCAAGGGGTTCAGACTTCCCGGAGCCCCGCGTGTTCGCTGCCGATGCCAAGACCCTGAGCCGTATAGAGCCCGTCGTAAGACGGGTCCTGATCGCTGACCCCAACCAGGCGTCGGCGCGCCTTCTGCTCGACATCATGAAGAGCCTCGGCGCGCGCGAAGTGGTGACCGAGTCCGACGAGCACCGGGTCATGGAATATGCGCGCGAGATGGAGCCGGGCCTGATCTTCACCGAACGGGCCGGGCTGAAACTGGACGGCGAACAGTTGGCGCGCCGGATCCGTCGCTCCAACCTGGCCTGCCGCGGGGTGCCCATCATCATGATGACCGCGGACGCGACCGCCAGCTCCATCAAGGGCGCGAGAGACGCCGGTATCCACGAGTTCCTGCGCAAGCCGTTCACGACGGCCGACCTTTTCCGGCGGATCGAGAACGTGGCTCTGAAGCCGCGCGACTGGATCGAGGCAGTCGGCTATGTCGGTCCGGATCGGCGGCGCTTCAACTCGGGCGAATATGCCGGTCCGCAGAAGCGCACCGCCGACAAGCCGGCCACGCCGGCGGAGGCGGCTGTCGCCGTCAAGGATCAGGCGATGCGGATCCTGGCCTCATCGCTGGCTCAGTTCGACAAGGATCCCATGCAGGCCGTGCGGGCCATCAAACAGCAGGCCCAGACCCTGAAGGCCCTGGCGATGAAGACCTCGGACGCGCGTCTGGCGGTGGCGACCGCCGGACTGGAGGGTGTTCTGGCCCAGGGCGCACCCACGAAGGTCAGCCTGGACGCTCCGATCAACGCTCTGCTGGCCCTGGCCCCGCCCGAGCTCCTGGGGCGGACGGGATAGCCCTCCCAGCGCGGCGCCGTCAGGCGTCGACCAGGTTCCGCTCTTCGGCCGCGGCGCGCATGGCTTTCTGCAGCTTTTCGAACGCCCGCACCTCGATCTGACGGACGCGTTCGCGGCTGACGCCGTATTGGCCGGCCAGCTCTTCGAGCGTGACCGGGTCGTCCTTGAGGCGACGCTCGGTCAGGATGTGCTTCTCGCGCTCGGTCAGCTCGCCCATGGCTTCCTGCAGCAGGCCCATGCGCAGGGACTTCTCTTCTGAATCCGCCAGGGCGGTTTCCTGCGACACGGCCGTGTCATCCGACAGCCAGTCCTGCCACTCGCTCTCGCCGTCGACGCGCAGCGGCGCGTTCAGCGAGGCGTCGCCGCCGAGACGGCGGTTCATGTTCGTGACCTCCTCCTCGGACACGCCCAGCTTGGTCGCGATGGCCGAGAGGTGCTCGGGGTGCAGGTCGCCTTCCTCGAAGGCCGAGATCTGGCTCTTGGCCTTGCGCAGGTTGAAGAACAGCTTCTTCTGCGCCGCCGTGGTGCCCATCTTCACGAGCGACCAGCTGCGCAGGATGTATTCCTGGATCGAGGCGCGGATCCACCACATGGCGTAGGTCGCCAGGCGGAAGCCCTTGTCCGGATCGAATTTCTTGACGGCCTGCATCAGGCCGACGTTGCCCTCGGAGATGACCTCGCCGATCGGCAGGCCGTAGCCGCGATAGCCCATAGCGATCTTGGCCACGAGGCGCAGGTGGGACGTGACCAGGCGGTGCGCGCTCTCGGAGTCCTGATGCTCGGACCAGCGCTTGGCGAGCATGAACTCCTCGTCCTTGGTCAACATCGGAAACTTGCGGATTTCCGTCAGGTATCGCGACAGTCCCTGTTCAGGCGACATCACCGCGAGTGATTTCATTACAGCCATATTGGTCCCTCCGAACCTAGATAGAGCAGGCTCGACGCAGGCGGCCGCCGAACGCGCACCGTCTCCTCACCCCTCAACCGGACAAGTAGCGATGGGTTGCCGTCTTTGTCAGAGGCGGATCGTCACACAGATGCGTGACCGTGACCCCGGCGCCACTCGCACCGTTCTCGAGGATGTATAGCAGTCAGTGCGTAGTTAATCAATACGCACTATCGCCGAGGCGGGGCGGGGTTGCGGCCGAGGGGTCAGAGGTCGGCCAGCAAAGACGCCAGGCGGGCCATGTCGGGCGGCAGATCGGTCTCGAAGCGCAGGGCCTGGCCCGTCACCGGATGCACAAATCCCAGGACGGACGCATGCAGGGCCTGACGGATCAAGCCGGCTTCCGCGATGGCTTCGCGGACCGCGACGGCGGGGCTGCCGGAGCCATAGGTGGCGTCGCCCAGGATCGGGGCGCCTTTCGAGGCCATATGCACCCGGATCTGATGGGTGCGGCCGGTGTGCAGCGTGCAGGCGACGCGGGCGGCCAGGGGGGCGGCCCCGGACTTGGCCGGAACGGCGTAGCGGGCCTGGACGACATAGTCGGTGATGGCGGTGCGCCCGCCGGACTTCAGCACCGCCATCTTCTTGCGGTCGGACGACGACCGGCCGATCAGGGTCTCGATCCGCCCGATGGCCGGAGCGGGGGCCCCGCGCGTCAGGGCGGTATAGGTGCGCTCGATATCGTGGGCGGCGAACAGTTTGGACAGGCCGGCGTGGGCGCGATCGGACTTGGCGGCGACCATCACGCCGGAGGTGTCCTTGTCCAGGCGATGGACGATCCCCGGTCGGGCGACGCCGCCGATGCCGGACAGGGACGCGCCGCAGTGGTGCAGCAGGGCGTTGACCAGGGTGCCGTCGGGGGTGCCCGGGGCCGGGTGGGCGGCCATGCCTGCGGGCTTGTCGACGACGATCAGGTCGGCGTCCTCGAACAGGACGGCAAGGGGAATGGCCTGGGGCAGGGGCGTCGCTGAGGCCAGGGGGGGGATCAGGATGGCGTAGCTGCCGGCCTGGGCCTTGGCCGAGCCGCCGGTGAGCGGTCGGCCGTTCAGGCTGACGGCCCCCTCGGCGATCAGGGCCTGGAGCCGGGCGCGCGACAGGGTCGGCGCGGCGTCGGCCAGGGCCTTGTCCAGACGCGCGCCGGAAGCCTCGAGGACGATCTCGATGAGATCGCCCTCGTCGTCGATGTCTTCGACCGGAGACTCGATCGGCTCGATCAGGAGGCCGCTTTCAGCTCACGCCCGTAGACCGGATCGAGCGCACCCGAGGCATAGCGTTTGGCCATCTGGGCGGTGGACATCGGACGGATCTTGGACGCCTGACCCTCACAGCCGAACTGCTGGAAGCGTTCGGCGCAGAGTTTGCGCATGGCCTCCTTGGCGGGCTTCATCCAGTAACGGGGATCGAATTCGCCGGGCTTCTCGGCCAGAGCCTTCCGCACCGCGCCGGTCATGGCCATGCGGTTGTCGGTGTCGATGTTGACCTTGCGCACACCGTGCCGGATGCCGCGCTGGATCTCCTCGACCGGCACGCCCCAGGTCTGGGGCATCTGGCCGCCGTATTCGTTGATGATGTCCTGCAGGTCCTGCGGCACCGACGAGGAGCCGTGCATCACCAGGTGGGTGTCGGGCAGGCGGCGGTGGATCTCCTCGATGACGTTCATGGCCAGCACCTCGCCGTCCGGCTTGCGGGTGAACTTGTAGGCCCCGTGCGAGGTGCCCATGGCGATGGCCAGGGCATCGACCTTGGTGCGGCTGACGAAGTCGACGGCCTGGTCCGGATCGGTCAGCAGGTCGGCGTGGTCCAGCTTGCCCTCGAAGCCGTGGCCGTCCTCGGCCTCGCCCATGCCGGTTTCAAGGCTGCCCAGCACGCCCAGCTCGCCCTCGACCGAGACGCCGCAGCTGTGGGCCATCTCGACCACGCGGCGGGTGACGTCGACGTTGTAGTCGTAGTCGGCGGGGGTCTTGGCGTCTTCCTTCAGGCTGCCGTCCATCATCACCGAGGTGAAGCCGTACTGAATGGCGGTGGCGCAGGTCGCCGGGCCGTTGCCGTGGTCCTGGTGCATGCAGACCGGGATGTGCGGGTACAGCTCGGCCAAGGCGTCGATCAGCTTGGCCAGGACGATGTCGTTGGCGTAGCTGCGGGCCCCCCGGCTGGCCTGGATGATGACCGGGGCGTTGACCGCCTCGGCCGCCTCCATAATCGCCAGACCCTGCTCCATATTGTTGATGTTGTAGGCCGGCAGGCCGTAGTCGTTCTCGGCCGCGTGGTCGAGAAGCTGTCGCAGCGTGATGCGCGCCATGGGGTATCTCCTGAGCCCGATTGTTTAGCGGTGGTCTAGCGTCCGAGCTGCGCGAAGTCACGCAGTGTTACAGGACGAGGCCCCGGTCTCGGAGGTGGAAGCCTCTCCGCATCCGGCGAGAACCGCGAACAGCTGCGGCAACTGGATGGGTTTGGTCAGGACCCCGTCGGCACCGGCGGCCAGGTATTTACGCACATCGTCTTCAAAAGCATTGGCCGTCAGCATGTGGACCGGGGTTTCACCGGCCAGATTGCCCGCGCGGATGCGCGAGACCGCTTCGACCCCGTCCATGACCGGCATGTTGGCGTCCATCAGCACGAGGTCGAAGCGGGCGCGCTCCAGCGCTTCCAGCGCCTCTTGCCCGTTCTCCGCGAACGTCAATTCGACGCCGGCCGGGGCCAGCAAGACCGTCAGGACGCGCCGGTTGGCGGCGTTGTCCTCGGCCGCCAGGACCTTCAGGCCCGGTGCCAAGGGGAGGGACGGGGCCAAGGCGGTTGCGTCGTCCAGCGCCGTACCGACCGGACATTCGAACCAGAACCGGTTCCTTCCGTCGCGACACCGGTCACTTCCCATGTCCCCGGACAAAAGGCGCACGTTGCCGACGCAGATCGCCAGACCCAGGCCTGCGCCGCCTGCCGCGCGGCCGGCGGCGGTCTGTTCGAACGGCTGGAAGACGCGCTCGCGGTCCTCGTCGGCGAGGCCCGGTCCGCCGTCGATGACTTCAAGCCGCAACCGGTCGCCGACGCTGGACGCGCAGACCCTTACCTCGCCTCCCGCCGGGGTGAACTTGAGCGCATTCGAAATGAGATTGACCAGAGTCTGCTCGATCCGCCCCTCGTCGGAGCGCAGGCGTCGAAGCTCGAGGCCCGAGGTGTCGAGGGAGAGGGTCAGTCCCATTTCTACCGCTCGGGGGGTCCAGATCATGACCACGTCCAGAACCTTGGCCCCGATGTCGAACTCCGTCATCAGGGCGGTGGCCTGATCCGCCTCGATCTTGGACATGTCCAGCACGGCGTTGAGCAGCCGGAGCAACATGGCGCCCGAAGCCAGCACGCCGTCATTCAGTTCGTGCTGGGCGGGAGTGAGCGGCTCCCGCCGCAGGGCCTCGGCCAGGCCCAGCACCGCGTTCAGTGGGGTACGGACCTCGTGACTGGTGACCGCAAGGAAGGCCGATTTGGCGCGACTGGCGGCCTCGGCGGCGTCGCGTTCCACCTGCAGACGCTGGGCGTTGCGATAGCGTTCGACGACCCGGCCCAGCTGGATCCCGATCTGGCTCAGCGTGTCCAGGAGCTCAGCGTCCGGCGCGGCCGGCTGATGCTGGAAGAACTCGAGGACGGCCCCCACCTCGTCTCCGATCAGGGCGGGAAAGGCGAAGCCTGCTCTCAGGCCGCTGGCCTGGGCCGCCGCCGCACGGGGGAAGTTGACCTCGACTGTGACGTCCTCGAGCCACAGGGCCGCGCGGGACTCGAGCACACGGCCCGGCAGACCGACCCCCGATTCGAAGATGGTTTCGGCCGACGCGGCGCGGAAGGGCGCGTAGCGTTCGGGGTCGGCCCCAAACCAGATGCCCGATGAACTCAGGACGCGCCGCTCGCCGTCTGCGAAATTATACACATGTCCGGTCGGCCAGCCCGTGAACTCGCAGATGCGGGCCAGGGCCAGACGGAAGGCCTCTTCGGGTCGATCCGCCGAGTTCGCGGTCGTCGCGATGCTCTGCAGCAGTTCGAGGCGCTGTTGCTGCCGATAGAGGTTCAGGGTGCCCTGTTCGGCGATCGCCTCGGCCGCCGCACGGGCCTGACGCTCGCGCGCCAGTCGGCTCTCGAGCCGGGCGATGCGCGCGGCTGGGTCCTCCGGATCAGAAAAGGGGGCCGGCGCGGGAGTCACGCCGCCTGGGCCCGCCCGTCATCGACCTCTGCCGTCCACAGAATTTCGAAACGGCAATGCGCGTCCCCCTTGGTCTTGCAGGCGACATGACGAAATTCGACCCGCTCGCCGAACTGCGCCGCCGCGCCTTCCACAAAGCCCTGGGCGAGGGCGCACATGTTGCGGGACGACAGATAGTCCATCACCAGCCCGCCGTCCGAAGCGTCCCGCAAGCGGAAATGTGGACAGGCCGCGTCCGGGTACAGTTTGCGGACCTCGGAATGGATGATCGTATTGATGCCGGCGGTGAACGCCCGCGCCGATGACGGCCCGTCGAAGAAGGCGGGATAAAGCTCGTTCAGCACCGGAATGGCCTGCTGGCCGAACCACCGCAGAACCTGGTCGCGATCCAGCGAGAGGGCCTGCATCGCGGCGGCGACCAGTGCCTCGATCTCATCGTCCGGATAGTTGCCGAGCGAGGTGTAGGCGCCATGTACGCCGGACGTCTCGACCAGATGGTCCCAGGTGTCGGCCCCGAACGCCCGGGTCACCGTCTCTTCCAGGAGATTGAAAACCACGCCCTTCATCACGTCCCCCGCTGCTCGCGCGCACGTGTATCGACGTAATGCCAACAGCGTCTTAACGGGGTCGGTAAATCTGTGATGCGGCGCGGACGAGCGGGCGACGCGCCCCTCGTGTCAACCGACGTCCAGGGCCTCGACCCCCGGCAGGGGCTTGCCCTCCATCCACTCCAGGAAGGCGCCGCCGGCGGTGCTGACGAAGGTCATGTCGTCGACGACGCCCGCGTGATGCAGGGCCGAGACCGTGTCGCCGCCACCGCCGACCGCGACCAGGACCCCGGCCTTGGCGAGGGCCGCAGCATGATGCGCCACGGCGACCGTGGCGGTGTCGAAGGGCGGGACCTCGAACACGCCGAGCGGGCCGTTCCAGATCAGGGTCTTGGAGGCGGTCAGGGCCTCGACCAGACGGGCGACGGTGGCGGGGCCGGCGTCGAGGATCTTGTCGTCGGCCGACAGGGCTTCACCGGCCGTGACCGGCCGGCTGGCCGCGCCGGGCTTGACCTCGGTGGCGACGACGAAGTCGACGGGGAGCAGGATCTCGCAGCCTTTGGATTTCGCCTCGGCGATGATCTCCAGCGCGGTGTCGGCCATGTCGCGTTCGGCCAGGGAGCCGCCGATGTCGATCCCCTGGGCGAACAGGAAGGTGTTGGCCATGCCGCCGCCGATGGCCAGTCGGTCCAGCTTGCCGACCAGGTTCTTCAGCAGGTCCAGCTTGGTCGAGACCTTGGCCCCGCCGACGATGCCGATGACAGGCTTTTTCGGATTGCCGAGCGCCGCGTCGAGCGCGTCGAGCTCACGCCGCATGGACTCGCCGGCATAGGCGGGCAGGTGGTGGGCGATGCCCTCGGTCGAGGCGTGGGCGCGGTGGGCGGCGGAGAAGGCGTCGTTGACGTAGAGGTCGCCGAGGTCGGCCAGCTTCTGCGCGAAGACGGGGTCGTTGGCCTCCTCGGCGGCGTGGAAGCGGACGTTCTCAAGCAGGACGACTCCGCCGGCGTCGAGGTCGGCGATGGCGGCCACGGCATCGGGGCCGATGCAGTCGTCGGCGAAGCGGACGGGCGCGCCCAGCAGGTCGGACAGGGGCTGGACGACGGGGCGCAGGCTCATCGACGGCACGACCTGGCCCTTGGGTCGCTCGAAATGGGCCAGCAGGGCGACCTTGGCCCCGGCGTCGCGCAGCTTCTGGATGGTGGGAATGGCGACGCGCAGGCGGGTGTCGTCGGTGATCCGGCCATCCTCCATCGGGACGTTGAAGTCCACGCGGACGAGGGCGGTCTTGCCGACCAGAGAACCGGCGTCGTCTAGGGTGCGGAAGGTCAAATCGGTATCCAGCTCACGATGTGTGGGTGATGAAGGCGTAGGCGAAGAGCAGGTAGACGATGGGCGGAACTGCGAGTTGGATCGCTCCCAGAAACGATCGTCGCGTCCGGAATTGGGGCGATATCTTTTCCCGCTGCTGACGACACGTCGTGGCAATCCACCACGCTAGCGCGCCGACAACGAATCCACCCAATATGCATAGAGCAGCAACGGCAGGCCAGAAGACCGCTGTCCCGAGGCTTGGTCCGGTGTTCGAGGCAATCGTCACGACGGCGACAAACGTTGCAGCGGCGAGGGCTAGGGCCAGCAGACAAAGCAAAAGCAACGCTGCCAACTGAGTGGCAAAGACCAAACCTAGACCGAGAAACTCGCGGCGAACGGCGGTGTCGATTGCGCCGGCCATGTTTCCAACTCCGTTTCGTCGATCCGGCTTCGCGGTCCACCTCCCCATCGCCAAGCGGCGATGGGGAGGAGCGCGATCTACATCAGCTTCGCCATCACCATCGCGGTGTCGGCCATGCGCGTGGCGAAGCCCCATTCGTTGTCGTACCAGCTCAGCACGCGGGCCAGCTTGCCGTCGACGACCTGGGTCTGGGCCAGGGCGGCGGTGGAGGACGCCGCGATGTGGTTCAGGTCGCTGGAGACCAGGGGCTCGTCCGTGGTGAACAGGACGCCCTTCATCGGGCCGTCGGCGGCGGCCTGCAGGGCGGCGTTGATCTCCTCGACGGTGACCTCGCGGCCGGGCACGACCTTCAAGTCGATGACCGAGACGTTCGGCGTCGGGACGCGGATCGACGACCCGTCCAGCTTGCCCTTCAGCTCCGGCAGGACCAGGCCCAGGGCCTTGGCGGCGCCGGTCGAGGTCGGGATCATCGACAGGGCGGCGGCGCGGCCCCGGTACAGATCCTTGTGCATCGTATCCAGCGTCGGCTGGTCGCCGGTGTAGGAGTGGATCGTCGTCATATAGCCGCGCTCGATCCCGAACAGATCGTGCAGGACCTTGGCGACGGGGGCCAGGGCGTTGGTGGTGCAGCTGCCGTTGGAGACGATGATGTCGTCGGCGGTCAGGGTGTCGTGGTTGACCTTGTAGACGATGGTCTTGTCCGCGCCGTCGGCGGGGGCCGAGACCAGCACCCGCTTGGCGCCGGCCTTCAGGTGGGCCGAGGCCTTGTCCTTGGAAGTGAAGATCCCGGTGCATTCGAAGGCGATGTCGACCTTCAGCTCGGCGTGCGGCAGGTTGGCCGGGTCGCGCTCGGCCGTGACCTTGATCTTGCCCAGGCCCACGTCGATCCAGTCGTCGCCGTGCTCGATGGTGCCGGGGAAGCGGCCGTGGACGCTGTCGTATTTCAGCAGGTGGGCGTTGGTGGACACCGGCCCCAGGTCGTTGATCGCCACCACCTCGATGTCGCGGCGGCCGTGCTCGACGATGGAACGCAGCACAAGGCGGCCGATGCGGCCGAAGCCGTTGATGGCGACGCGGACAGTCATGATGGCTGATCTCCTGAAGCGGTGTTTTTCTGGTTGGCGCTTCAATGGAACCGAGAGCCGCAGGGATCAACCCCGCGTCTGTCACAAGCCGTGATCGAATGTGACGTGCGACCCGTCAGGTCTCCGCCGGTTGATAGGGACCGCCCGGCGCGCCCCAGGTCCATTGCGGCATCGGCGACGACGGCGGCAGAGCCACGCCGGGCTGTGAGTTGATCACCGCGAGACGCGAGCCCCACTCAAGATAGCCGACGAAGGCCGAACGGAACTCCGGGTCGTCGGCCAGACCGACGGCGTCGGCCGTGGTCAGCAGCAGGTCGAACCAGCGCCGGCGCTGGGTCTCGGTCAGATGGCGGTTCAGATGATGGCCGATCATCCGGACGTGGCCGTCCCCGGACGGATCGTAGAGGGTCGGGCCGCCCAGGATCTCGCCGATGAACTCCGCCACATGGGCCGGATGCTCCGGGTCCATATGGCCGAACACGGGGGCCAGGATCTCGTCCAAAGCCACCCGCCGGTAGAATTCGGTCGTAAGCCGCAGCAAGGCCTCGCGGCCGCCGAGCCAGTCGTACAGGGTTGGAACCTCGGTCACGCCATCACACTCCGCCCGGGGGCGAAGTGTAATCGCATTATTCCAGGATCAAAGCCGGGCCTTAGCCGCCGCCACCACGGCGTCGGCGGTGATGCCGAACTCGCGGTACAGGACGTCGGCGGGGGCCGAGGCGCCGAAGCCGGTCATGCCGACGAAGGCTCCATCCTCGCCGATGAACCGCTCCCAGCCCTGCTGGATGGCGGCCTCGACCGCCACCCGCACCGTGCCCCGGCCGATGACCGAGGCCTGGTAGGCGGCGTCCTGCTGTTCGAACAGTTCGAAACAGGGGGCCGAGACGACGCGGGTCGGGGTGCCTTCGGCCTCCAGGGTCGCGGCGGCCTTCAGGGCGATCGGGACCTCGGTGCCGGTGGCGAACAGGGTGACCCGGGCCTCGCCCGAGGCGGCTTTCAGCTCATAGGCCCCGCGACCCGACAGGTTCTCGTCCGCGGCGGTCAGGCGGACGGCGGCGGTCTTCTGGCGCGACAGGCACAGGGCCGACGGGGTGCCCTTGTGCTGCAAGGCCAGCTGCCAGCATTCGAAGGCCTCGACCGTGTCGGCGGGGCGGAAGACCAGCAGGTTGGGGATGGCGCGCAGGGCGGCCAGATGCTCGACCGGCTGGTGGGTCGGGCCGTCCTCGCCCAGGCCGATGGAGTCGTGGGTCAGGACGTGGATGACGCGGATGCCCATCAGGGCCGCCATGCGGATGGCCGGGCGGCTGTAGTCCGAGAACACCATGAAGGTGCCGCCGTAGGGGATGACCCCGCCGTGCAGGGCCATGCCGCTCATGGCCGCCGCCATGCCGAACTCGCGGATGCCGTAGTTGACGTAGCGACCCTCATAGGTCGGGGCGTCGAAGATCGGCGTGCCCTTGACGAAGGTGTTGTTGGAGCCGGTCAGGTCGGCCGAGCCGCCGATCATCTCGGGCACGGCGGCGAACAGAGTCTCCAGCGCGGCGCCGGAGGCCTGGCGGGTGGCCTGGGCCGGCTGGTCGACCAGCAGCTGGGCGATGCCGGCGTTCAGGGCGTCGAAGGCGCGTTCCGGCAGGTCGCCGGACATGGAGCGGGTGAACTCCAGCGCCTGGGGCGAGGATGCGAGGCGGTCTTCCCAGGCCTTGCGGTCCTTGCCGCCGCGCTTGCCGACCTTGCGCCAGGCCTTTTCGATCGGCTCGGGGATGACGAAGGGTTCGTGATCCCAGGCCAGGCCCAGGCGGGTGGCGGCGATCTCGGCCGCCCCCAGGGCCGCGCCGTGGGTCTTGTGGCTGCCCTCCAGGGTGGCCGCGCCGCGACCGATCTTGGTCTTGCAGGCGATGAGGGTGGGCCTGTCCTGTCTGGTCGCCCATTGCAGGGCGGACTTGATGGCCTTGACGTCGTGACCGTCGATCGCCTTGACGGCCCAGCCGGCGGCCTTGAAGCGAGCCTTCTGGTCGGTGGCGTCGGACAGGGATACCGCGCCGTCGATGGTGATGGCGTTGTCGTCCCACAGGACGGTCAGCTTGTTCAGCCTGTAACGGCCGGCCAGGGCGATGGCCTCCTGCGAGACCCCCTCCATCAGGCAGCCGTCGCCGGCGATGACCCAGGTGCGGTGGTCGACCAGGTCGTCGCCGTATTTCGCCGCCAGATGGCGCTCGGCCATGGCGAACCCGACGGAGTTGGCCAGGCCCTGGCCCAGCGGGCCGGTCGTGGTCTCGACGCCGGGCATGTGCCCGAACTCGGGGTGGCCGGCGGTCTTGGAACCCCACTGACGGAAGTTCGACAGCTCCTCGGTGCTGGCGGCCTTGTAGCCGGTCAGGTGCAACAGGGCGTAGATCAGCATCGAGCCGTGGCCCGCCGACAGGATGAAGCGGTCGCGGTCGGCCCAGTCGGGGCGGCTGGCGTCGAACTTCAGAAACTTCGAGAACAGCACCGTGGCCACGTCGGCCATGCCCATCGGCATGCCGGGGTGGCCGCTGTTGGCCTTTTCCACCCCGTCCATGGCCAGAACGCGGATGGCGTCCGCCATCTGTTTCACGGTGGCCTTGTTGGAGGCGATCTTGGCGTCGGCCACGGGCAAATCTTTCGTCTTGGGGCGGAAAAGGCAGGCGGCGCCGCTTTACCGCGCGACGCGGGCGGGTTCTATACGAAATCTGGAGGGATACGATCGATGGCCGATGCCACTACCGCCGCGCGCGACCGGATCGACCAGGCCCTGGCCCTGCTGGAGAAGCGGATCGACGACCTGAAGGGGGCGCCCGCCGCGCCTGACGACGACCTGTTCGCCCTGCCCACCTCGCCGGGCAGCCCGTCGGCCGAGAAGGCGCGGATCGCCGAGCTGGAGGCGGCGGGGCGAGAGGCCTCCGCGGCGCTGGCCCGGGCGGCCGAGGCGCTGCGCACCATCCTTGCCGGGACCGCCGACTGATGGCGACGGTGACGGTCGAGATCAACGGGCGCCCCTATGCGGTGGGCTGCGCCGACGGGCAGGAGGACCGGGTCCGCGTCCTGGCCCGACAATTCGACAACCATGTCCGCCAGGTCGCCGCCGATGTGGGCCATGTGGGGGATCTCCGGCTGTTCCTGATGGCGGCGCTGGTCCTGGCCGACGAACTGCACGAGGCGCGGCTGGCCGTGGGGGGCGAGATCACCCTGACCGCTTCAGCAGGCGCCGCTCCGTCGGCGGAGGCCGGTGTGGCCGAAGCGCTGAACGCGGTCGCGGCCCGGATCGAGAAGATCACGCGCAGTCTCTGATCGCAGGCCTTGATCGACGGGGACCCGCCAGCCATTGCCGAGCGGCCGCTCCGCGCCTATCTTGATCAGCGGCGGGTCCTGCTGTGGCTCACGTCGAAGGCAACACATCCTCGCGGCCTTAATTCACTCGAAGGGATCTGTCCCTGTCTGACCTCGTGGGGTCGGGTACACGGAGCCCACCTGGCTACCCAGGCTCGAGAGGATTTAAACCGTCCTTCACGGCTCTTATGGCGCCGCCAACCTCTTCCCTGTTCAGGGCGCTACCGCTCGCGATGCGGTCGCTCGCTGCTTGAGCCCTGCCCGTGGCCCCCTCGACCGACAAGGCTGCCCTTCGCGCCGAGGCCCGCGCCCGACGTCGAGGTCTGGCGGTTTCAGCTCCCGATGCGGCCTATCAAGCGGCCCTTTTCTCCGATGATCTTCCGCCCGGATCCCTGGTGGCCCTCTATCGCGCCATGGGCACCGAGTTCGATCCCGAGCCTCTGGCCGAGGCCGTGATCGTTGGCGGCCGGGCGCTGTGCCTGCCGGTGGTGCTGCGGACCGACGCTCCCATGGTCTTTCGGCGCTGGTCGCCGGGCGATCCGCTGGAGCCGGACGCCGCCGGTTGTCCGGCACCGCTGCCCCTGGCCGGGGTCGTCGATCCCGATCTGATCCTGACGCCGCTGCTGGCCTTCGACGATCTCGGGGGGCGACTGGGGCAGGGGGGCGGCTACTATGACCGGACCTTCGCCGCTCGACCGGAGGCCGTGCGCATCGGCCTGGCCTATGCGGGCCAGAGGGTCGAGCGCCTGCCCATGGAGTCGCATGACATCCGCCTGCATGGTGTTCTGACCGAGGTCGGCTATACCGCCGCCCGAAAGGTCTAACTCCTCATGCGTCTTGCCTTCTTCGGCGATGTGATCGGCAAGTCCGGTCGCGATGGCCTGTCCGACCACCTGCCGGGGCTGAAGCGGGTCCTGAAGCTCGACTTCGTCGTGGTCAATGCCGAGAACGCCGCCGGCGGGTTCGGCATCACCGAAAACACGGCCAAGGAGCTGTTCATGGCGGGGGCCGACTGCCTGACCCTGGGCAATCACTCCTGGGACCAGCGCGAAGCCCTGACCTATATCGTGCGCGAGCCGCGCCTGATCCGCCCGGCCAACTATCCCCGGCTGATGGACGCGCCGGGGGCGGGGGCCAATCTGTTCGAGACGCCGTCGGGCAAGACCGTCCTGGTCATGAACGTGCTGGGCCGGATCCATATGGACGCCGTCGACGATCCGTTCGGCGCGGTGGACCGCGAACTGAACGCCGCCCCCCTGGGCCATGTCGCCGACGCCGTGATCGTCGACATGCACTGCGAGGCGACGTCGGAGAAGATGGCCATGGGCCATTTCTGCGACGGGCGGGCCTCTCTGGTGATCGGCACCCACACCCATGTCCCGACCGCCGATGCCCAGATCCTGCCGGGCGGCACGGCCTATCAGACCGACGCCGGCGGCTGCTGCGACTACGACAGCGTCATCGGCAACGAGAAGGAAGAGCCGCTGCGGCGCTTCACCACCCGGATCTCGCAGGGACGTTACTCCCCCGCCCACGGACCGGCGACCGTCTGCGGCGTCTATGTCGAGACCGACGACAAGACCGGCCTGGCGGTCCGCATCGAGCCGATCCGCGTCGGTGGACGATTGAAGCAGACGATCCCCGAGGCGGCCTGAACGTCAGGCCGGCGCGAACTCGGGGTGATTGGTCCGCTGCAGGAAAAAGGCGTAGACGTCGGCGGTTTCCTGGTCCTGCTGGGTCCGCGTGGAGCCGAGGCCATGGCCGGCGTCGAAATCCACCCGCAGCAGGATCGGGCCGCTGTCGGTAGATGCCGCGGCTCGCAAACGCGCCGCCATCTTGCCCGAGTTCCAGGGCTCGACCCGGGGGTCGGTCATGCCGTGGGTCAGCAGGACGGCCGGATAGCGGGTGCCGTCGACGACATGATGCAGGGAATCCATCTCATACAGCCCCCGGAAACCCTCCTCGGTCGTCACGGTGCCGAACTCCTCGATGTTCGGCGGACCATTCTGGCTGAACTCGATGCGCAGAGTATTCAGGCATCCGACGGCCGGTACGACGAGGGCGAACAGGTCGGGCCGTTCCGTCAGGGCGCGACCCATGGTGATCCCGCCGGCTGACCCCCCGATGGCACCGAGTTTGGCGGGCGAGGTCCATCCCTGCGCCACCAGGTGTTCGCAGACATCGATCAGGTCGCGCCAGGTGTTGGGCTTGGTCAGCTTGCGGCCCGCCCGCCACCAGCGCTTGCCATACTCGCCGCCGCCCCTGACATGGGCGACCGCCTGGACGCCGCCCTTTTCCAGAAAGGCGATGCCGCGTGTGTCGAAACCGGGCGACGACACGGATTGATAGGCCCCGTAGGCCTCGACCATCGTCGGGTTCGAGCCGTCGCGCGGCGCGCCCTTCTTGGAGATGATCGAGACCGGCACGCGCGTGCCGTCCCGAGCGACGGCGAAGTCACGGGTCAGTTCGTAAGGCGTGGTGTCGATGTCCGGCTTGGGTGCCAGGCCGGTGTCGGTCACCCGCCCGTCGGCATCCAGATGCCATACGCCTGACGGCTCGAGCCAACTGGTAAGCCGAAGATAGGCTCCCGGCTGGTCGGTCGTGACGCTCAACTGCTGGATGCTCCCTTCGAAGGGGAGGGGGATCGGTTCCAACGCCCCACCGTCCTGGCTCCTGAAGAGCGTCTGATAGCCGCCATCGAGTTGGGTGACATACAGCGCATCGGCGGCGGCCCCCAGGTTCTCGATGACCAAGTCGCCTTGGGGCATCACCACGACGGCGCCCACCAGATCCGGTTCGGACATGCGGGTGCGCAACAGCTTGCCGTTGTCGGCGTCCTTCGTCGTCAGCAGCCAGAGGTCGTCGCCCTTGAAAGCAAAGTTGATGACTTCATCCGCAACGGTGGCGACAGGCTGCCATTTTGGCTGGCCGGCCAGCAGGTCGTCCAGTCGCGCGGTCCAGAGGGGGTTCTCGCGCCGGACCCCGCCGATCATGGCGACCAAGACATGGTCGGAACTTGGATCGATCACGACGAAGGGAAAGTCCGTCGGATCGCTCGGGACATCCGCATACTGGCCCCGTTGCAGGATGCGGACGTCGTCGTCGGCCGGCGTGTTCAGCCGATGCAGCCAGCAGACGCTGTCGAGGTAGTATTCGCGCGATCCCGGGGCCGCACCCGCGAGACGGATGTACAGGAAGCCCGATCCATCGGGCAGCCAGAAGGGAGAGGCGTACTGGGTGCGGTCGATCCGCTCGGGAAGGATCTCCCCGGTATCGACGACCATGATCTGGAGGACCGAGTTCTCGGACCCCGCCGGCGACAGGCCATAGACGACATGGCGGCCGTCGGGCGACGCTGACCACCAGTCCAGAGACACATGAGTTCCCCCCGCCTTCAGGGAGTCGGGATCGACCAGTACGCGATCGGCGGCGTCGAGGTGTTCGCGCACGAACAGGGCTGCGGTATCCTTTCCCTCTTCGCGCTTCTGATAGAACAGCCGGCCCCCCGCCACGGTCGGCGCGCCCGCGTTCGCGTTCGATCCGGTCAATCCCGAAATGCGCACTGCCAGCGCTTCGCGGCCTGGGATGGCGTCCAGAATGGCGCGGGCGTGGGCGGCGTTGCCGCGCATATAGGGTTCCCAGTCGGGATCGGTCGGTGTCTCCATCCAGCGGTACGGGTCCGTGACCGATCGGCCGAAGAAGGTCTCGGTCACCGGTTCGACCCGCGCCGTCGGTGGAACCGGACCATCAGCGGCGCTTGCAAGCACCCGATGACCCGAGGCGGCGACCAGCGCCAGGCCGGCCACGCCGCTGAGAAAGCTCCTCCGCCGCATTTTCATTGGCATCCTCCCAGGAAGGGATGAGCCCATGGCCGAGACTTCTTGTCAAACCGCGATACGCGAATTCATCGCGTCAGGTCCCGTTCGACGGCGACCAGGCGCGCATCTCGGCGATCTCGCGCGTCTGGGCCTCGATGACCGCCTGGGCCATGCGGCGGATCTCCGGGTCGGTGCTCTCGGCGAGCGCCACCTCGGCCATCGCCACCGCGCCCTGGTGGTGCGCGATCATCTTGGCGACATAGGCCTGGTCCACCGTCTCGCCGCTGGCGGCCGTCATCAACCGGTGCATCTCGGCCTCGGATTCGGCGAAGGCCGCGTTGCCGGCCATGGCGCCGTGGCCGGCGTGATCCTGAGGGCCGGACACCTCGCCCTCGACGACCGTCGCGGCGTGGTTCTTGGACGAGGTTTCCAGCAGGGCCTGCTGCACCGGATCTCCGCCCCCGTCGCACGCGGCGAGCAGAAACGGCAGGGTGAGGAGAGCGAGGCGCGGAAGGGTCATGCGAAGGCCTATAAATGCAGCGGTCGAGCCCGGTTTGCCTCAGGCGGACTCAGCTGTCCGCAGGAAACGGTGCCGCAGGCCGCGATTGAAGCGGCTGACGGCTTCGGGGTCAGGCGCTGACCAGCCGCGCATTCCCTGCCTCGATGGCGAACTTCGCTCGGGTGGTCAGCACGCCGTTGCGGTCGTGGATCTGGTCCAGCACCTTGAACTCGGTCTGCCAGCGCTCCGGCGTCACGTCGCAGATCACATAGCCGCGCTGGGCGTTGTTGAACTTGAGGATCGGGTTGACCGACTGGATGCGGGCCATGTCCGGGCGCTGATCGACGCCGTCGCCGCCGGAGCTGATCGAGGTCGAGACGAACTCCGTGGCGATGGGATCGCCCTCCGGATTGCGGCCGTCGATGAACAGCTCCCCGGCATAGTTCTGGTGCTCGTCGCCGGTTAGCACCACGACGTTGTCGATGCGCCGATCCTTGATGTGCTGCAGCAGGCGGGCGCGGGGCACGCGATAGCCGGCCCAGCTGTCGGTGTTGACGCCATAGTCCTCGCTGGGATTGCGATCCAGGTCCATGACCATGATCTGCTGCGCCAGCGCCTTCCAGGTGGTCTGCGAACGGTTCAGACCGTCGAACAGCCAGGCCTCCTGCGCCGAACCCAGAACCTGGGCCTCGCGGTCATTGATGCCGTCGCAGCCGGCGTTGAACTTGTCGTCACAGGGCTGGTTCGACCGGAACTGGCGGGTGTCCAGCAGGTCGATGTCCAACAGGTCGCCATAGGTCGCCTTGCGATACAGCTGCATGGCCGACCCGCGCGGGAACGCCGAGCGGCGCAGCGGCATGTGCTCGTAATAGGCCTGCATGGCCGCGGCCTTGCGCAGCATGAAGACTTCCGGCGGGGTGTTGTCCTGGTCCGTGTCGCTGACCCAGTTGTTGTCGATCTCGTGGTCGTCCCAGACGGTGAACCAGGCGGCCGAGGCGTGGCTGGCCTGCAGGTCCGTGTCCATCTTGTACTGGGCATAGCGCTGGCGGTAGTCGACCAGGGAATAGATCTCGCCGCCGACGTGCTGGCGCGGGTTCTCCTGCGGGCCGGCGGCGCTGTTGAAGACCCGGTTGCCCCGGCCCTCATAGATGTAGTCGCCGTAGCAGAAGATGAAGTCCAGATCCTCGCCCGCGATCTTGCGGTGGGCGGTGTAATAGCCCTGCTCATAGGCCTGGCAGCCGACGATCCCGAACTTGACCTGGGCGATAGAGGACCCGACCAGCGGCGTGGTCTTGGCCCGGCCGACGGCGCTGCGCTCCTTGCCGGCCGTGAAACGGTAGAAATAGGGGCGGGCGGCCTCCAGTCCCTCGACCTCGACATGCACCGCGTGTCCCAGCTCCGGACGGGCGACGACCTCGCCGGTGCGGACGATGGTCGCAAAGCCGGCGTCGGCCGCGACCTCCCAGGTCACGGCCATGGGCTGGGACGGCATGCCGTGGTCGGGCTCGAGCGGGCGGGGGGCCAGACGGGTCCAGATCACGAAGCCATCCGGCAGGGGGTCGCCGGCCGCCACGCCCAGCTGGAAGGGATTGGTCTCGAAGATCGCCTGGGCGAGGGCCGGACGCCCGAGGGCCACGGTGGCCCCGCCGAATCCGGCGACGGCGAGGAGGGAGCGGCGGGAGAGAAACAGCGACATCGGAAATCCTCGGAGCGACGCTCCCTACTAGGGTCGGCATGTAACAGTTCGGCAAAGCTCGCCCGGCGTATCCCCAGGTTTCAGGGCGGCGACGCAGCGCCCTCCACGATCCGGCGACGCAGCGCGTCCAGCTCGGCGGCGCGCCGGGCGGGGGTATGTTCCCGCGCCACATAGGCCTGCCCCTCGCGCGCCAGGGCGAGGCGACGCGCCGGGTCCGCGATCAGGGCGTCCATGGCCTCGCCCAGGGCCTCGGGCGTCAGCGGATCGACATAGAGGGCGTGCGGGCCCGAGGCGAGCCGGAGCCCGCCCCGGCCCGAGGAGATGACGGCGGCGCCGGCGGCATGCGCCTCCACCGCCGACAGGCCGAACGGCTCCTGCCAGACCGAGGGGACGACCGCGATGGCGGCGGCCTGCAGGCTTTGGCGCACCACCGACATCGGCTGGTTGGTCAGGACCTCGACCCGCGCCCCGAATTGCTGCAGCGGCACTAGATGGGGGGCGGCCCAGGCGCCGTGCATGTGCCAGTCGTTCAGCAGAAGGCGGACGCGCCAGTCGGGGCGACGCTCCAGCACGGCGGGCAGGGCCTGGCACAGCAGGTCCAGGCCCTTTTCGGGAAGGGCCCGGCCCGAGAAGACGATCAACGGCGCGCGCACCGCCGGATCCGCCGACCACGGGGCGACGTCGATGGGGTTGAGGACGGCGTGGGCGCGTTCGGCCAGGGCCGGGTAGTCGATCGCGAATTGATCCCGGACGACGTCGCTGACGAAGACCAATCCGGCCAGGGGACGGTAGCGGGCGTCGTAGCGCGCCCGCTGCCGCGCGGTCTTCGGGGCCGGCGTCGCATTGTGGCGATAGAGCACGGTCGGGATGTCGGCCATGGCCCGGGCGATGGCGGGGGCGCTGTGCGCGTGCTGATGCACCTCGACGTAGTCGGGGGCCCAGTCCCTGAGCGCGCGGATCACGCGCCAGGTCCGCAGCCAGCGTAGACGGCTGGGCTGGACCGTGCGCACGTCGAACGGCCCATGGTCGTCGGCCCCCGCGTCGCAGACGATCAGGGTCGTGTCCCGGTCGGCGCTCGCCTGGGTCATGGCCCGGACCACGGCCTCGATCGAGATCGGCCGGGCCTCCGAGAACAGGTAGCCGGCCGGCAGGACGACGGCGACCTTCATGCCACGCCTCGCCGGACCGGCTCGGCGCGGCGCATGGTCAGCCCTCGATCCAGCCGGGCATCCAGCCCTCGTGGATTTCGCGCAGGTGCTTGAGCGGGAGGCTGAAGAGGTCGGTGGAGGCGAAGGCCTCGCCCCTGGCATAGCCGACGACCGAGGCATGGAGCCCGGCCTCGCGCGCGGCGGCCAGCACCTCCTGAGGATTGGGCACGGCGACCAGGTAGCGGGCCTGGTCCTCGCCGAACAGAAAGACGTGAGCGTGTGCGGCGCTGGAGGCGTCCAGCACCACGCCGGTGTCCGAGGCCAAAGCCATGTCCGCCGCCGCCCCGATCAGGCCGCCGTCCGACAGGTCGTGGACGCAGGTCAGCCGCCCGGCCTCGATCTCGCCGCGGATGAAGTCGCCGGTCTTGCGTTCCAGCGCCAGGTCGACCGGCGGCGGGGCGCCGTCCTCGCGGCCCAGGACTTCGCGCAGATACAGCGACGCCCCCAGTTCGCCGACCGTGTCCCCGATCAGGATCAGGGAGTCGCCTTCGGCCATGGTCGAGAAGCCGGCCACGACGTCGTAGTTGGGCAGCAGGCCGACGCCGCCGACGGTCGGGGTGGGCGGGATCGCCGCCCCATTGGTCTCGTTGTACAGGCTGACGTTCCCGCTCACGACCGGGAAGTCCAGGACGCGGCAGGCCTCGGCCATGCCGTCGATGGCGCGGACGATCTGGCCCATGATCTCGGGCCGCTGCGGGTTGCCGAAGTTGAGGTTGTCGGTGATGGCGATCGGCCGGCTGCCGACGGCGGTCAGGTTGCGCCAGGCCTCGGCCACGCACTGTTTGCCGCCCTCATAGGGATCGTTCAGCACATAGCGGGGCGTGCAGTCCGAGGTGACCGCCAGACCCTTGTCCGTGCCGTGCACCCGGACGACGCCGGCGTCCGCCCCCGTCGACGAATCCTGCAGGGTGTCGGCCATGACGTGGCGGTCGTACTGCTCCCAGATCCAGCGCTTGGACGCCATGTCCGGGCAGGTCAGCACCTTCAGCACCGCATCGGGCCAGCTCTCGGGGGCGGGCACGTCGCCGGGCGACAGGCGCGGATGCAGCGCGGGCTGGACCCAGGGCCGGTCGTACAGCGGCGCGTCGTCGAACAGCGGCGCGAGCGGCACGTCGCAGACGACCGCGCCATGGTGGTTCAGCACCAGTCGGCCGGTCTCGGTGGTCATGCCGATCACGGCGGCATCCAGGCCCCATTTCTCGAAGATGCGGTGGCCGTCGGCCTCGCGGCCCGGCTTCAGCACCGCCAGCATCCGCTCCTGGCTTTCCGACAGCATCATCTCATAGGCGCTCATGCCCTCCTCGCGCTGGGGCACGGCGTCCATGTTCAGTTCGATGCCGACGCCGCCCTTGCCGGCCATCTCGACCGAAGACGAGGTCAGGCCCGCGGCCCCCATGTCCTGGATGGCGGCCACGGCCCCCGAGGCCATCAGCTCCAGCGTGGCCTCGATCAGCAGCTTCTCGGCGAACGGATCGCCGACCTGGACGGTGGGACGTTTCTCGTCCGAATCCTCGTCGAACTCGGCCGAGGCCATGGTCGCGCCGTGGATGCCGTCGCGCCCGGTCTTGGAGCCGAAATAGACCACCGACATGCCCGGCCCCGGCGCGGCCGAGTAGAAGATGGCGTCCGACTTGGCCAGGCCGACGCACATGGCGTTGACCAGGATGTTGCCGTTGTAGCCGGCGTGGAAGTTTGTCTCGCCCGCCACCGTCGGCACCCCGACGCAGTTGCCGTAGCCGCCGATGCCGCTGACCACGCCCTTGACCAGGCGTTTGGTCTTCTCGTGCCCGATGTCGCCGAAGCGCAGGGCGTTCAGCAGGGCCACCGGCCGCGCGCCCATGGTGAAGACGTCGCGCATGATGCCGCCCACGCCGGTCGCCGCGCCCTGATAGGGCTCGATGAAGGACGGGTGGTTGTGGCTCTCCATCTTGAAGATGCAGGCGTCGCCGTCGTCGATGTCGATGACGCCCGCGTTCTCGCCCGGGCCGCAGATCACGCGGGGTCCGGTGGTCGGGAACTTGCCCAGGTGGATCTTGGACGACTTGTACGAGCAGTGCTCGGACCACATGACCGAAAACACGCCCAGTTCCAGCTGGTTGGGCTCGCGCCCCAGCCGGTCCAGGATGACCTGATATTCATTGGGGGCCAGGCCGTATTCGACGGCGAGGTCGGCGGTGGACTTGTGTGGGGCGCTCATGGCGGGCTTCTAGCCGCGATCGGCGGGACTGTCAGCCCGGTCGCGTCGTGGGAACGCATCGGCGGCATGGTCGCTGTTCAGGCACACCCCTCACAGGAGCCTCCCATGACCGACCAGCCCATCGATCCCGCCGCCACCCCCGAGGACGACGACGCCCCCGAAATCGCCGCCGATGACGCCGGAGCCTCGGCCCTCGCCGAGCGGATGGGCAATACCGAGAGCCCCATCATGGCCGACCCGGTGGAAGACGAGGAAGAAGAAGGCCTGGACGGCGAGGGCGTCTAGCCCCCGCCGTGGATCACGCTGGGGTGGCGCTGCCGCAGCCCCAGCGTGATCAGCAGCGCCAGAGCCAGCAGAATGCCGCTGGCCGCCAGGGCCCCATAGGCCAGGGTCTCATTGCCCTTGGCGCGCTCGGCCACGAACACCCCCAGCAGCCCCCAGGACACGGGCAGAGGATAGGCCAGCAGACTGGTCCGCCAGGTCACGATCAGGGCGAACGCCACCACGCCGGCGATGGCCAGCAGGGCCCAGACGGTCGGGGGGAGGTCGCGGGCAGGTCACCGTTTCCGGTCGCCACGGTCAGCAGATTGACCGGCGAGGCGATGGTCAGCCATCCCGCCAACGCAGCCAGGGGCCAGATCACCAGCCACCGATCGCGGTCCTGACTCCCCAGGGCCCGAACGGCTGCGGCATTCTGCAGCAACGGGATCACCAAGACGCTCAGCGCGCCGAAGATCAGCACGATGGTCATCACCTCTGCGTCCACGGCCGCCGCCAGGATCCAGCCGCCGATCCCGAACAGCGCCAGCACCGAGGGCCATCCGAAGCGGCGGAGCGTCTCGCTCTCCGGGGTCCGGGGCAGGGCCTGACGGACCGCATAGGCCATCAGACCCAGATAGATCGGCCCCCAGATGGCGAAGGCCCAGCCCACGACACGCAAGGTGGCGTCGCTGTCGGCGGCGAACTCGGCCGGCGTCTGGCCGATACTGCCGAACTGCTGCAGCTGGCCGGCCACGACCGCGAAGACCGTCGCCAGAACGACCATCAGGCGGCGGAGGGTCGGGCGCGCAGCGCTTTGGGTATCGGCGGGCATGGGGGTCTCGCAAGGCTGACGCCGTAGCCAGCGCTGCCGCACCTTACGCGCGGCTTGCCGTTTCGTTCACCCCCTCGCCGGCGGAACCGCGCCGCCGGCCCCGGGTTGATCTGGCTCACCCCCTCAGGAGGCTCCAATGACCGACCAACCGATCAACGACGACGACCAGCCGCATTTCGAGACCAGCGACGTCGAGGCCAATGTGGCCATGGAACAGGGCCTGGGCGTCGGCGCCCGCGAACTGGCCGCACAGCGCGACGCCGGCGGCGTGGTGACCGCGGACGTGGATGACTCCGACGGCGAAGTCTATGGCGACGAAGACGAGGACGAAGAGGACGACGAGGTCGAGCCCATCGACCGCAACACCTCCGTTCTCGGCGAAGACCCCGAGGCCTAGGCCGCCGCGTAGATCGAGCGGAACAGGACCGCGCCGTCGGCCGAGCCCAGCTCGGCCTCGAAGGCCCGGTCCGGGTGCGGCATCATCCCGAGCACATTGCCGCGTGCGTTCTGCAGGCCGGCGATGTCGCCGACCGAGCCGTTCGGATTGTCGACATAGCGAAACACGACCTGACCCTCGCCCTCGACCCGGGCGAGGGTTTCGGCGTCGGCGAAATAGTTTCCGTCGCCATTGCCCTGGGTCATGATGACCTCGCGCTGCCCCTGGAAGCCCGCCGTGAACCGGGTCTGGCCATTGGTGACCTCCAGGCTGATCGGCTTGCAGACGTATTTCAGCCCGGCGTTCTTCAGCAGCGCCCCCGGCAGCATCCCGGCCTCGCACAGGATCTGGAAGCCGTTGCAGATGCCCAGCACGGCCACCCCGTCGTCGGCGGCCTTCTTTACCGCCTGCATGATCGGCGATTGCACCGCCATGGCCCCGCAGCGCAGATAGTCGCCGTAGGAGAAGCCGCCGGGCAGGACGATCAGGTCGAGGCCGTCGGGCAGCGTCGTCTCCTGATGCCAGACCATCTCGACCCGCTCGTTCGTCGAGCGTTCGATGGCGACCTTGCAGTCGCGATCACAGTTGGAACCGGGGAAGACGATGACGGCTGCGCTCATGGCGCGGGCGTTTAGCAGGGTTCGGACGGCTTGTCAGGGTGCAGGTTCCAAGACCTCCTCTGACTGGGCCGGTAGCTGCCACCACCGTTCGCCACAGCGGCCGCTCTCCCCCAAGCGACGCCCATCCTGCCGCGTCGGCCGCGCTTGCGGAAGCCGTTCCTGCGACCCGTGCTCACGGCTTTGTACCTGTGCCGTTTGGAACAACGACGATCGACGCTGGTTTGCACCGCCGGATGGGTTGCACTCTCAGGATCAAAAGTATGAAAACCAATATGATAACCGCCGTCGCGGTCGCGGTGATGGGCCTCGCCGGCGCGGCGCAGGCGCAGGACTATGCCTTCAACTGGACGCCGGCGGGGACGGTAAGTCCGACGCCGCCGGCCCCGGCCTTCCTCATGCTGGCGGGCGGGAGCGACCTCTATGAGATCGAGTCCAGCCGCGCCGTCCTTGAGACCACGGCCGACGCCGGTATCCGGACCTTCGCCGAGATGATGATCGCGCACCACACCAAGACAAGCGCCGACGCGACGGCCGCCGCCCAAGCCGCCGGTCTGACGCCGCCCGCGCCGATGCTCAGCGCGCCCCAGGCCGCCATGGTCGCGGCCCTGCGCGGCTATGAGGGCGTCGAGCGGGACCGTCTGTACCTGACCCAGCAGATGATGGCCCACAAGGAAGCCCTGGGTGTGATGCGCACCTATTCGGAGACCGGGGACACGCCGCAGCTGCGGACGGCCGCCGGGGCCACCGTGCCGATCGTCCAGCGCCACCTCTCCGAGGTCGAGCGCCTGGCCCGCCGCTGATCCGCACCCTCCTATTTTACAGAAAGACAAACCCATGAAATCGTTTCGACTGACGGCGCTCTGCGCCTCCACGGCCGCTGCCGTTCTGCTCTCCGGCTGCGGACCCACGATGATGGCGGACATGGGCGGCGCCAACCCGCCGTCCCCCCTGGCCCCCCGCGGCATGAGCGATCGGCCCGACGCCGACATGCAGGCCGTGCTCGACGCCCATGCGGCGCTGGGCGCCCGTCCGATCGAGTCCCTGACCGTGCCCCAGGCCCGGACCCAGCCCTCGCCCGCCGACGCCGTCATGCGGGTCAAGCAGATGCGCAATCTGCCGACCACGCCCGACGCCTCGGTCACCACCCAGGACCTGATGTATCCGGCCGGCATGGGCCAGCAGCCCGTCCGCGTCTACAAGCCCGCCAACGCCTCGGCCCGCGACCTGCCGGTGGTGGTCTATTATCACGGCGGCGGCTGGGTCATCGCCGACCTGGACGTCTATGACGCCACGCCGCGCGCCATGGCCAAGGCCCTGAACGCGATCGTGGTCTCGGTCGAGTATCGCAAGGGGCCGGAGAACAAGTTCCCCGCCGCCCACGAGGACGCCAATGCCGCCTGGCAGTGGGTGATTCAGAACGCCGCCTCCTGGGGCGGAAATCCGCAGAACATCGCGGTCTCCGGCGAAAGCGCCGGCGGCAACTTGGCCCTGAACGTCGCCATCGCGGCGCGCGACAACGGCTGGACCGCGCCCAAGGCCATCCTGGCCGTCTATCCGATCGCCAACGCCGATCCGATGCTGGCCTCCAAGACGATGAACACCGACAGTCTGCCGCTGCGCACGGCGACACTGGCGTGGTTCGGCCAGCACGCCCTGCGCGGGCCGGCCGACATGCAGGACCCCCGCTTCAATCTGGTGGCGGCAAATCTGCGTGGGCTGGCGCCGGTGACGATCGTCAACGCCGACATCGACCCGCTGCGCGACGATGGATCGACGCTGGAGACGGCCCTGCGTTCGGCCGGGGTCCAGGTTGCGCGCCGCAACTGGGAGGGCGCGGTGCACGAGTTCTTCTCGATGGGCGACGTCGTGGCCGATGCGCGCGAGGCTCAGGCCTGGTCGTTCGGCCGCCTGCGCACCGCTCTCCGCTAAGGACGACCGCCACCGAAGCAGAAGGCCCGCGAGCGATCGCGGGCCTTTTTGTCGTTCAGACGCCGCCGCTGCGTTTGGCGTCCCACATCGCCCAGACCCAGATCAGCAGGCCGCCGAAGGCCAGGGCCGCCCCGACCAGACCGGTCGAGGGCAGGCCGAATCCAGCCAGGATGGCCAGGCCGCTCAGGAACGGGCCCAGGGCGTTGGCCGTGTTGAAGGCCGAATGGTTCAGCGCCGCCGCCAGGGTCTGGGCGTCGCCGGCCACGTCCATCAGCCGGGTCTGCAGCAGCGGCCCGAGGCCCATGCCGGTCCCGATCAGCACGATGACCGCCAGCACGGCCCACAGGTGGGGAGCGGCGAAGGCATAGGCGATCAGGGCGAAGACGCTCCACACCAGCATGACGGCCCCGGCCTTCATGCCGAAACGGTCGGCCGCCCAGCCCCCGATCAGATTGCCCGCCAGCATGCCGCAGCCGAACACCGCGAACACCCAGGGGATCAGGCCGGGCCCCACGCCGGTGACCTCGGTCAGGGTCGAGGCCAGATAGGCGTAGACCGCGAACATGCCGCCGAAGCCGATCGCGCCGATGCCCAGCGTCAGCCACACCTGCCGACGCTTGAGCGCCCCCAATTCCCGCAGCGGGCTGGCCTCCGCGTGGGCGGGATCGCGCGGGGCGAACAGGGCGACCAGGGCCATGGTCACAAGGGCGAGAACCGACACGATGGCGAAGGTCCAGCGCCAGCCGAAGTCGTGGCTGATGGCCGTGGCCACGGGCACACCGATGACGGTCGCCACGGTCAGGCCGAGCAGGATCGAGGACACGGCCCGGGTCCGCCAGGCCAGGGGCACGATCGAGGCCGCGACCAGGGCCGCCACGCCGAAATAGGCCCCATGGGGCAGACCGCTGAGAAACCGGAACACCAGCATCCACTGGAAGTTCGGCGACAGGGCGCTGAGGCCGTTGCCGATGGCGAACAGGGCCATGAAGCCGATCAGCAGCTTCCAGCGTGCCACCCGCGCGCCCAGCACCGCCAGGACCGGGGCACCGATGACCACGCCCAGGGCGTAGGCGCTGATCGCATGGCCGGCGGTCGGCGTGTCGACGCCCAGGTCGGCGGCGAAGTCCGGCAGCACGCTCATGGCGGCGAACTCCGTCACCCCGATGGCGAAGCCCCCCATGGCCAGGGCGAGCAGCACCAGCGGAACGGCCTTGGGGGCGCGGATCGCCACTGCGGGCGTGGGCCCGGCGGGGCAGGTCGTGTCGGTCGGCATACAGAACTCGAATGGGTACAGAATTGCTGCACCGCAATATAAGTGATCGACCGTCACCTTCAACCGCAACGCCGCCGGTGCCCGATCACGCTTTGCTAACGCGCCTTCTCAGGCGGCGATCTTGTTCATCGCTTGGCGCGCGCGGGGCGCGCGCTGGCCGGTGCGATCCGACAGTTGAAACTGGCCGACCGAGCGGCTCAGCGTCTCGGTTTCCTGCGCCAGGGCGTGGCTGGCGGCGGTCGTCTCCTCGACCATGGCGGCGTTCTGCTGGGTCACCTGATCCATCTGGCCGATGGCGGTGTTGACCTCGCGCAGGGCCGTGGACTGCTCCTCGCTGGCGGCGGCCATTTCGTTGATGAGCGACCCGACGTCCACGACACGGCGGGCGATCCGGTCCAGGGTCGAGCCGGCCTCGCGCACCCGGTCGACGCCCAGCGTCACCTGGCGGCCCGAGTCCGAAATCAGGGTGTTGATCTCCTTGGCCGCCTCGGCCGAACGCTGGGCCAGGGCCCGGACCTCGGAGGCGACGACCGCGAAGCCGCGACCCGCATCCCCCGCCCGGGCGGCCTCGACCCCGGCGTTCAGCGCCAGCAGGTTGGTCTGGAAGGCGATCTCGTCGATCACGCTGATGATCTGGCTCATCTGGTTGGACGCCGCATGGATGGCATCCATGGCCGAGACGGCTTCGGCGACGACCCGCCCGCTCTTCTCGGTCTCCTTGCGGGTTTCTCCCACGGCATCGGCGGCGGCGCGGGCCCCCTCGGCGGAGCGGAGGACGGTGGCGGTGATCTCCTCCAGGGCCGCCGCCGTTTCCTCCAGACTGGCCGCCTGTTGTTCGGTGCGGCGCGACAGGTCGTCGGCGGCCTGGGCCACCTCTCCGGCTCCGCCCCGGATCGCCACGGCATTGGCGTCGACCGAGGACAGGGTCTGCTCCAGACCGGTCAGCGCCGCGTTGAAATCGTCCTTCAGCTTCTCATAGCCGTCGGGGAAGGCCTCGGCGATGCGATAGGTCAGGTCGCCGCGCATCAGGCGGTCCAGGCCTTCGGCCATGGCGGTCACCACCACGGCCGGTTGCTGGGCCGCGGCCTGCTGGGTCAGTTCGGCCAGCTGGCGCTGTTCCTCCTGCGCGGCCAGTTCGGCCTGCTCGCGTTCGGCCGTCGCCGCGCGCGCCTGGTTCTGCAACTCGGCTTCCTTGTGCGCCCGCTCGACGATCAGGGCCTGAAGGGCCACGACCGACCGGCCAACGGCCCCGATCTCGTCGGCCCGGTCCGCGCTGGTCAGGGCGACATCGGTCCGGCCCTCGGCCAGGGCCGCCATCTCGTCGTCCAGGGCGGCGATGGGGGCCGTGATCGCGCGCGCCGAAGCCCGCATCATCAGCAGGCTCATCACCACGCCCAGAACGATGACCCCGCCCATGACCACCATACCGCCAACGGCCATGAAGTCCGCTCTTGCCTTGGTCGACTTGAGGACAGTCTCGACCTCTTCCGAAATCTCGCCCATCCGGCCTTCCAGTTCGCTGAAGCGGGCGGTGAAGCCGGGCAGGGCCGCCGTGGCCGCCGCCGGGTCGGTGGCGGCGAGAGCAACGATGCTTTGCGCCGTGACGATATACTGCTCCAGGGGGCCGGCGACGGCGCCCAGGGCGCGGACGGTGGCGGGGTCGGCCGCCGTTTCCTTATTTCTGGCGACTGCGGCGCGGAAGTTTTCGGAATGCTCCTCGAGATCGGCCTGGATGGCCGGCATCTGGTCCGGACGGCCCTGTTGGGCGGCCAGCAGGGCGGCCAGCACGTCGCTGCGCAGCGCGTCATGCATCATGTCGGCCTCCATATGGTTGCGCATGACCGACGCGCCGATCGTCGACTTCGCCATGGCGCGGCCCAGGGCCCCGGCCACCAACAAGCCCGCGACCGGGCCCAAGGTACAAAGGATCACCATGAAAAGCCCGGCGAATTTCACCTTGGATCGGATTGTCAAAAGCATCTGTCGCCCCCGTTTCAAGAACATCTTGGAGTATCGATGTTAACAACGTTGTTATGTGGATTATAAGTGGTAATACCTACGCCGTTACAGGGCTGATGTTGATTGTATGTTCAACATTACTTGCAATACCGAACCTCTAATCGAAGAGGCGCAGCAAACGCCGCCTCAGGCCGGGGGAGGCGATGCCGATGGTCAGTCTCAAGGAATTTCGACAGTCGATCCAGGCCGTCCTGGCCTTGGCCGCGCTGGGGGTGAATGCGAGCCCCGCCGCGAGCCAGGACGCGACCACCGATCCGGCCTGGGTCTGGCAGGCCGCCTATACCGCCGATGTGATCGGGGTGGTGGCCGGAGACGCGCCGCGTGCCGGGCGCTATCTCGACGATCTCTCGGTCGGGCTCGACGGCGACCTGGAACGACAGTTCGGCTGGGCCGGCACGCGCGCGCATATCAGCCTGCTGGCCAATCACGGCGGTGAGCCGAACGCGGTGGGCGGCACCCTGCAGGGGTATGACAATATCGAGGTCGCCGCCCAGGGCGTGCGGTTGTACGAGGCCTGGGTCGAGACGGCTTTTGCCGGCGGTCGGGCTTCGGTGTTGGCGGGCTTGTATGACGTCAATGGCGAGTTCTATGCCACGGGCGCGTCGGATCTCCTGCTGTCTCCGCCGTTCGGCATCGGATCGGAGCTGGCGTCGACCGGGCCGAACGGGCCCGCGATTTTCCCTTCGACGTCGCTCGCAATGCGTCTGCGCATCGGGACACCCGAAACTACCTATGTCCAGGTCGCTGCGGTCAATGCCCGGGCGGGAACGATCGGGGACGTCGATGGCGTCGATGCGACGCTCGACGACGGAATCCTCTACCTGGCCGAGGCGGGCCGGTCGGGCCCGGTGCGGATCGCCGCCGGGGTCTGGCGCTATGGCGAGACCCAGGAGGACATCCGCCGCCTTTCTCTCTCGGGCGACCCCGCACGCAGCCGCGCCCAGGGCGCCTATCTGCTCGCCGAGGGCACGGTCCTGACCCTATCGGGGGGCGGCACCCTGGCGGCCTTCGGCCGCTTCGGCGTGTCGGACGGCGACACCACCGACTTCGAAGGGGGCTGGCAGGCCGGTCTGCGGCTGGACTCGGTCGTTTCGGGCCGGCCCGACAGCGCCCTGTCGCTGGGCATGCATCAGGGCCTTCTGTCCGACAAGGCCCGCGCCAACGCGATCGACGCGGGCACCCCCTTCGCCACGGCGGAGAGCGGCATCGAACTGACCTATGCCGACACCCTGGGGCCCTTCACGATCCAGCCCGACCTGCAGTGGATCCATCATCCGGGCGGCGAGCGCGACCGCGACCCCATCCTGATCGCGGGCGTTCGCCTGGTCTGGACGATCCGTTAGGCCTCAGCCCTTGTTCTCGTAGGTCGCGGTGATCGAGGCCTTGGCCAGGGTGTGGAAGAACAGGTTGAAGCCGTATTTGGCCCCCGAGTCCTCGGACGTGACCTCCAGCCGGTCGGTATCGACGGCGAAGACGGTGAAGACATAGCGGTGGGGCCCGTGGCCGGGCGGCGGGGCGGCCCCGCCGAAGCCGGGCTCGCCATAATCGGTCCGACCCTCGACCGCCCCGGCCGGCACGGGACCGCCGGCGAGGATTTCGCTGACCTCGGCCGGGATATTGGCCACGGTCCAGTGCCAGAAGCCCGAACCCGTCGGCGCATCCGGGTCGAACACGGTGATGGCGAAGGACCGGGTTCCCTCGGGCGCGCCGGACCAGGCCAGATGCGGTGAGGTGTTGCCCAGGGCCTGGACGTGGGCGTCCGGCAGGGTGTCGCCGTCGCTGAAGGCGTTCGAGGTCAGGGTGAAGGTCATGTTGGCTCCTCTGGGGTTGGATCCGAAACGACAGCCCACTGCGGCGGTTGCGCCCTCAGGCCAGCTCGACCCGGTAGCTTTCGATCACCGTATTGGCCAGCAGGCTCTCGCACATCTTCTTGGCCTCGGCGGCGGGATCCTCCACGCCCTCCAGGTCCAGTTCGATCAACTTGCCGACCCGGGCATTGGACACGCCGGTCCAGCCCAGGCCTTTCAGAGCGCCTTCGACGGCCTTGCCCTGGACGTCCAGAACGCCGGGCTTAAGGAATATGTGGACGCGGACTTTCATCGATTGCTCTTCATTAGGGGTGTGAAATCGGACCAGTCCTCGACCCGGAAGCCTCGGATGTCGGTAACGCACTCGGGAAACCACGGCATGGCCTTGAGGGCCGACATTGCCGCGAACAGATTGGTCAGATCGCCTTCCTCGGTCACATACACGCTCTGCTGAACGCGATGGAAGCCGTAGCGCCCCACCGTACGTTCGACATCGCGATAGGCCTCCCTCAGGCTTTTCAGGTGCAGCAGCGCCGTCTGGTGCCAGTCCAGATCCAAAGCGATCGCGAACATCAGGCGACGGGATCGCTCTCAACGTCGGCGAGGGCGAACTCGAACACATCGTCCTCGTCGACCTTCCGCGCGCGGACGACTTCGCCCTGAATGGATAGGACTTCATAGACGGGACCGATGCCGGCGATGCGGCGGAAACGGCTAGACGTCGTCAGGTCGACCGGCCGGCGAAAGCCGACGGCCTCTTCTTCCATTCCCACCGTCCCGCTCGCCATCAGTGCAGGCCGCCCTGAATCACGGTCGGCATGTCCTTCATGATGCCCAGGCGACGCGCGACCTCGGCATAGTTCTCGATCACCTGGCCCAGGTCGCGGCGGAACCGGTCCTTGTCCATCTTCTCGCCCGTGGCGGTGTCCCACAGCCGGCAGCTGTCGGGGCTGATCTCGTCGGCCAGGATGACGCGGCTGAAGTCGTTCTCCCAGATGCGGCCGAACTCGATCTTGAAGTCCACCAGGGTGATGCCGACGGCGCCGAACATGCCGCACAAATAGTCGTTGACCCGCACGGTCGTGGCCAGGATGTCGTCGATCTCCTGGGTCGAGGCCCAGTTGAAGGCGGTGATGTGCTCTTCGGTCACCATCGGGTCGTTGAGCTCATCCTTCTTGTAGTAGAATTCGATGATCGAGCGGGGCAGGGGTGTGCCCTCTTCCTGGCCCAGGCGCGTGGCCAGGGATCCCGCGACGATGTTGCGGCACACCACCTCCAGCGGGATGATCTCGACTTCGCGGATCAGCTGCTCGCGAAGGTTCAGTCGCTTGATGAAGTGGTTGGTGACGCCGATCCCGTTCAGACGTGTCATCACGAACTCGCTGATGCGGTTGTTGATGACGCCCTTGCCTTCCAGCGTCGCCTTCTTCTGGGCGTTGAAGGCGGTGGCGTCGTCCTTGAAATACTGGATCAGGGTGCCCGGCTCGGGCCCCTCGTACAGGATCTTGGCCTTGCCTTCGTAGATCTTCTTGCGCTTCGAATTCATTGTCTCGGTCCCTGACGGGATTTGGGCGTCGCCGGAAACGCCAATCACGCTGCCAGAGGGACGTCTGGGCGGCGCGATTCGGTCTCAAGCGAAGCTGGGATTTGGTCGTCCGTCCCATAGAGGAAATCGACATGCGACACAAACGGCCGAGGGATCCCCCCGGAGCGAGGGGCGAGTCGGCAAGGCCGGGCTCTCCGTTCACCACCCATGCGAGGCGATAGCCGTTGCGTCCGAACCCGGGGCGGCTGTAGATCACCCATGCGGGCCACCCCCACTCATCCCGCGACGGAGCGATTGACGACTGATGACGACCTTCAACGATCGGGAAAAGGGCTTCGAGTCCAAGTTCGCCCTCGATCAGGACCAGGAATTCCGCGCCATGGCCCGCCGCAACAAGCTGCTGGGTCTGTGGGCGGCCGAAAAGATGGGCCTCAGCGCCGAGTCCTCGGAGGACTATGCCAAGGCCGTGGTCCGCGCCGATTTCGAGCAGCCGGGCGAGGAAGACGTGTTCCGCAAGGTGGCGGGTGATTTCAAGGGCTCCGGTCTGACCGTGTCCGAGGGCGAGATCCGCTCCAAGATGGACGAGCTGGCCTCGATGGCCCGCGACCAGGTTCGCGCCGGCGATTAGGCAAAGGAAAAGGGCCGCAGTGGGGGAACTGCGGCCCTTCCTTATCGGGGGCTGGGGGGAATAGCCTCACCCGACGGTTTTGCGTGTTGAGCGCCCCATCCAAATGCGGGACCACGCAAAAGGTTCACCTTAAAATCAGCCCGGCATCACGACGGTGTCGATGACATGGACGACGCCGTTCGACTGCAGGACGTCGGCTTGGGTGACGCGCGACGTGCCGCCCTTTTCGTCGGTCAGGGTGACCGAACCGTCCGCGTTGACGGCGACCGTCAGCGCGTCGCCCTCGACGGTGGTCAGTTCGACCTTGCCGTTGTTGGCCTGGGCCTGGGTGGCCAGGTCGGCCGCGGTCAGACGACCCGGAACCACGTGATAGGTCAGGATCTCGGTCAGATCGGCCTTACCGGCCGGGGCCATCAGGCTTTCGCGCGTGGCGACCGGGATCTTCTCGAACGCGGCGTTGTCGGGCGCGAACACCGTGAACGGACCGGTGCCCGAAAGGGTCTCGGCCAGGCCGGCGGCCTGGACGGCGCTGACCAGGGTGGTCAGGTTCGAGGCCTTGGCGGCATTGGTCACGATCGTGTCGTTGGGGCTCATCGAGGCTCCGCCGACGACGGGGTCGGTGGTGGCGGGGGCCATGGCGGCCGTTTCGGTGGCGGGGGCGGCGGGTGCCTCGGTCTCGGCACCGCTGTTGCAGGCGGCCAGGCCCAGCAGGGCGGCCGAGGCGACGGTAAGGGTGAGGATGCGGGTGTTCATGGCGTCTTCTCCTGTGGGACCACCGCTTGAGACGCGGCGCCTCAGACAAAGACGGCTGACGCACATAAAGGATGCCTCCGCGATCACGTTTCGCGGCGCGACAGGTTACCGCAGCGTGATCGAAAGCTGGTCCCAGACGTCGGCCTTGGTCGCGAACGGCCGGGCATGAGCGGGGCTCGAAGAGGGCAGGTCGATCACGGTCAGTCCGCAGTCTTCACCCAGCAGACGCCGCCCGGTGCGGGCCGCCAGGGCCCCGTTGAAGGCGATGGCGCGGAGCTCCGGCAGGGTGGCGACCAGGGCGAGCAGGTCGGCCGCCTCGGCCCGTCGGATGGCGGCGTCCAGACTGCCGCGCCGCTCGCCGCTGACGATGACATCCCACAGCCCGACCCTCGCCATCCGCAGGGCGGCCAGACGCTCAGGGTAGGGCAGGCCGACCAGATCCACGGCCACGACCCGCCCGACCAGCCGCCAGAAGGCGTTCTGTGGGTGCGCATAATATTCCTGAGCCGCCAGCGAGGCATCGCCGGGCAAACTCCCCAGGATCAGCAGCCGGGTGCGGGCATCGACGACCGGGGCGAAGGCCCGCTTGGTCACCGCGCGATCAGGTCTGGGCCGGGCCGAACACGCGGGCGAAAACGGTGTCCACGTGTTTGGTGTGGTAGCCGAGGTCGAACAGGGCCTCCAGTTCGGCGTCCGGCACGATGACCTCCGGGTCTTCCTTCAGGAAGTCGAGGAAATTGCCCTCGCCGCGCCAGACCTTCATCGCATTGCGCTGGACCGCCGCGTAGCTGTCCTCGCGCGACTGACCCAGCTGGGTCAGGGCCAGCAGAACGCGCTGCGAGTGGACTAGGCCGCCGAGCTTATCCAGGTTCTTCTGCATGTTGTCCGGATAGACCAGCAGTCGCTCGATCACCCCGGCCAGGCGGTTCAGGGCGAAGTCCAGGTGGACGGTGGCGTCCGGCCCGATGCCGCGCTCGACCGAGGAATGGCTGATGTCCCGCTCGTGCCACAGGGCGACGTTCTCCATCGCCGGAGTCACGGCCGAGCGGACCAGACGGGCCAGGCCGGTCAGGTTCTCGGTCAGGATCGGATTGCGCTTGTGCGGCATGGCCGACGAGCCCTTCTGGCCCTTGTCGAAGAACTCCTCGGCCTCCAGCACCTCGGTGCGCTGCAGGTGGCGGATCTCGACCGCCAGCCGCTCGATCGACGAGGCGACCACGCCCAGGGCGGCGAAGAAGGCGGCGTGGCGATCGCGTGGGATGACCTGGGTCGAGACCGGCTCGACCTGCAGGCCCATCTTTTCCGCGACGTATTCCTCCACCGCCGGATCGACGTTGGCGAAGGTGCCCACGGCCCCGGAGATGGCGCAGGTGGCGATCTCGTCCTTGGCGGTGACCAGACGGCGGCGCGCCCGCTGGAACTCGGCGTGATAGCCGGCCAGCTTCAGGCCGAAGGTCACCGGCTCGGCGTGGATGCCGTGCGAACGGCCGACGGTCGGGGTGTATTTGTGCTCCTTGGCCCGCGCCTCGAGCGCCGCCAGCACCCGGTCGACCCCGGCGATCAGCAGGTCCGACGCCCGCGCCAGCTGCACGGCGAAACAGGTGTCCAGCACGTCGGAGGAGGTCATCCCCTGGTGCAGGAAGCGGGCCTCCTCGCCGACCGTCTCCGACACGTGGGTCAGGAAGGCGATGACGTCGTGCTTGGTCGTCCGCTCGATCTCGTCGATCCGGTCGCTGTCCCAGGCCGCGTGCTCGCCCTTGGCCCAGATGGCCTCGGCGGCCTCGGTCGGGATGACGCCCAGCTCGGCCATCTTGGTGGCGGCATGGGCCTCGATCTCGAACCAGATCTTGTATTTGGTCTCGTTGGACCACAGGGCGACGGCTTCGGGGCGGGAATAGCGGGTGATCATGGGCCGTGCGTGTCGGTCCATGGCCCGGCGGAGTCAAGGCGGCAGACCGGACGTCGTGTCCGCATGATCCTGGCTTATGCGTCCACAAGGGGGCTCCCCCTCGACCTCGGCCATGGCTGGGGCGCACCCTGCGCCGACTCAAGAGGAGGCGTGCGTGGAACTGATCGTCGGCAACATGGCCTTCTCGACCTGGTCGCTGCGGCCCTGGCTAGTGCTGAAGCGCTGCGGGGCGGACTTCACCACGACCGAGATCCCGCTCTACGGCCCCGACTCGGCGCGTCTGCTGGCCGAGCATTCGCCGACGGGACAGGTGCCGGTGCTCAAGGTCGAGGGCGAGACGATCTGGGACTCGATGGCGATCTCGGTCTGGGCGTCCGAGCGGTATCCCGACGCCGGTCTGTGGCCCGCCGACGCGCACGCGCGCTGGCTGGCCCGGTCGGTGACCTGCGAGATGCACGGCTCGTTCACGGCGCTGCGGACCCAGTGCAGCATGGGCCCGGACGCCGCCGGGGTGGTTCACACCCTGGTCGGACCGGACCGCGCACCGACGCCGACCTCGGACGCCGTCGCGCGCGATGTCCGCCGCCTGGTCGAGATCATGCGGACGATGCGGGCGCGGTTCGGCGGCGGGGGCCCCTACCTGTTCGGAGCCTGGTCGATGGCCGACGCCTTTCTGACCCCCGTCGCCGCGCGGTTCCGCCACTATCAGTTCGACCTCGCCGACTACGGAGATGATGGCACCGCTGCAACATATGTGGCGGAACTGCTGCGGCAGCCGGATTTCCTGGCCTGGTCAGACGAGGCGGTCACGAAGCTGCCTTAAGCGCCCCATTAACGAGACCCGCGAACCCGGCCTTAAGTGAACGCTGCTATCTTCCGTCGCGCAACGAGACCTCCGCCATGACCGCCCCGCCCGCCACCGTTCAGCCCGCCAGCCCGCCGGTCGGTCCGCGTCGCCCGTCGCTGATGAGCTATGGCGTCTTCATCCTGGTCGGTTGCTGCTTGTGCGCCTCGCTGGTCGCCAGTCTGCTGTAGGCCGTCTGCGGCGTCAGCGGGTGCCGGTCGGCTGGGCGGCCGAGGCCACCAGGATGGCCTCCAGCGTCATCGGCTGGGCCGGCATCGGTTGCGCCGGCATCGGCGGCGGCGCGACGTAGTCCAGGCTGATCGGAATCAGGGTCTGACCCCCGGCCACGGCGTCCAGCGTGTTCAGCGGTGCGCCCGTCATGCGCTGATAGATCCAGTAGGCGGCCACGACCTTTTCGACATATTCGCGCGCCTGGGGCACGTCGATCGTCTCGATCAGCAGCAGGGGATCGGCCCCCGGCCCCAGGCGGCGCAGCGCGCCCAGCATCGGACCCGGTCCGGCGTTGTAGCTGGACACCGCCCGCAGCAGGTCGCCCTCGAACTCCGGGCGCGCCAGCATGCGGTTCACATAGGTCTGTCCCAGACGGACGTTGGTCGAAGGCTGGAACAGGCGCTGGGGGTTGGCGATGAAGTCGCGCTCGCCGGTCATCTCGGCCGCCGTGGCCGGCATCACCTGCATCAGCCCATAGGCCCCCACCGGTGAGCGCGCCTCGGCGTTGAAGCTGCTTTCCTTGCGCGCGATCGCATAGACCAGCGACCGTTCCAGCGTCCAGCCACCCTCGGGGACGATCTCGGGCATGGGATAGCCGGCGGCATCGATGCGGCTGACGTCACCGCCGTTCGATCCCATGATCCGGGGCGCCAGGACCCTCGCCAGCCCGGTCCACAGGCGTCGCGTGTTGTCCGTGGCCGTGCGCAGGCCGTTGCGCAGTTCGTCCCGGGCATCGGCGCGGCGCCCGACCTCGAAGAAGGCCACGGTCCGCCGGGCGCGGGGATCGTTCTGGATGAAGGTGTCCAGCTCGCGCTGGTTGACCCCGGCGGGCTCGTCCGAAACGGCGACCGTCGGAACCATGGTGCCATAGGCCACCGGTCCGCCGCCCATGACCGGCGGCTCCTGACCAAGCTGCCGCAGGGCGATCTGGCCGTAGAAGGTGGCGGGCCAGCGCCCGGCCAAAGTCAGGAACTCCTGCACCCGGTCCTGTCGGCCCGAGCGGCTGGCGGCCCGTGCCGACCAGACCCCCGCCCCGGCGCGGGTCCAGGCGTCCTCGGTCGGATCGTTGGCCACCCGCTCAAAAGCAGACAGGGCGCGGGTGTAGTCCTCGGTCCGCCAGGCGGCGAGGCCGACCGTCCACCAGTCGCCGATCTGCTCGCCCAGGGTCAGGGCCGTCTGAAGGTCGTCGCGGTTCAGGGCGACGCGCGCGGCCTTGGCCGGGTCGGCCTCCGAGTTGCCGCCGCCGGCGGCCACCGCGTCCCAGGTCCGGCTGAAGAAGGTCCCGACCGGACGTCGCGGCTCTTCTGCGCCGTCGGGGCGGCGGCGCATGGCCAGGGCATAGACCCTCTGGGCGCTGGGCAGGTCGGCATAGACCTGCAGCCAGCCGGCCAGCTCGTCATAGGTGGCGGCATAGTCGGCGTGGAACAGGCGTTCGAACTCGACCTGTCCCATCAGAACCCGGTCACCGGCCCGTTGGGCCGACTCGCGCGCCAGGGCCAGGTCGCCGCGCCGCAGGGCGTCGAAGGCCTCCGTATAGCTCAGCCGGTCGGCGTTCGAGAGGGCCGTGGGGGTCAGGCGGCGACCCTCCTCGCTCTCGTCTCCGGCCAAGGCCGGGCCGACAACGCCCGAAACGACGGCCAGCACCAGGGCAAGGGTCGGCCCCAGATGGGCGCGGCTGCGGAAACTGAACAAGGCGGCGGCCCCCTCGTGCAACGCGTCCCCCGTTTCGGTCGGGATCAAACGCGCGGTCTGCGATCGGTCGTCAAGCCCGGACTATGCCGGAATCTTCGCACCGCATCAATCACATCGGCGTCAGAGCGTCGATAGCGTCGTTGCCTCAGTCAGCGTCCAGCCGCGCGGCGAGGGTCAGCATGTCGGCCCAGGCCGCGCGCTTGGCCTGCGGCTGTTTCAGCAGGAAGGCCGGATGCAGGGTCGCGATCACCGGGGCGCTGACGTCGCCCTCGGTCAGCCGCCAGTCCTGCCAGCGGCCCCGCACCTTCATGATGCCCTCCTCGGTCCGCAGCACCGACCGCGCGGCGGCGGCCCCCAGCAGCAGAACGGCGCGGGGTTTCATCAGGAACAGGGCGCGCTCGACGAAGGGAGCGCAGACGGCCTGTTCCTGCGGCGTCGGGGTCCGGTTGCCCGGGGGGCGCCAGAAGACGGTGTTGGTGATGAACACCCGGTCGGTCAGGCCCGCGGCCGCCAGCATGCGGTCGAACAGCTTGCCCGCCTGGCCCACGAAGGGCTGGCCCGCCGCGTCCTCCTCGGCCCCCGGGGCCTCGCCGATCACCAGGATCGGGGCCCGGGGATCGCCCCGCCCGAAGACGCAGCCCCGCGCCCCCATGCCGACGAGCTCACATCCCTTGAAGGCGGCCGCCGCCTCGGCCAGGGCCTCCACCGTGTCGGCCGCCCCGGCCATGCGCCGGGCGTCGGCCGTGGCGTCGCCCAGGTCCACCACCGGCATCACGGATTCCGTGGCCTTGGCGACGGCCTTCAGGGCCGGGGCGACGACGATCGTCCGGTCCTGGGGGGCCTCCTCGAAACAGGCGTCGACCCCCGCGTCGCGCCAGAAGGCGAGCAGGCTTTCGATCGCAGCGATATCGTGGGGCTGGGCGTTCATGGTCGGATGCGTCAGGGATAGGCCTTGACCGCCCTCGCGTCACCTTCCGATAAGCGGGGCACAGACAAAACCAGGGATTCCCGATCTATGGCCGAACAAGCCGTCGAAGGCGGCGCCGAAACGCAGGCGCAGGAAGCCATCCTCGACAACCTGCCCCCGCTGGAGGCCCTGCAGGGCGTCGAGCGCGAGGTCATGGAATACGACGTCGTCATCGTCGGCGGCGGCCCCGCCGGCCTGTCCGCCGCCATCCGGCTGAAACAGCGGGCCGAGAAGGACGGCCAGGAGATCACCGTCGCCGTGCTCGAGAAATCGGCCGAGATCGGGGGTCACATCCTGTCCGGCGCGGTGATCGATCCCCGGGCGCTGAAGGAGCTGTTCCCTGACTGGAAGGAACGCGGCGCGCCGCTGGAGACGCCCGTGACCAAGGACCGGTTCCTGATCCTGGGACCGCACGGCCAGGCCTCGCTGCCGATGTTCGCCCTGCCGCCGATGATGCACAACGACGGCTGCTACATCGCCTCCCTGGCCAATGTGTCGCGCTGGCTCGGCGAGCAGGCCGAGGCCCTGCGCGTCGAGGTCTATCCCGGCATGGCCGCCAGCCACGTCGTCTGGGACGAGCCCACCGGCCGGGTGAAGGGCGTCGTCGCGGGGGTCTTCGGCATCGACAAGCACGGCCAGCCGACCGGCGACTTCCAGCCCGGCATCGAGCTGCACGGCAAATACGTCTTCATCGCCGAGGGCGTGCGCGGCTCGCTGGCCAAGACCATCATCGCCCGCCACAAGCTGCAGGACGGCAAGGAGCCGCAGAAATACGGCATCGGCCTGAAGGAGCTGTGGCAGGTGCCGGCCGAGAAGCACCAGCCCGGCCTGGCCCAGCACACCACCGGCTGGCCGCTCGACGAGCACACCGGCGGCGGCAGCTTCATGTACCATTTCGGCGATAACTACGTGGCCATCGGCTACGTCGTGCACCTGAACTACAAGAACCCGTTCCTGTCGCCGTTCGACGAGTTCCAGCGCTTCAAACACCACCCCGCCATCGCCGAACATCTGGAGGGCGGCACCCGCATCTCCTACGGGGCGCGGGCCATCACCGAGGGCGGCTGGCAGTCGGTCCCCAAGCTGGCCTTCCCCGGCGGGGCCCTGATCGGCTGTTCGGCCGGCTTCGTGAACGTGCCGCGCATCAAGGGCAGCCACAACGCCATGAAGACCGGCATGCTGGCCGCCGACGCCGCCTATGAGGCCGTGATCGCGGGCCGGTCCGGCGACGAACTGGTTGAGTATCAGGCCGCCTATGAAGCCAGCTGGGTGTTCAAGGAGCTGAAGGCCGTCCGCAACGCCAAGCCGCTGCTGTCCAAGCTGGGCACGACCCTGGGCGGGGCTCTCGGCCTGTTCGACCTGTGGACCAACCACCTGACGGGCCTGTCGCTGTTCGGCACCCAGAAGCACGGCAAGACCGACGCCGCCTCGACCGAGCTGGCGGCGAAGCACAAGCCCATCGTCTATCCCAAGCCGGACGGGAAGCTGTCGTTCGACAAGCTGTCGTCGGTCTTCATCTCCAACACCAACCACGCCGAGGAGCAGCCCGCGCACCTCAAGCTGCTGGATCCGACGGTACCGATCCGGGTCAACCTGCCCAAATACGGCGAGCCCGCGCGCCTCTACTGCCCGGCGGGTGTCTATGAGGTGCTGTACGCGGACGAAGCGACCAAGTCGGAGCCGCGCTTCCAGATCAACGCCCAGAACTGCGTCCACTGCAAAACCTGCGACATCAAGGATCCGTCGCAGAACATCGTCTGGGTCACGCCCGAGGGTGGCGGCGGCCCGAACTATCCGAACATGTAGCGGGCGGCCGAGGTCGTGCCCCGCCCCGGTTTGGCCATAAGGGGACCCAATCCTCTCTCACGATCGCCAAGGCGCATCCTGGCGGATAGGAGGAAGGGGCCGTGAAGCTTCGGCAGCTGTCGGGGTACGTCGCCCTTTTCTCGGGCCTGGCGCTGGCGTCGTGCGTTCCCCCGCTCAGGACCGTCGTCGCGAACGAGAGCGGCTCGGCCGTGGTCATCCGGCCGCTGAGTGCCCAACCTGTTCCCGTGGCGCATGGGATGCAGTCCGGGCCTGTCATGTTCGCCGCCTATGTCGACCAGCAGGCCCTGATCGAGAAGCAGGGCTGCCTCTTCACCTATCCTGCTCCCAAGCCGGCACCCCGCGGGCTTCGATCCATATCGCCCCGAATACTCGTGGTCGTCGACCCCGACATGGTGCTGCACGTCCACGCGATGAACGCGGAAGGTGAGCGCGGCATAGAGATGACCGGGCCCGGGCTACCCCTCGTGCCGCAACGGTTCTGCGGCACTCCCGGTCCTGGGAGCTGATCGGCTCGAACCAACTTGGCCGTAAGGCGTTAGGATGCCGATGCCCCCCGAAATCCTAGAACTGACACATCGCATCGCCGAGTTGTGGCGGCAATTCTATTGGCTGCCGGAGTGGGCGGTGGTGGTCCTCGTGGTCGCCGTCTTCACCGGGGCCGGCTGGCTCGCGCATGGGATTGTCTTCGCGGTCCTGCGACGCATCGTGCGGGGACGAGACCTGTTCTGGCGCGGCGTCGTCGAGCGGGCCCGCGCGAAGCTGCGCATCCTGATCATCCTGATCGCGATCGGCTTTTCGATCACCGTCTCGCCGCTGGACCCTGACCCGTCCGCCAGCATTCGCGCCGTCATCCTGTTTTTGACCATCCTGGTGATCGGCTGGATCATCGCGGGCTCGGTCGAGATGTGGGCCGTCGTCTATCTGCGCAAATTCAACATGGCGGCCGAGGACAACCTCGTCGCCAGGAAGCACGTCACCCAGACTCGCATCCTGCAGCGCGCCGCCGTGATCCTGATCGGGGCGGTGACCGTGGCCCTGGCCCTGATGACCATCGGGGCGGTGCGGCAGTGGGGCGTGTCGCTCCTGGCTTCGGCGGGCGTGGTCGGCATCATCGCGGGCCTGGCGCTGCAGCCCGTGCTCAAGAACCTGATCGCCGGCATCCAGATCGCCACCGCCCAGCCGATCCGCATCGACGATGCCGTGATCGTCGAGAACGAGTGGGGCACGATCGAGGAGATCACCTCGACCTATGTGGTGGTCAAGCTGTGGGACTGGCGGCGCATGATCCTGCCGCTCAGCTATTTCATCGAAAAGCCCTTCCAGAACTGGACCCGCGAGACCTCCAGCCTGATCGGCACGGCCATGCTGTACGTCGATTACGAGGCGCCGATGGACCGGCTGCGGGCCGAGCTGGAGCGGATCTGCAAGGCCTCGCCGCTGTGGGACGGCGATGTCGTCAATCTGCAGGTCACCGACATCACCGAACGCGTCGCCCAGGTCCGCTGCCTCGCCAGCGCCCGCAGCGCCCCGGTCGCCTTCGACCTGCGCTGCGAGATCCGCGAGAAGATGCTCGCCTTCATGCGCGACGAATGCCCCGAGGCCCTGCCGCAGGACCGGCTGTCGCTGGAGCGGAATTCGGTCTCTCCCTCCCCTTCAGGGGAGGGTGGTCGAGCGTAGCGAGACCGGGTGGGGGCGGCCGCCACTCAATCTCCCTCCCCGTCCCGGGGAGGGGGGCCGCGCAGCGGCCGGGTGGGAACGGCCGCCTCTAGCTCTCGCAGGATGAATTCCATCACGTCTGGCAAATTGTCCCGCACGCTCGTGGCCGATATACGCAACGTCTTCAGCCCATATCGCGCCAGAGCCGCGTCCCGCTGTCGATCCCAAGCAGCGCGGCCCTCATGCGACCCGCCATCGACTTCCACAACCAGCGCGCGCGAGAGACAGACGAAATCCAGATAGTAGCCCAGCAGGGGATGCTGACGACGAAAGTGAAAGCCCTGCTCCCGTAGGCGGCGCAGCGATAGCCACAGCCGCGCCTCGGGCGGGCTCATGGCTTTCCGCATGGCTCTGGCCTTCGCGATCCTGGCCATTTTGAGCCGCCCCCACCCGGTCTCGCTCCGCTCGACCACCCTCCCCTGAAGGGGAGGGAGAGGCAAGATCACTCCCCCAACGCCGCCCGCCCGATCCTGACAGCCTCAGCCACCGTCGCCACGGCCCCCGCCGGTGCCCCCGTCCCGCAGGCCACCGCCAGCAGCTCTGCCGCATCCCCGCCCGGGGCCGCCGGATAGGCCGGCTGTCCCTCGGCCATCGCCGGCCCCTCGGTCCCCCCGACCACGACCGAGGCGAAGTCCAGCCGGTCGGCCAGCCCGGCCGCGCAGTCGAACCGCCACCACGACCAGCCGCCCCAGTAGCGGGTCGTGCCGACGGTGAAGTCGTCCTCCACCACCTGCAGCGACCGCATCCGCACCGCGTCGGGCCCTCGTTCGATCGTCGCCGCATCGGCGAAGAGGGCGAACCGGCCGACGCCGGTCAGGACCAGCTGATGCGGCGGCGGGGCGGGGGCGTCGGCCTGGATCATGCGACCAGGGTCTCCGCCTGTTTCAGGTCGACGCTGACCAGTTGCGACACCCCCCGCTCGGGCATGGTCACGCCGTACAGGCGATCCATCCGGCTCATGGTCACCGGGTTGTGGGTGATGACGATGAAGCGCGTGTCGGTGCGGTTGCGCATCTCGTTCAGCATCCGGCAGAAGCGGTCGACATTGGCGTCGTCCAGCGGCGCATCGACCTCGTCGAGGAAACAGACCGGGGCCGGATTGGCCAGGAAGACGGCGAAGATCAGCGCCGCCGCGGTCAGGGCCTGCTCGCCGCCGCTCATCAGGCTCATGACCGCCAGCCGCTTGCCGGGCGGGCAGGCGAAGATCTCCAGCCCCGCCTCCAGCGGATCGTCGGACTCGACCAGTTTCAGCTCGGCCTGGCCGCCGCCGAACAGGGCCTCGAACAGGCTCTTGAAGTTGTCGTTGATGACGTCGAAGGCGGCGGTCAGCCGCTCGCGACCCTCGGCGTTCAGCTCGTCGATGCCGTCGCGCAGTTTGGCGATGGCCCCGGTCAGGTCCGACCGTTCGATCCGCATGGTGTTCAGCCGCTCGCCGTATTCGGCGGCCTCGTCCTCGGCGCGCAGGTTGACGGCCCCCAGGGCCTCGCGCTCGCGCTCCAGGCCGAACAGCAGGCTCTCGGCCCCGGCGGCGTCCGGCGGGCGGGCGATGGCGTCGTCGGTCAGCTTCTGGCCCAGGTCCTGGGGCGACATCTGGGCCGTCTCGCGCAGATGGGCCTCGGCCTCGGCCAATTTCTCGGTCGCGGCCTCGGCCCGGGCGGACAGGCCGGCGCGGGCCTCGCGGGCCGAGGCGGCGGCGGTGTCGGCGGCGCGGGCGGCCCGGTCGGCCTCGGTCGCTGCGCCCTCCGCCACCGCCAGGGCGTCCGCGGCGGCCTTGCGTCGGGTCTCGGCGGCGGTCAGGGCATCCATCAGCGTCGCGCGCTGCGCCGCCAGGGCCTCCGGCGCACGGCGGGCCTGCAGCAACAGGGCGGCGACGCGCGCCGCGTCAGCCTCCAGCCCGGTCAGACGGCCCGTGCTGTCCTTTTGCCGCGTCGTCCAGCCGTCGCGTTCGCGCGTCAGGGCGGCCAGGCGCTGGTCACGGCCGACGCGGTCGCGGGCCTCGGCGTCGCGGTCGGCGCGGGCTGCGGCGGCGGCGGCGCGGGCCTGGTCGGCGGCGGCGCGGGCGGCGGTCAGGTCGGCCTTCAGCGTCTGCAGGGTCTCGGACGGGGCATCGACGGCGGCGGCCTCGGCGAGGGCCGCCTCGGCCGCCGCGACCTCGGTCGCCTGGCGCGCCAGGGTCTCGTCCAGGGCCTGGGCCCGCGCCTCGCGCCGCGCCTGGTCCCGACCCAGGGCCTCGACCCGGTCCCGCGCCGCCGTGACCGCCTTGTCGGCGGCGAAGGGCTGCAGCCGGGCCGCCTTCACCGCCTCTTCGGAAGCCCGGAAGGCATCGGTGGTGGCCTTGAGCGCCGCCTGGGCCTCGGCCAGGGCCGGCTTGCCGGCGTCGATCTCGGCCTCCAGCTCCGACAGGCGCGAGCGCTGGGCCAGGCGGAGGGCGGCGGGGCGAGGGGCCTCGGCCCGGCTGACGAAGCCGTCCCAGCGGAACAGGTCGCCCTCGCGCGTCACCAGCCGCGCCCCCGGCGGCAGGCCGGTGGCCAGACGCGGGGCCTCCGCCCGCTCGACGATGCCGCAGAAGGCCAGCCGCGCCGCCAGGGCCTGCGGGGCCTCGACCCGGTCGGCCAAGGGTTCGATCTCCGCGGGCCAGACCGGCGCGGTCGCCTCGGCCCCGCCCCAGTGCGCCGCGGCCTTCGGGTCCAGCGCCGCGTCCAGATCCTCGCCCAGGGCCGCCGCCAGCGCCGCCTCATAGCCCCGGTCGGCCGACACGCGGTCCAGCGCCGGCGCATGCTCGCGGCGGGTGGAGACGAGCAGCGACGCCAGCCCCCGCGCCTCGGTCTGCAGCCGCCCCAGCCGGTCCTCGGCCGCCCGCGCCGCCGTGCGCGCCGCCTGCTCGGCCCGGGCCAAATCACCTCGCCGCGCTTCCGCCGCCTCGACCGCCGCCCGCGCCTCGGTCAAGGCCGTCGTCGCGGTCTCAAGCGCCACGCGCGCCTGAGCCAGCTCGGGTGTTTCCAGCGGCCCCAAGGCCTCGCGTTCGCGCCGGGCGGCGTCCAGCGCCCCGTTCGCCCGCGCCACCCGGGCCTCGGCGTCGCGGCGGCGCGCGCTCTCGGCCTGGGCCCGGGCCTCGACCGCCGCCAGGGTGCCCGCCACGCGTTCGACCTCGGCATCGGCGGCGCGGCGCGCCTCCTCGGCCGTCGTCAGAGCCCGGTCCAGCTCCGGCCCGCGTTCGGGGGCCGCCGCGATCTCGCCCGTCAGGGCCTCCAGCGCCGCCCCGATCCGCGCCAGCTCGGCCCCGGCGTCTCCGGCCATGGCGATCTCGCGCCCGGTATCATTTTCGATCCGCTGCGTTTCGGCGCTCAGCCGGTCGACCTCGGCCCGGGCCTGCTGTTCGGCCATGTCCAGGCGGTCGCGTTCGAGACTGGCGCGGTGCAGCAGGGCCGCCGCCACCGCGTCCTCCTCGCGCGCGGGCTTCAGCCCCTCCTGCGCCGCCAGGGCCGCCGTCTGGGCCCGGGCGGCCGCGCCCGTCGCCTCGCTCACCGCCCGGTCCGCCCCGGCCAGCTCCGCCGCCGCCGTCTCCGCCGCCAGACGGGCGTCGTTCCAGCGCACGAACAGCAGGGCCGCCTGCAGGGCCCGGATCTCGGCCGAGATCTTCTTGTACTTCTCCGCCTGCCGCGCCTCGCGCCTCAGCCGGTTCAGCGCCGTCTCCAGCTCGCGGCCGATGTCCTCCAGCCGCTCCAGATTGGCCTCGGCCGCGCGCAGCCTCAGCTCGGCCTCGTGCCGACGCGTATGCAGGCCGGCGACCCCGCCCGCCTCTTCCAGGATCCGCCGCCGGTTCTGCGGCTTGGCGGCGATCAGCTCGCTGATCTGACCCTGACGCACCAGGGCGGGCGAGTTGGCCCCGGTCGAGGCGTCGGCGAACAGCAGCTGGACATCGCGCGCCCGCACCTCCTTGCCGTTGATGCGATAGGTCGAGCCCTGGCCCCGGTCGATGCGGCGCGAGACCTCCAGCAGCGGACTGTCGGTGAACGGCTGGGGGGCCTTCCGCTGGGCATTGTCGATGGTCAGGGAGACCTCGGCGTGATTGCGCGGCGGCCGGTCGGAGGCCCCGGCGAAGATCACGTCGTCCATGCCGGTGCCGCGCATGGCCTTGGCGGAGTTGGCCCCCATGACCCAGCGCATGGACTCCAGCACGTTCGACTTGCCGCAGCCGTTCGGTCCGACGACCCCCGTCAGTCCCGGCTCGATCTGCACCTCGGCCGCGTCGACGAAGGACTTGAAGCCGACGAGCCGAAGGCGCTGGAACTGCATCCCGTCGTCAGCGGCGGGGCAGGAGCGGGGTGATGGCCGCCGTCAGACCCTCGATCGAGCGATCGGGCGCGGCGCGCCCGTTGACGAAGAAGCTCGGCGTTCCCTCCACGCCGGCGGCGGTGGCGCCCGTCATCGAGGCCCGCAAACCGTTCAGCGTCGCGGGATCGGCCAGGCAGGCGTCGATCTCGGCCTGGGTCTTGCCGCTGGCGGCGACCCCGGACGCCAGCCAGGCCGGCACCGGGCCCCCCGCGAACAGAGCCTCATGGCCGTCGAAGAACGTGCCGATGACGGCATAGAAGCGGTCCGGCGCGGCGCAGCGGGCGATGCCGGCGGCGCGGGCGGCCACGGGGGCCGGACTGGTCGGATAGTCGCGGAACACCAGCCGGACCTGCCCCGTGTCGATGAAGCGCCGCTTCAGCTCCGGATAGACCGTGCGGTGCCAGTCGCCGCAGTGCGAGCAGACCAGGGAGGCGTATTCGATCACCGTCACCGGGGCGTCGGCGCGTCCCATCACCCGATCCCCGGCCGAGACGGCAGGCGGGCCGGCGCTTTCGGCCGGGACCGGAGTTTGGGCCGGGGCCGACAGGGGGGCCAGCAGCAGGCCGATGCTCAGGATCAGGGCGCGCATCGTCGGCTCGGCCTCGGCCTCAGCCCGCGGCCAGGGCCGCGTCGATCGCCTGGGACAGTCCGGCCATCGAGCTGTCGGCCACCTTCTCGCCGTTGACCATGAAGGTCGGGGTGCCGTTGACCCCGGCGTCCAGGGCCGTCTTGATCCGGGCGTCCATGGCCTTGATCGAGTTCTCGTCGGTCACGCAGGCCTGGAACTGCTCCTCGCTCAGGCCGGCCCCGTTGGCGATGCGCAGCAGGACCGCGCGCGGGGCCCCCGTGAACAGCTCCTGCTGGCTGGCCATGATCTCGTGGATGACGGGGAAATACTGGTCCGGTCCGGCGCAGCGGGCGACCAGGAAGCCGGCCACCGCCAGGGGAGCAGGGGCGGTCGGGAACTCGCGGAAGACGTAGCGGACCTGGTTGGTGTCGATGTATTTGGCCTTGAACGCCGGATAGACCTCTTCCTGCCAGGTGGCGCAGTGGCTGCAGGTGACCGAGGCGTATTCGACCACGGTGACCTTGGCCCCCTCGGGCGCGCCCAAGGCCATGTCGCCGTCCGCGGCCGCTCCCCCGCTCGCCCCGGAACACCCCGCCATGGTCAGCATGGCCATCAGGGCCGCGCCGGTCGTGGCCGCGCGGCGGCTCAGCAGGGCGTATTTGGACGAACGATCGGCGCGCATGGCGGCTTCCTTCAAGAACACGGGTCGGATCATCGCGCGATTCCTCGAACCGCACGATGTCCATGGTTGTCGAGAACAGGTGCGGCGAAGTTTTGTCAACCGGCCCGAGCCCCGATCGAGCGGTGGCGGGCGGCGCACAGCGCGGAGCCGCCTAAAGCGGACGCGGCGAACGTCCGCTATGGGTGGGAAGCGGACTCTGCGGGGACATCATCTCCTCCCCGTCGCCGCTTGGCGATGGGGAGGGGGACCGCGAAGCGGTGGAGGGGCTCTTGAGGCAGCACGGAGTCTGGGTTGAAGAACCCCTCCGTCACGGCGCAAGTGCGCCGCGCCACCTCCCCATCGCATCGCGACGGGGAGGAGACCCCGTGATCGTCTCCTATGGGTCGAGATCGGTCATAGCCTTCCGGGCGCACAACGGACCTTTTGGTCCGCCGCCGGGGGTCTCTGCGGACAAGGCTCGCCGGCTGACACCATCATTTCCTATTCAATCTTCGCCGTTAGGCATGGGCGCTCCGCGAAATACCCAAGCAGGCTCTACCGTTCCTGAACACTGGCCCGCGCGTCTCGACGATCTCGCTCAGTGTCGCCGACAGGTGCGGTCTCGCTAGGGGCGGTGAGCGGACAATTTCTCGACGTCGTATGAAGGGTAACCGCCATGAGCCACTGGTCTTGCACTCGCTCTATTGTTGAACCGCCACCTACAAGCTGGAGAAGATGTACAGGGTGATCAGGCCCGCGACTGGCAGCGCCGCCACGACAAGGATCAATACGGCCAAGATAAAGGCGACCCGCCTGTCGAAAAGCCACGTCACCCACGTCGCGATAGGCGCGCCTGCGAAGAACACTCCCCAGCAGGTCATGAACAGCACGATCCCGTCCCGCTCGTCCTGCGTCGCATTCCCCGAAAGCGCATAGGCCAAGAACATCGGTCCCAGCAGCATCAGAGCGAGTAGCGAGACGCCGGTGGCGGCGATAAAGATCGGCAAGCGATGCGCGTGAGGTCGGACCATAACGAATGCTCCAATCGCGCCTCTTTCAAGGCCATTAACGGTCCAGCTGCTACCTCCGCAATTGGTCGGAAGCGGGCCGTCTCGTCTAGCGGCAAACCGACACCCGACCCAGGAACGCGAGGTCTTCGCAGCGAGTGCGACGATGACCCTCAGGCCTTCCGGATCGTCATCAGCCGGCTCACGCGGCGGCGCAAGCCTCGGGGCAATGCCGCCATTGATGGTGGAACTCCGGGACATCGGGGCGGTTAGTGCGACCCTCACGCCCTTCGGCGATCCGTGTTAGGGTAAAACGTCCAGGCGGCAGACGGTACCCCGGGGGTCAGAGATGACGGCGGCAGCACATCCGGCGGGGGTTTCGGAACCTCCTGGGTCGGGGGATTTGTCGAACGGCATCCGGCCGACGCCGTCTTCTTTCCGGCCATGGTCGGGATCATCTGGCTGCTGATGTTGCTGGGCTTCGTGCCGGAGGTCATCCAGCGCGGCCTGTCCGACGCGCCGCCGTACCCGCTCATCATCCACGTCCATGCCGTCGTCTATTTCGGCTGGCTGGTCTTTCTGGCGCTGCAGGTGGGGCTGATCCGGACCCGGCGCGTCGACTGGCATATGCGGATGGGACTGGTCGGCCTCGCCCTGGCCCTGGCCGTCATCTTGGTCGGGCCCGCCGCGGGATTGACGATGCAGATCAACGGCCAGGCCAGACAACCGCCGCAGTTCCTGGCGATCCAGTTCGCCAGCGTGCTCGGCTTCACCGTCATGATCGCCGCCGGCCTGATGCTCCGCCGTCATGCCGCGGCGCACAAGCGGCTGATGCTGATCGGGACGCTCGCCCTGATCGGGGCCGGCTTTGGCCGCGTCATCCGGATGGTGACGGCGGCCCCGCCGCCGTGGACCCTGATCCCGGCGGTCTATCTCGCCGCCGACGTCCTGCTGGTGGCGATGGCGATCCACGATCTGAGGACGCGCGGACGGCTGCACCCGGTCTTCCTGCCGGCCGCCGTCGTGCTGCTTCTGACCCAGCTGTCGGCCGGCCTGCTGCTCCGTTCGCCGGCCTGGATCGACTTCACGACGCGACTGGTGAACTGAAGACGCCGGCGTTCGCCGCTCAGCGCCGTCGCTTCGCCTCATCCGACAGCACCGCCCGGCCCAGCCCGGCCAGGGCGGCTTTCAACGCATCCGGGGCCGTCTCGACCGACCGGGCCAGTTCCGCCTCCGCCGCCGCGTCGAGGGGGTCGATCCGGCGGCGCGCCCCGCGCGTCGAGGCGGCGGGGGTGGGCAGGGGCTTCACCGGGCCCTGGGCGATGCGCAGCTTGTCCACCGCCCCGGCGCCCAGGAACAGGTTCACCCGCGCCAGAATGTCGGCTGACTGATGCTGCACCAGCAGGGCGGCGGGGCCGGCGACGCGCAGCTCCAGGGTGCCGCCCGCGCCGGCCCGGCCCTTGGTCAGCTTCTGCGGCCGGGTGACGCGGGCCAGCTGGTCGCCGACGATCTCGCGCCAGCGCGGCTCCAGCGCCCCGGCCCCGCGTCCGAATTTCTCGTCCAGCTCCTTGATGAAGGGGGCCAGCGAACGGCCGGCCGGAGGTGTCGGCCGCGGCATCGGCCGGGTCCGTCGCCGCGACAGGATCTCGCGGGTCTCAGCGTCGGTGGGGAGGTCGCGCTTCACGGGGGGGAGGATAGCGCAGATGGCGTCCAACTTCACGCTCTCCCTCCCCCTCGGGGGAGGGCAGGTCGCGAAGCGACCGGGTGGGGGCGGCACGGCGACAGGGCACCGCCTGAGTCTGGCTTGCCTGGCCCTCCCCACCCGGTCTCCGCTTCGCTCCGACCACCCTCCCCCGAGGGGGAGGGAGAGGGTAAGGAACGCCCCATGTCTCCCCCTGACACGACAACTCTGCGGCAGACGCTGCTGGACTGGTACGACGCCCATGCCCGCACCCTCCCGTGGCGCGCGGCGCGCGGCGCAGTGAAGCGCACCGACCCCTACCGGGTCTGGCTGTCCGAAGTGATGCTGCAGCAGACGACCGTTCCGCACGCCACCCCTTATTTCGAGCGGTTCATCGCCCGCTGGCCGACCGTCAACGACCTGGCGGCGGTGGAGGATGGAGATCTGATGGCCGCGTGGGCGGGGCTCGGCTACTACGCCCGGGCCCGTAACCTTAAGGCCTGCGCCCGGGCGGTGGCCGGGGATCACGGCGGAGTCTTTCCGGACACGGAGGCGGGGCTGCTGGCCCTGCCCGGCGTGGGGGCCTATACGGCCGCCGCCGTCGCCGCCATCGCCTTCGACCGGCCCGCCAATGTGGTCGACGGCAATGTCGAGCGGGTGGTCTCGCGCCTGTTCGCGGTCCAGACCCCGCTGCCCGCCGCCCGGCCGGAGCTGAAGCGGCTGGCGGGCACCCTGGTCGCCGACGACCGGCCGGGAGATTGGGCCCAGGCCCTGATGGACCTCGGTTCCACCGTCTGCCGCCCGAAATCGCCCCTGTGCCTGATGTGCCCCGTCAGCGGCTTCTGCGCCGCGCGGGCCGAAGGCCAGCCGGACCTCTATCCGATCAAGGCGGCCAAGGCGGCCCGGCCGCATCGGCAGGGCATCGCCTGGGTGCTGCGGGACGGGCTGGGCCGTGTCGCCCTGGTCCGCCGTCCGGACAAGGGCCTGCTGGGCGGAATGGTCGGCCTGCCGACCGGCGACTGGCGCGAAGGCGAGCCGGACGCCACGCCGCCGGTCGCCGCCGATTGGGTCGACGCCGGGGCCGTCGAGCATGTGTTCACGCACTTCTCGCTGACGTTGGGGGTCCGGGTCGCCCAGGGCAGCGGCGACTTCCTCTGGACGTCCGAGGCCGAGGCGCTGAGTGCTCTGCCGACCGTGTTCGCCAAGGCGCTCATCCGGGCCTGTGGTTGAACGCAGGAACTTTTTGTAGTAACAGATCGGCGTGCGCATCACGTTCGATCCGGCCAAGCGTGATCGCACGCTCGCAGAGCGAGGACTGGACTTCACCCTGGCCGCCGAGGTGTTCGCCGCCCCGTTCTACACGGAGCAGGACAGTCGACAGGACTACGGCGAAACGCGTTGGATCAGCGCGGGTTGGCTACGCGGACGGATGGTGATGGTGGTCTGGACCGAGCGCGGCGACGCGGTGCACGTGATCTCCATGAGGAAGGCCAATGCCAGAGAGCAGAGACGATACGCAAAGTACCTGGGTTGATCCGGACGACGCGCCCGAACTCGACGACGCCTGGTTCGAGCGCGCGGAGCTCAGGATCGGCGATACCGTGGTTCGACCCGGTCGCGCCAAGGCGGGCGCAACCAAGGTGTCGACCACGGTGCGGTTCGACGCCGACATCATCGAAGCCTTCCGCGCGGACGGACCTGGCTGGCAGACGCGGATGAACCTTGCGCTGCGTCACTGGCTTGCAGCCCGAAAGGCCGCCTGACCGCATCGCGTGTCCCCGCTTCCGCCGGAGTCCCCAGGCATTGCCGCCACCTCTGGCCACAAGCAAGGCGGATGGAAGGAATCTATTCCTCACTTGGCCTTGCGATGGCGAGCGCCGCTCTCCACCTGATCGGGCGGGTCTTTGACATTGCTGCAGACCTCCCCCGCACGCGGCGATCGCGCAAACAGGTCGGACGGGTCGGTCGGGTCGGACGGTGTTTTTCAGACCGGGTCCGCCTATCCCTCCGTCCCCACGCCGTCAGCGCGTCGTGACGATCCTCAGGTCGCCGACCCGGTTTCGGGGCATGACCACGACTTGGTCGCCCAGCCGCTGGAAGGCCAGGTCGACGCTGGCCTCGCCGACCTGCAGGCGGCTGACGGTCAGGCGTTCGATGCCGTCGGGCAGGGTCGGGGCGTGGATGGTGATCGTCCGCGTCAGGGCGTCGATCGACAGGCCCAGCGCGGCCTGAAGCATCAGGAACACCGAGCCGGCGGCCCAGGCCTGGGGCAGGCAGGCGACCGGATAGGCGATGGGGCCTTCGCCGGCCTGGCGCTCGAAGCCGCAGAACAGTTCCGGCAGGCGCATGTTGAAATGGCTGGCGGCGGCATAGATCTCGCCCAGGATCATGGCGACGGCGTCGCGCTCTCCATAGTGGGCCATGCCCGCCACCCCCAGGGAGGTGTCGTGCGGCCAGACCGAGCCGTTGTGGTAGCTCATCGGGTTGAACCGCGGCTGGTCCCGCGCCAGGGTCCGGATGCCCCATCCGGAGCGGAACTCGGCCCCCAGCAGCCGCCGCGACACGGCCTCGGCGCGGGCGGCGGTCGGCAGGCCGGTGAACAGCAGGTGGCCGGCGTTGGAGCCAATGGCCTCGCAGGGGTTGCCGTCGCCGTCGAGGGCGATAGCGTAGAACTGTTCGTCCTCCATCCAGAACCGTTCCTCGACAAGCTGGCGGACCTCCTCGGCCCGCCTGTGCCAGGCCTTGGCCCGGCCGTCGGTCAGGATTTCGCCCAGTTCGGACATCGCGTGCCAGGCGGCATAGGCATAGCCCTGGACCTCCAGCAGGGCGATCGGCCCCTTGGGGAACCGCCCGTCGGCGTGGAAGATGGAGTCCTCGGAATCCTTCCAGCCCTGGTTCGACAGGCCGGTCTCGGCGGCGCGCGCATAGTCGATCAGACCGTCGCCGTTGGAGTCGCCGTAGTCGCGCATCCATTCGGTCGCGGCGACCAGATTGGGCCACAGCTGACGGATCAGGTCCAGATCGCCGGTCCGGCGCGCATAGGCCCCGGCCAGGGCCACGAACAGGCAGGTGGTGTCGACCCCGCCGTAGTACAGGCCGAACGGGACCTCGCGCAGGGCGCTCATCTCGCCCCCCCGGGTCTCGTGCATGATCTTGCCGGGCTGCGAGTCCTGGAAGGCCGAGGTCTCGGTGGCCTGTCGCGCCGCCAGATAGGTCAGGACGCCCTTGGCCAGGGACGGGTCCAGCCACAGCATCTGCCAGGCGCTGATGATCCCGTCCCGCCCGAACGGGGTCGAGAACCAGGGCGTGCCGGCATAGGGATAGGGGCCGGTCGGCAGGTCGGTGGTCAGCAGCGCGATGTCGGCGCGCGACTGGTCCAGCCAGGCGTTGAAGCGCGGGCTGCGCGGACCCCGCAGCGAGGCCCCCCGGCGACGGCGGCGGCGCATCGCCAGGCGCGCGGCCACGGCGTTCTGTCGCCAGCGCGCGGCCTCGGGCGTCGAACAGGCCTCGGCCCCGCACTCGATATAGAGCTCGAGCCGCTTGCCCATCGGCAGGCTGAACATGAACTCGGCGCGATTGGCGGTCAGGCGGGCAGGGGGCTCGGAAAAGGCCAGGCAGCTGGTGCGGACCACGTCGTCCAGGCCAGTGTAGCGGAAGGTGACCCGGCGGCCGTCGTGGGTCGGGGCCTCGCCCGTCCCGCGCTTCTCGCGCAGCGTGCCGCGCACCTGGAAAATGTCGGCGAAATCGGCCCCGAAGTCGAAGGCTAGCGGCAGCAGGACGTCTTCGATGCCGTGGTTGACCATGCAGACCCGCTCGAACATCCGGCGATCCCAGATGAAGCGCCGACGCTCGATGTGCAGCACGCCGGCGGGGGCCGAGCGCCCGCCCATCGGGGGCAGGGGACGGTTGGTCGTGTGGGCGGTGAAGAAGACGTTGTCGCGCGACACCCCGGAGCTCAGCCGCGACGGCCGGGCCAGGCCGACGGTCATGGTGAAGCGCGACAGGATTCGGGTGTCGTGGTCGAACAGCCCGTCCGCCCCGCCCTTCAGGTCGCCCCAGCTGTCGGCCACCAGAAAGGTGTCGCCGTCCTTCAGCGCCTGGAGGTTGTCCAGGCCGCCGACCTCGGCGCTCTCCGCCGCGGTTGTCTGCACAGAATAGCCGTCGTCCATGAAGCCTCGCTTCCCACCGTTCGCGAGCGCCGTCTAGCGATCGAATGCGAAGGGAAAATGGCCCTCGCGTCGTTTCCTTCAGGCGAGGGCGGCGAAGGTCCGGTCTTCGCGGAGCGGCACGACGACGTCGTCGAGCACCGTCTCGGCATAGGGCCGGTGGGCCAGCAGGTCGCCGTAGACGTCCAGATAGCGGCGCGCCATGGCCGTGGCCGAGAAGCGCAGCTCGAAGCGGGCGCGGATCGCCTCGCGGTCCAGCAGGCCGACGCGGTCGGCGGCGGCGATAGCCTGTTCCATGGTGTCGACCAGGAAGCCGGTGGCCCCGTCCTCGATCACCTCGGTGGTCGAGCCGCATCTGAAGGCGACGACCGGCGTGCCGCAGGCCATGGCCTCGATCATCACCAGGCCGAAGGGCTCGGGCCAGTCGATCGGGAACAGCAGGGCCTCGGCTCCGCCCAGGAAGGCGGACTTCTGATGGTCGCCGATCTCGCCGATGAACTCGATGAGCGGGTTGCCCTCGATCATCGGCTTGATCTTGGTCTCGAAATAGACCCGGTCGGCGGCGTCGACCTTGGCCGCCATCTTCAGCTGCTTGCCCAGTTTGGTGGCGATCTCGATGGCGCGGTCGGGCCGTTTCTCGGGCGAGATGCGGCCGAGGAAGGCTAGATAGCCTTCGGATTTCGGCGCGAACTTGTACTGTTCGGCGGGCATGCCGTGGTGGACCGTCGCCTTCCAGTTGGCGAAGGCCAGCGGGCGGCGCTGGTCGTCGGAGATCGAAACCAGGCCGAACTGGGGCCAGCGCTCATAGACCTCCGGCAGATCCTTCATGTCGAGGCGGCCGTGCAGGGTCGTGATCGTCTTGTCCGACATCCGCTCGAAGAACGGGAAGTGGATCATGTCGGTGTGGAAATGGATCACGTCGAAATCGTCGGCGCGGCGCAGGACCTCGGACAGCATCGACATGTGGGCGGCGAGGTCGGACTTGAACGGCGCGGGATCCAGCCGGATCGCCTGATCGCGGACCGGCACCAGCCGGGCCTTGGTCCGCGCCTCGGCCGAGGCGAACAGGGTGACGTCGTGGCCGAGCTCGACCAGGGCGTCGGTCAGGTGGGCGACGACGCGCTCGGTTCCGCCATAAAGCTTCGGCGGCACAGCTTCATACAGAGGCGTAACCTGAGCGATCTTCATGACGGTGTTCCCTCGCCCTCAACGGAAGGGGCGCAGGATCACAACCTTCGCCGTGGCGAATGGTTCCGCTTTGAAAGATCGATTTCTGGCTGTGTTTTCGGACGCTTACGTGCGCTGAACTGTACGCTGGCGCTCACTGCATGCCCGCGCGGACCTCCGCCCGCAAGGCATCGATCGACCGCAGGCCCGTGTCGCTGCGGAAACGCCAATAGGTCCAGCCGTTGCAGGCCGGGGCGTTCTCGAACAGGGCCCCCAGCTTGTGGATCGAGCCGCTGAGCGAACCGGAAACCAGCGACCCGTCGGCCCGGACGCGCGCCTCGCGCTCGCCCTTGGGGCAGTACAGGACGTCGCCGGGCGACAGCAGGCCGGCCTCGACCAGGGCTCCGAACGGCACCTTGACCTCGGCGCGCTTGGATCCGGTGACCACCACGTCCTCGGGGCGTGCGGCGATGACGGCCTTGATCCGGGTGGCGGCGACCTTGGCGTATTCGGGATCGCGCTCGATGCCGATGTAGTGACGCCCCAGACGCTTGGCGGCGGCGCCGGTCGTGCCGGTGCCGAAGAAGGGGTCCAGGATCACGTCGCCGGGACGGGTGGCGGCCAGGATGACCCGGTGCAGCAGGGCCTCGGGCTTCTGGGTCGGATGGGCCTTCTTGCCGTCCTCGCCCTTGATCCGCTCCTCGCCGGTGCACAGGGCGAAGGTCCAGTCCGAGCGCATCTGGGTGTCTTCGTTGAAGGCCTTCAGCGCGTCGTAGTTGAAGGTGTAGCGCTTCTGCTCGCGTGACTTGGCGGCCCAGATCAGGGTCTCGTGGGCATTGGTGAACCGGGTGCCCTTGAAGTTCGGCATCGGATTGGTCTTGCGCCAGACGATGTCGTTCAGGATCCAGTAGCCGATGTCCTGGATCGCCGTGCCGAGGCGGAAGATGTTGTGATAGCTGCCGATCACCCACAGCGAGCCCTCGTCCTTCAGCACGCGTCGGCATTGCTTCAGCCAGTCGCGGCAGAAGGCATCATAGGCGGCGAAGCTGTCGAACTTGTCCCAGTCGTCGTCGACGGCATCGACCTTGGAGTTGTCGGGCCGCAGCAGGTCGCCGCCCAGCTGCAGGTTATAGGGCGGATCGGCGAAGACCATGTCGACCGACTTGTCCGGCAGACCGCGCAGGATCTCGAGGCAGTCGCCCAGATGGATGATGTCGGTCTTCAGATCGGTCACGAACGCGGCCCCGCACAGCTTGAAGGCTGAACCGTGAATCATTGCGGTTAAGGGGCCGTAACCATGCCGATAAAGAGCGGGGTGCATTCCGATTTGACCCTCGCTATGACGCTGGGATGATCGCTCGCCTTCGCCCCGTTCCGTTCGACCTCGGTCCCGTCCACTTCGTCGGCATAGGCGGCATCGGCATGAGCGGCATCGCCGAGATCATGCTCAAGATCGGCTATTCGGTGCAGGGATCCGACGCCAAGTCGTCGGCCAATACCGAGCGGCTGATCGGCCTGGGGGCCAAGATCTTTATCGGCCACGACGCCGCCCACGTCAGCGAGGGCGTGTCGGCGGTGGTCTATTCGACGGCGGTCAAGCCGACCAATCCCGAGATGATGATCGCTCGCGAGCGGCGCATTCCGCTGGTCCGGCGGGCCGAGATGCTGGCCGAGCTGATGCGGCTGCAGTTCTCGATCGCGGTCGGGGGCACCCATGGCAAGACCACCACGACCTCGATGGTCGCGGCCCTGCTGGACGCGGCCGGGTTCGATCCGACCGTGGTCAACGGCGGGATCATCAATGCCTACGGGACCAACGCCAAGGTCGGGGACGGCGACTGGATCGTGGTCGAGGCGGACGAATCCGACGGCAGCTTCCTGCGGCTGAAGTCCACGGTCGCCATCGTGACCAATATCGATCCCGAGCATCTGGACCACTACGGCGACTTCGACGCGGTGCGGAAGGCGTTCTGCGACTTCGTCGAAAACATCCCCTTCTACGGCTTCGCCGCCGTCTGCCTCGACCATCCGGAGGTCCAGAAGCTGGTCGCGCAGATCGATAACCGCCGCATCGTCACCTATGGCATGAACCCCCAGGCGATGGTCCGGGCCGACAACTGCGAGATGAGCCCGGACGGGTGCCGTTTCGACGTGCTGATCCAGGGACGGGGCCTGGCCGCGCTCGACGAGCCGGTGCGGATCAAGGATCTGCACCTGCCGATGGCCGGCTGGCACAATGTGGCCAACGCCCTGGCCGCCATCGCCGTGGCGCGCGAGCTGGATGTGTCCGACGAGGCGATCCGCAGCGGCCTGGCCGCCTTCGCCGGGGTCAAGCGGCGGTTCACGACCACGGGCGTGGTCCGGGGCGTGCGGATCGTCGACGACTATGGCCACCACCCGGTCGAGATCGCCGCCGTGCTGAAGGCCGCCCGCCAGGTGGCGCATACGGCCGAGGGCGGGGGCCGGGTCATCGCCGTGGTCCAGCCGCACCGGTTCACCCGCCTGCGCGACCTGATGGACGAGTTCTCGACCAGTTTCTCGGACGCCGACAGCGTCTTCGTCGCCGACGTCTATGCGGCGGGCGAGGCTCCGATCGAGGGCGTGGACAAACAGGCCTTGGTCGACGGCATCCGCCGCTACGGCCATCTGCGGGTGTCGCCGCTGGAGAATGCGGCGGTCCTGCCGCGCGTGATCGCGGAGGAGGCGAAAGCGGGCGACGTGGTCGTGCTGCTGGGGGCGGGGGACATCACCGCCTGGGCTTATGCCTTGCCGGCGCAGCTGGAGGCGTTGGGGTGACCCCGCTGACGGGCGGCTGCCAGTGCGGCGCGGTGCGCTATTCCTTGTCGGCCGCGCCCTACACGGAATTTTGCCATTGCCGAATGTGCCGGCGGGCGACTGGCGGCGTGTTCGCAGCGCTGTCCGGGGTCCGCAAGGATCAGATCACTTGGACCCGGGGAGAACCGACCTATTTTCGCAGCTCGACGCTGTCGAAACGCGGCTTCTGCCCCTCCTGCGGAACGCCCCTGACCTTCGACTATGATCACAAGGAGACGATCGAGGTCACGACCGGCAGTCTGGACGATCCGGAGCAGGCCCCTGTCCAGTCGCACTTCGGCGTGGAATCCAAACTGTCCTGGCTTCGGCTCGGCGATGGCCTGCCTGAAAAGCGGACCGGTGAGAGCCCCGAGTCGCCCGTCAACCGTCCTGACTTTGAACCGCGGCAGGATCCTGATCGATGAACCGGGCCTGGTGTGACACCCTTCCATCCGTGCGCGGCAAGCTGCTGCGCAACGAACCGCTGGCCCCCTTCACCTGGTTCCGTGTGGGCGGGGCTGCGGACGTGCTGTTCATTCCCGCCGACGCCGACGACCTCGCCGACTTCCTGAAGACGCTGGACCCGGCCGTGCCGGTGACGGTGCTGGGGGTCGGCTCCAACGTCATCGTCCGCGACGGCGGGGTCGAAGGCGTTGTGATCCGGCTGGCGGGGCGGGCCTTCGCCGGGATTACGAGCGAGGGGCAGACGATCACGGCCGGCACCGGCGCGCTGGACGCCATGGTGGCCCGGGCCTCGGCCAAGGCCGGACTGGCGGGGCTGGAGTTCTATGCGGGTATCCCCGGCACCATCGGCGGGGCCCTGACCATGAACGCCGGGTGCTATGGGGCGGAGACGAAGGACGTCCTGGTCTCGGCCTGGGGGCTGACGCGGGCGGGCGAGCGGGTCGACTATGCTCTGGCCGACTTCGGCTACACCTATCGCCATTCCGAAGCCCCGGCCGACATCCTGTGGATCGAGGCCACCTATCGCGGCACGCCCGATGCGCCCGAAGCCGTCGCGGCCCGCATCGCCGAGATCACCGCGCGGCGAGAGACGACCCAGCCGATCCGCGAGAAGACCGGCGGCTCGACCTTCAAGAACCCGCCCGGCCATTCGTCATGGAAACTGGTCGACGAGGCGGGCTGGCGTGGGCGGCTGCACGCGGTCACCGGCGGCGGGGCGATGTTCTCCGACCTGCATTCCAATTTCATGATCAATCCGGGCGAGGCGACCGCCGCCGATATCGAGGATCTGGGCGAAACCGTCCGCGCCGAGGTACAAAGTAAACTCGGCGTAAACCTTGATTGGGAGATCAAGAGGATCGGCCGCCCCCTGTAGTCCACCGCCCCGAAGGCATCATGTCCCGACCCCTGTCAGAACTGCACGTCGCCGTCCTGATGGGCGGGCTGTCCTCCGAGCGCGAGGTGTCCCTGTCGTCCGGGCGGGAGTGCGCGAAGGCGCTGGACGGGCAGGTGGCCCGGGTCACCGCCATCGACGCCGGACGCGACCTGGCCCAGGTTCTGGCGGAGTTGAGGCCCGATGTCGTGCTGAACGCCCTGCACGGCGAATGGGGCGAGGACGGCTGCGTCCAGGGCATCCTGGAGACCCTGCAGATTCCCTATACCCACTCCGGCGTCCTGACCTCGGCCCTGACCATGGACAAGGACAAGACCAAGGCCGTCCTGAACGCCGCGGGCGTCGCGGTGCCGGGCGGAGGACTGTTCGACCGGCGCGCGGTCTCGGCAGGCCACGTGATCCCGCCGCCCTATGTGATCAAGCCGAACGCCGAGGGCTCTTCGGTCGGGGTCTATCTGGTGCGCGAGGGCGAGGCGCCGCGGCCGGAGCCGGGGTCTGAGGCCTGGACCTACGGCGAGCAGGTGATGGTCGAGCCCTATATCGCCGGCAAGGAACTTTGCGTCACCGTGCTGGGCGAGCCGACGGGGCCGCGCGCCCTGACCGTCACCGACATCACCCCGGTCAAGGGCTTCTACGACTACGAAGCCAAATACGCGCCGGGCGGATCCGTCCACAAGTTACCGGCCGACCTGCCGGCCCCCGTTTTCGAGGCGGCGCTGCGGGAATCCGAGCGGGCGCACACTGCCCTGGGGTGCCGGGGGGTGTCGCGATCGGACTTTCGTTATGACGATGTTAAGGACGTTCTCGTCTTGCTGGAGGTGAATACGCAACCCGGCATGACGCCGACCTCGCTCGTCCCCGAGCAGGCCGCCTACGTCGGGATGTCGTACCGGGATCTGGTCCGGTGGATGGTGGAGGACGCCTCATGCCCGCGGTAGTTCGCGGCGGTCGGCGCGCGAATGTCGCGTCGGCTCCCAAACGCAACGCGGGTCCCAAGGGGCAGGGGCGGGGCCGCGCCCCCGCGCGCAATGTCGGCGGCGTGCCGGGCAAGGTCGCGGCCCTGGGCCGTCTGGACCTGACGCCGCGCGCCGTGGTGATCTCGATCTGCGCCGGCGTCGCGGTGCTGGCCCTGGTGCTGGCCACCGGGGCACGGGCCGAGCGGATCGGCCAGTCGTTCGGCCGGGGCATGGACGGCCTGACCACCGCCATGGGGCTGACCCTCGACCGCGTGCACATCAGCGGGGCCTCGGCCGAGGCGACGCCGGCAATCCAGCGGGCGCTGGCGGTCCAGGCGGGCCAGCCGATCACATCGCTGGATCTCGACGCGCTGCGGGCCAATGTCGAACAGGTCGGCTGGGTCAAGTCGGCGCGGGTCGTCCGTCTGCTGCCCGATACCCTGATCGTCGACGTGGTCGAGCATGACCGCCTGGCCGTGTGGCAGACGAAGGGACAGGTCTTCGTCATCGACGGCGACGGCAAGGCGATCCCCGGGGCGGACGCGGGCCGTTATCCCGGCCTGCCTCTGGTCGTGGGCGCGGGGGCCGATACGGCGGCGGCGGCCATCCTGCCGCTGCTGGCCGAGCGGCCGCGCCTGATGAGCCGGATCGACGCCCTGGTGCGCGTCGACGAGCGACGCTGGGACCTGCGGCTGAAGGACGGCAGCCTGATCCAGCTGCCGGCGACCCAGCAGGAAGCCGCCCTGATCCAGCTGGACGCGCTGGACCAGCGCAAGCGGCTGCTGGAACTGGGTTTCACGCGCATCGACCTGCGCACGGAGGGCCAGGTCGCGGTGCGGCCCGGCACCTGACACGACAGTCTGAGTAGGGAAGCGGCGAGCGTATGGCGATCAAGAAGGGGGACACCTCCACGGACACCGGGCGGGGCGAGGCCGGACGCGCGGCGACGCGCGCGCCGGTCGTGGCCGCCCTGGACCTGGGCCAGTCGAAGGTCGCCTGTTTCATCATGAAGCCGGACGGCGTGCGACACGCCGACCGCACCATTCGCGTGGCCGGGGCCAGCCACGTCCAGTCCAAGGGCATCCGCGGCGGCTCCATCGTCAATATGGACGAGGCGGCCCAGGCCATCGGCCATGCGGTCGAGCGCGCCGAGCGCACGGCGGGGGCCCCCGTGTCCGGCGTCATCGTCACCACCGCCATCGGCCAGATGGCCAGCCACCGGGTCCAGGCCCGGGTCTCACTGGGAGCCAATCCCGTCGGCGACGCCGACCTGGCCCGCGCCATCGGCATGGCCCTGGCCCAGATCCGGCTGCCGAACCGGCGACCCATCCATGTCCTGCCCATCGCCTGGTCGGTGGATGGGGCCAAGGGCGTGCACGATCCGCGCTCCATGCGGGGTGGGTCGCTGGGCCTGGACCTGCTGGTCGTGTCGATGTCCGAGGGGGCGTTCGGTTCGTTGAGCCACTGTCTGGAGCTGGCGCACCTGGACCTGCAGGGCGTGGCGGCGGCCCCGGTGGTGTCGTCCCTGGCGGCGCTGGAAGAAGACGAGATGGACCTGGGCTGCGTCTGTATCGACATGGGCGGGGGCTCGACCAGCGCCGCCGTGTGGGGCGGGCGGTCGTTGCTGCATATCGAGTCGCTGAACGTCGGCGGCGACCACGTCACGGCCGACATCGCGCGCGGCCTGTCGACGTCCAAGATCGGGGCCGAGCGGCTGAAGACCCTGCACGGCTCGGCCATGGCCGGGGCCCATGAGGACCGCGAGATGCTGGAGGCCCCGCCGCGCGGCGAGGACGCCTCGGCCGGGCCCGTGATCGTCCCCCGCGCCATGTTGAAGACCGTCATCGCCCCCCGGGTCGAGGAGACGCTGGAACTGCTGCGCGATCGACTGCGGGCCGCCGGCGTTGGGCTGGAGCCGGGCACCGGCCTGGTCCTGACGGGCGGGGCCAGCCAGCTGAACGGCGTGCGCGAACTGGCCGTGCGCGTGTTCGACCGGCCGGTGCGCCTGGGCCGGCCGCAGCGCGCCCCCCACCTGGCCGACGCGGCTTCGGGACCCGCCTTCTGCTCGGCGGCCGGGGTCCTACTGCGCGCGGCCTATGGCCCCCGAGAGGCGGTCTCGGCCAGGAAGCTGATGTCGCGGCAGGTGACGGCGGCGGATGCGCCGAAGGTGCATCAGGGCAATCTGATCGGCCGGGCGGCCGGATGGTTGAGGGACAACCTCTAACCGCTCGCGGATCCGCGCTCCGTCCTCGCCCCACTAAGTATTTCTGCGGCTACGCTGTCGGAAAGCGGTTGGCTGCGTTCCGACTCACGCTATCCGGTAACCTTCTCTTAAGAGCGTTGGGTGATCCTTAACGCGCTCATAACCAATGCGGATCTGCGGGGACTTCGCGCTGGAGACTTAAGAGCAGGGTCGGAAGAAGGTCGGAAATTACATGTCTCTCTCGCTTGTGCGGCCCTCGGCCACGGAACTGAAGCCCCGGATCGTCGTGTTCGGCGTCGGAGGCGCGGGCGGCAACGCGGTTAACAACATGATCGACGCCGGCCTCGAAGGGGTCGAGTTCGTCGTCGCCAACACCGACGCCCAGCACCTGTCGTTCGCCAAGACCGACCGCCGCATCCAGCTGGGCGAGACGATCACCCAGGGCCTGGGCGCCGGAGCCCACCCCGAGGTCGGCATGAACGCCGCCGAGGAGAGCGCCGACGAGATCCATGCGCACCTGGAAGGCGCGCACATGGTCTTCATCACCGCAGGCATGGGTGGCGGCACCGGCACCGGCGCCGCGCCGATCATCGCCAAATGCGCGCGCGATCGCGGCATCCTGACCGTCGGCGTCGTGACCAAGCCCTTCACCTTCGAGGGCCGTCACCGCATGCGCCTGGCCGATGCGGGCATCGCCGAGCTGCAGCGCTACGTCGACACCCTGATCGTCATCCCGAACCAGAACCTGTTCCGCGTCGCCAACGAGCGCACCACCTTCGCCGACGCCTTCGGCATGGCCGACCAGGTCCTGCACTCGGGCGTCCGCTCGATCACCGACCTGATGATCCTGCCAGGCCTGATCAACCTCGACTTCGCCGACGTCCGCGCCGTCATGTCCGAGATGGGCAAGGCGATGATGGGCACGGGCGAGGCCTCGGGCGACGACCGCGCCCTGCTGGCGGCCCAGAACGCCATCGCCAACCCCCTGCTGGACGAGACCAGCCTGAAGGGCGCCAAGGCCGTGCTGGTCAACATCACCGGCGGTCTGGACATGACCCTGCTGGAAGTCGACGAGGCGGCCAACGCCATCTCGGCCGAGGTCGACGGCGACGCCAACATCATCTTCGGGGCCGCCTTCGACCCCGCCCTGGACGGCAAGATCCGCGTCTCGGTCGTGGCCACCGGCATGGACGAGGTCGGGGCCGCCCGCATCGAGCCGGTCGCCCCCGCCCAGTCCCCGCTGCACGACCCGCGCCGGAACGCGCCCCCCGCGCCGGCGTCGCGCGCGCCCGAGCCCACCTATCGCGAGACCGTTTCGCGCGAAGCCCCCCGCGCGGAGGCCTATCGCGCGCCCGAGCCCGCCCCGGTGGTGCCGAGCTTCCAGACGCCGACCTATCAGGCCGCCGCCACACAGCCGGTCGCTCGGGCCCCGGAACCCGTCATTCACGTGGCCGAAGAGCGGACCCTGGCTCCGATCATCGATCCCTGGGTCGAGGAGTTCGAAGCCGCGCCGGCGCGTCCCGTCGCCCAGGACCAGGGCGACCTCTATATGGACGCCGCTCCCCAGGCCCCCCGCGAATACGACGAGCCGGCCTATGACGACCGCGACCATCGCAAGTCGGGCTGGAGCCTGTTCGGCAAGAAGCCACGCGCCCAGACCGCCTACGCCCCGGTCCAGCCGACCACGACGCGCGGCCAGCCCCAGATGCGCGCCACGGCCCAGCCGGCGCCCGAAGCCAACGCGGCGGAGGATGATCTGGAAATCCCTTCGTTTCTTCGCCGGCTGGCGAACTAAGCCTAGGCAGTAGGCAGTCGGTAGTAGACAGGGGGCGGCCTTCAAGGTCGCCCCTTTTTCGTGGTGCCATGACGCCTGGGCCCGCACTGCCTGCCTACTGCCTACTGCCTACTGCCTTTGCCTCCGCGACCGAAACAATCCGAAACCCGACTTTGGTTTATGGTTTCCGAAGGGTTCGCTAGGACGGCATCGTCCCGGCCTGCGCGATCGATGCGCGGGTCTCCCTCGAGGTCTTTCTTGCCCCCACGCCACGATCATCGCGAACGGACCCTGGTCGCCCCGGCGATCTGTGCCGGCGTGGGCGTGCACACGGGCCAGCGGGTGCGGCTGGCCATCCGTCCGGCCCCGACCGGGACGGGCATCGTCTTCGTGCGCACCGACGTCACCGACCGCGACAACCGAATTGTCGTCTCGGGCGAGGCCGTGGTCGATGCGCGGCTGAACACCATGATCGAGAACGCGGCGGGCGTGCGCCTGTCGACGATCGAGCACCTGATGGCCGCCTTCTGCGCCCTCGGCATCTCCAACGTCGTGGTCGAGGTCGACGGGCCCGAACTGCCGATCCTGGACGGGTCGGCCCTGCCGTTCGTCCGGCTGCTGGACCGGGCCGGCTTCCGGCGTCAGGAAGCCCCCGTCCGCTACATCGAGATCCTGGAGCCGATCCACGTCACCGAGGGCGACAAGCACGCCGCCCTGTACCCCTGCGACCGCTACGAGATGCGGTTCGAGATCGACTTCAGCTCGCCCGTCGTCGGCAATCAGGTGATCGATTTCGTGGTCGACGAACAGACCTTCCGCGACGAGATCATGTCCGCCCGCACCTTCGGCTTCGCCCATGAGGTCGAGGCCCTGCGCCAGGCGGGCCTGGCCCGGGGCGGCAGTCTGGACAACGCGGTCGTGATCGACGGCGACGACATCCTGAACCCCGGCGGCCTGCGGATGGAACGCGAATTCGTGCGCCATAAAGCGCTGGACGCCATCGGCGACCTGTATGTCCTGGGGGCCCCGCTGCTGGGCCGGTACGAAGGCTACAAGGCCGGTCACGCGGTCAACAACGCCCTGGTGCGCGCCCTGCTGGCCGCCCCCCACGCCTGGCGCGAAATCGTGCTGGAGCCGGAACTGGCCCGCGTCGGCTAGGGGTTCCGGGCTTCTCCCGGGCGGGCGCAGCCTCTAGGGTCGATTCCTTTCCTGGAGCCTGCCCATGTCGCTATCCGCCCGCGTCTCGACCCTCTGCGCCCTGTCCGCCCTCGCTTTGGGGCTGGCGCTGCCGGGCGGGGCCCAGGCCCAGGACGAGGCGGCGATCGTCGGGGCCGAGAAGGCGCGCGACGCGGCGCTGGCCGCCAATATCGCGCTCGACTACGTCACCCAGTTGACCACCCGGTTCGGCCCGCGTCCGGCGGGATCGGCCAGCGAGACGGCGGCGGCCGAATGGGCGGCCGGCTACATGCGCGACCACGGCTTCCGCAATGTCCGCATCCAGGAATTTCCGCTGGTCGGCTGGGAACGGGGACAGGAGAGCGCCGCCATCGTCGGGGCCAACCCCCAGCCCCTGGTCGCCGCCGCCCTCGGCCATTCGCCGGCCACGCCCGAAGGCGGGATCGAGGCCGAGGTGGTGCGCTTCGCCACGCTGGAGGCCTTCCAGGCGGTTCCGGACGGCTCGCTGGCGGGCAAGGTCGCCTATGTCGACGCCGGCCAGCTGGTGCCGATGCAGACGGGGGCGGGCTACAGCCCCCTGAGCCGCATCCGCAGCGTCGGCCCGGGCGTGGCGGGGCGGAAGGGGGCCGTTGCCTTCATCATGCGCTCGGCCGGATCGGACGAACACCGGATGCCCCACACCGGGACCACCCGTTATGTGGACGGCGTCGTGCCGGTGCCCGCCTTCGCGTTGAGCGCGCCCGACGCGGATCAGCTGAGCCGCCTGGTCGGCTACGGCGCGCCCGTGCGGGTGCGGCTGAGCTCGACCGCCCGGACCTATCAGACCACCTCGCGCAACGTGATCGGCGACCTGCCGGGTCGGACGCGGCCGGACGAGATCATCGTCCTGGGGTCGCATATGGACAGCTGGGACCTGGGCACGGGGGCCATCGACGATGGAGCCGGCGGTGCCATCACCCTGGCCGCGGCCCGGGTCATCGCCGACCAGGGTCGCACCGCGCGGACCCTTCGCGTGATCCTGTACGGGTCGGAGGAGGTCTCCCAGCCGGTCGAGACCGGGAACGGCGGCGGCGCCTATCTGCGCAGCCTGTCGCCGGAGGACCTGGCCAACCACGTCTTCACCGGCGAGAGCGATTTCGGGGCGGACCGCGTGCATACGCTGCAACTGCCGGTCGGAGTCCAGACGGGGGCCTTCGCCGATGCCGCCAACCGGGTGCTGTATCCGATCGGTGTGCTGCGATCGGCCCAGCCGGAGCGGGAGGGCGGGGTCGACATCGGGCCGATCGTCCAGGCCGGGGTGCCCGTGTTCGGGCTAAAGCAGGACGGCCTGCGTTATTTCGACCTGCATCACACGGCCGATGATACCCTGGACAAGATCGATCCGGAGCAGTTGACCCAGAACGTGGCCGCCTGGGCCGGTCTGGTGTCGCTGGTGGCGAACTCGGACGTCGATTTCCGGGCCATGGCGCCGGCGACCCCGGCTCCCTGACCCCGAGACTGCGAGCGTGGCGAAACTGGTAGACGCAAGGGACTTAAAATCCCTCGGCCTCGGTCATGCGGGTTCGATCCCCGCCGCTCGCACCACCCATTTTTTCAGAGGGTTAGATAGCTGAAACCGCCTGAAAACCCAGGCGCGGCGTCTTTGGTCATTGACGTCGATTTTTCACAGCCAATCCCCCTCTCTGGCTCACTTCCCCACAAGCTCCGAGCTTCGCATGAGCGCCGCAAGGTTCCGATTTGGTTCCTGTCCGCTACACCCCCGCCGACCTGCTACGTCGGTTTGCGGACCTAGGAACTGGTGGCCGCATCGGACGCTGAAACTTCTTCAATGGAGGAAAGTTTTATGAAGACGATCGCAATCACAACCATGACCGCCGTTGCGGTCTTGGCACTGGCCGCCTGTGGCAATGCAAACGAAGCAGCTCCGGCAGCGAACGAAAGCGGCGTCGATGCCGCCGCTTCGGCCCCGGCTGAGGGGAGTGCTATGGCACCTGCTGCTCCTGTGGCTTCGGCCCCTGCTGAAAGTGCTGGGTCCGCCAGCAGTACTTCCGACGGTACAATGTCGGGCGGATCGACCGGTGCAGCCGTCTCCGGCTCATCGTCCAGAAGCTCCGGCGCGATGTCCACCGGGCAGGTCAGTCAGGGCGGTATGAACAACAGCTCGACGAGTGCGGGTTCGACGCCTTCCACTGAGCAGGTGCCCGGAGGGGCAGTTGCCCCTGGAACGCCTGTGCCGCCCGATCGCGGATATGCGCAGGCTGGGCCCCGCTCCAACTAGGCCTACAAGTTGGGCTTCGTACTGGGCCGCTGCCTCAAGGTAGCGGCCCTCGCTCCACTTGACGGGCGTGGGCGCTGATCTTGGCGGCGCACTGATCGATGCCCGTGATCAGGGCCGCGAGGTCTTGGGGGGCGATCGCGCCGCGTCGGACCAGGCGCAGCAGATTGACGGCGGGAGTCAGCGCCCCCTCGAGCCAGGACGCCGTCGCCATGAGCGCGCCGACGAGCCGACCGACGGCGTAAAGGGTCTCGACCAACCCATCGATTTGGAAGGTCGCGCAGCAGGCCAGCATCTCGTTGACCAGGGCATGGATCATGCGAAGTTCGGTCATCGATGGGCGCCGGCCAGGGTCGACTGTCATGTCCGCGATCAGCTCGAGGCAGGTGTCGATCCGCTCCAGGCATTCCGCCGCTAGACCCTCGAGGTTTTCGTCCGCCCTGGCGATCGCATCCTCGATCAGAATGCCTCCGGCCTTGCGGTACTCCCGCTGCAGGGTTGTTTTGATCCTGCGGATGACGACGCTCATATCGACAACCTCTGCGGCTTGACCAGGCCGTCGAGCTCTTCCTGACTCATATTGGCCCCGCTCGGCTCGCCCAGGGTGCTGCCGCCGTCGCTCTTGCGCCGCCCTTTCGCGAGCTCGGTCGGGACCCCCTCGAATTTGAAGCGCCGGTCGGGTCCGGTGTAGGTGTCGCACTCGACGAACGGACGGTCCGAACCCGCGACCCATAGGATGCGCTGCATCAGGACGGCCGGGGACAGGGGTTTGGTGATCACGAAACTGGAGCCGCAGTCGCGGGCGTTGATCACATCGGGTTCGAGTGCGTGTCCGGTGATGACGAACACCGGCGCATGGCAGTTGGGTTCCATCTGCGACAGCCTTAGCCAGCGGACGAAGTCGTGGCCGCTTTCCTCGCCGAGTTGGGCGTCGCACAGCACCAGGTCGATCGTGTCCTTCTTCAGGATGGCCTTGGCTTCGGTGACATTGGGCGCCCGGAAAATGCGATCGACGCCGAAGCCGAGCAGGGTCTGGCTAAGTATATCGAGGCCCTGGGGGTTCGAATCCACGCACAGGGCCTTCATCGTCCGCAGGTTGATGCGAACGGGCGTCGAGGCTGCACCGGGCGCCGTGGTCACCACAGCTCGCATTCCCCCGTCGATGCGGGCGCCATGGGGCGGCCTCCGGCATGGAAACGCTGGCTCAGGCCGCTGAGCGTCGACGCCTCGGCCGCCATCCTGACGCGACCGATATCCAGGACGCCGCCGTTGGCGGCGGCGGCCTCGGACAGTCGCCCGCAGAGGACCGCCATCTGCTCGATGTGCTGGACCAGGGCGTCCAGCTGTTGCACCTCGACCAGGGCATCCAGAGAGTTCGGATGACTGGACAGCAACTGGCCCGCCAGATGCTGCAGGCCTTCGCCGGCGAGGGCCCAGCAGGCCAGCTCGTCCGACAGTCCCAGGAACAGGTTTTCGAGTGTGCGGTCCGTGATCATGATGCTCTCAATCGAACAGTTCGACGGCGCCGGTGTCGCGCACGGGTGCGGCCACGATCACGCGTTCGCGGGCGACGACGGCGGCGTCCTGCACCAGATGCTGGGCGGCGGCCCCCGTCGACGGGGTGAAGTGGATGCGACGGGCCAGGGTCCCGCCCAGGCTGTGACTGACGATCGGGATCCCGTCTTCCTGCAGGAAGCGACGGACGAACTCGGCGTTCTTGCCGCCGATGTCGTTGAAGCTGGCGATCATGCGGGCACCGCCGAAGACCTTGGCCTCCAGCCGGTCGCGCCGCGCGCCGATCGCCAGCAGGCCGTTGATCAACAGCTCCATCGCCTGGGCGCCGTAGCGCCTGTCGCCGGCCCCGCCGCCGGGGGCTTCGGGCAGCAGGAAATGGTTCATGCCCCCGATCCCCGTGACAGGGTCGCGGATACAGGCGGCCACGCAGGACCCCAGGATCGTCGAAAAGACGACCGACCGGTCGCCCGTCACCTGATGCGAGCCCTGGCCGACGTGAACGCGGCGTTCGGGAAGTTCGAGCCGATCTCCGTTCATCAGGTCAACGCTCCGTAGACCGCCTCGATCTTCTGACGCAGGGTCGTCACGGTGAAGGGCTTGACCAGGTAGTTGTTGACGCCGAACTGCTGGGCGCGCTGCACCAGGTCCGAATCCGCGCGCCCGGTCAGCATGATGAAGCCGGTGTTCTTCAGCGCCGGCGTCGCACGCACGGCGCGCAGGAAGTTGAGCCCGTCCAGCTTGGGCATGTTGTAGTCCGAGATGACCAGATGGCTCTTGTGGACGAGCAGGGCGCGCAGTCCGTCCTCGCCGTCGACGGCGTCCTCGACATCGACGATGCCGATCTCCTTCAGTCCGATGCGGACCAGCGAGCGGATGGTTTGCTGATCGTCGACGACGAGGACGCGCAGGCTGGCGGCGGCGGGCATCTAGCGAGCTCCAGGAGTTGTCGAGGCGGCGGTGAGCGTCGCGGCGGCGATACGGGGGAGGGCGAGCTGACGCTGGACGGCACCGATCTCGAAGGCGGCGCGCGGCATGCCGAACACCACGGAGGTGTCCTGGTCCTGACCGATGGTGGCCGCGCCGGCCTCGCGCATCGACAGCAGGCCGGCCGCGCCGTCCTTGCCCATTCCGGTCAGGATCACGCCGACGGCCTTGGCCCCGACGGCCGCCGCGACCGAGGCGAACAGGGCGTCGACCGAGGGCTTGTGGCCGCTGATCGGGCCGTCGTCGGCCAGGGCGCACCGCAGGACGCGGCCGCCGTTGACCCGAAGGTGCCGGTCGCCCGGGGCCAGATAGACATGGCCGACCCGCAGCTCGTCGTCGTCCTGCGCCACGGACACCGAGGGGGCGCTGAGGCGGTCCAGGCGGGCGGCCAGGCTGGCGGTGAAGGTCACCGGCATATGCTGGGTGATCACGGTCGGCGGGCAGTTGGCGGGGAAGGTCGAGATGATCTTGATCAGCGCCTCCACGCCGCCGGTCGAGGCACCAATGGCCACGACGGCGCCGGAAGGCCGATAATCGGAGGCCGGGGGCGCCGGCGGCGCGGCGGCGGCGGCCGGTTGCATGCGGGCCTGGGCCGCGGCCTTGACCTTGGCGGCCAGCTCGCGGAAGCCCTCGCCGCCGCCGACGACCGGCTTGCCGATGCAGTCGATCGCGCCCAGCGCCAGGGCCGCGACCGAAATGTCCGCGCCGCGTTGGGTCAGGGTGGAGACCATGACCACGGGAATGGGCCGAAGCCGCATCAGCCGTTCGAGGAACTCCAGCCCATTCATGTTGGGCATCTCGATATCGAGCGTCACGACGTCGGGATTCAGTTCCTTGATGGCGGTGCGGGCCTCGATCGGATCGGCGGCCTGGCCGATGACCTGAAGGTCGGGATCGGAGCGCAGCACGTCGATGATGAGGGCGCGCATGGTCGCGGAATCGTCGACCACGAGGACACGGATGGGACGGCTCATGCGGCACCTTTCAGACGGTAGATCGTCAGCCCGGCCGACGTCAGTTGCGGGATCAGCGATCGCTCGGAATGGCCGATGTACAGGCGGCCGTCCGGCGTCAGGCGCTCGGCGAAGCGGGTGAACAGGCGCGTCTGGGTCGGCTCGTCGAAATAGATGGCGACGTTGCGGCAGAAGATGGCGTCGAACTTGCCGCGCATCGGCCAGTCTTCCATCAGGTTCAGCGAGCCGAAGCTGAGCAACTCCGTCAGGGCGGGCGCGACCTGCCAGCCGCTTCCGGCCCGGTTCATGAATTTCGAGCGCAGCGGCGCGGCGATCGGCTCGACGTCGCCGTCGTTGTACAGGCCGCGCCGGGCGTGTTCGACGACCAGGGGGTCGATGTCGGTGGCCAGGATCCGGATGTCGTGTCGGGCGGCCTCGGGGAAGGCGTCCAGCAGGGTCATGGCCATCGAATAGGGTTCGTGACCCGCCGAACAGCCGGCCGACCACAGCCGCACGCGTCCGCCGGCCCTGGCCTTGGCGATCAGCGGGGGCAGCAGGTCCGACGTCATGTGCTCGAAATGATGCGGCTCGCGGAAGAAGCGCGTCACATTGGTGGTGAGGGCGCTGAGCATGGCGGCGTGCTCCGGATGATCCGGGTCCGAGCGCAGCAGGTCACAATAGGCGCGAAAGCTTTCCAGGCGCAGTTTCCGCACCCGTTTGGCGATGCGCGAATAGACGAGCGTCGCCTTGGCGTCGGCGAGGTGGATGCCCGACGCCGCGTACAGAAGATCCGCGATCGCGCGAAAGTCCGCCGTGGTGAACGGGAATTCTCCGTCGTTGGTGGACTCTTCCGGGCTCCGGTGCGCCGCCGTCATGCCGCCTCCTGCACGATTTCCTCGGGCAGCAGGCCGTCGAGCGAGATCAGGCTGATCATCTCGCCGTCGATGGCGATGATGCCTTTGACGAAGGCGCGGACCGTCTCGCACGAGATGTCGGGCGTGGGCTGGATCAGCTCCTCGCCGACCGTGAGGATATCGGAGACGGCCTCGACCAGCAGACCGACGGTCTTGAGCCCGATGCGGGCGACGATGATGACGTGACGCGCCGAGGGCGGGGTCACGGGCAGGCCGAGCCGGGCCCCCAGGTCGATGATCGGCAGCACCGTGCCGCGCAGGTTGATGACGCCGCGGACGTAGGAGGGCGACTGGGGCAGGGGCGTGGCCGGGGCCCAGCCGCGGATCTCGAGCACCGACTGGATGTCGACGCAGTATTCCTGCTCGCCCATGCGGAAGGCGACGAGTTCACGTTCGGTGTTCGAGGAGGTCAGGCTCGAGGAGACCAGGGTCGAGGTGGCGGACATCGTTCAGCTCGCTATGGCAAGTTGGAAGGAGGGCGGCGGCGCTGTGCGCTTCCGAAGGCTGATGAGCGCGTCGACGTCGAGGATCAGCGCCACCCGGCCATCGCCGAGGATGGTGGCGGCGGCGATGCCCTCGACCTGCTGATAATTCAGTTCCAGGCTCTTGATGACGACCTGGCGCTGGCCCTGGATGGCGTCGACGCGCAGGGCGGCGAGACCGCCCGTGCCGCTCTCGACGAGCAGGGTCACGCCCGGCCCCGTCAGGTCCGGACTGGTCCAGCCCATGGATTCGGACACGTCGATCAGCGGGACGTAGGCCCCCCGGACCGACAGGACATGGCCCTCGGGGCCGAGCGCCTGGATGTCGCCGGGCTTGGGCTGCAGCGACTCGACGATGGCGGTGATGGGCACCACCAGGGTCTGCTCGCCCACCGTCACCACCATGCCGTCCAGCACCGCCAGCGTCAGCGGCAGGCTCATGGTGAAGGTCGAGCCGTGGCCCGGCTTGGACACGATGGTGATACGGCCGCCCAGGGCCTGGATCGAGCGTTTGACCACATCCATGCCGACGCCGCGGCCGGACACATCCGAAATGGTGGCCGCGGTCGAGAAGCCGGGCGCGAAGATCAGGTTGTCGATCTCCTCGTCGCTCAGGGACGCATCGGCCTCGATCAGGCCGCGCTTGATGGCGATCTCGCGCACGCGTTCGCGGTTGATGCCCTTCCCGTCATCGGAGATCTCGATGACGATCCGGCCGGACCGGTGCATGGCGGCCAGCTTGACCACGCCCTCTTCGGGCTTGCCGACGGCGCGGCGCTCTTCGGGGGTCTCCAGACCATGGTCGATCGAGTTGCGCAGCATGTGCGTCAGGGGTTCGGCGAGGCGCTCGATCACGGTCTTGTCGACCTCGGTGCCTTCGCCTTCGGTGACCAGGCGGACGCGCTTGCCGGTCATGGCGGCGACCTCGCGGGCCAGCCGCGGCATGCGCTGGAACACCGACTTCACCGGCTGGGCGCGGATGGCCATGACGCTATCCTGGATCTCGCGGGTCAGCTGTTCCAGGTCGTCGAGGCCCAGGGCGATGTTGGACGACCGGGCGACGCCGGACTCCATCACGCGCTGCGCCAGCATGGCCTGGTTGATGACCAGCTCGCCGACCAGGTCGATCAGGCGGTCGACGCGGTCGAGGTCGACGCGGATGGTCGGGGCGGCGGCCTCGCTGGCCCGACCATCGGCCGACGGCGCGTCGGCGGCACCAGCCGCGGCAGCCGCAGCCGGGGCGGCCGCGGCGACGGCAGGGGGAGCCGCAGCGTCAATGGGGGCCAGCGCCGGCTCCGCCAGCAGGGCCGGTTCCGGCTCGTCCGGAGCGGTCGGAATCAGGGGTTCGAGATCCGGCAGCACGAAAGACAGGTCGGGCAGCTCGGCCTGCACGGGCTCGACGCTGAACAGGCAGTCGCCGTCGACGAATTCGAAGACATCGAGGATGCGCTCGCGGGCCACGTCGGGGGCCGTCAGGATCACGTTCCAGGTCAGATAGGCTCCGAGCGGATCCAGAGCATCGAGCAGCGGGACCTGATCGACGTCGCACGAGACCACGACCGGCCCGAGCCGGGTCAGTTCGCGCATCAGCGGCAGGGCGTCGTTGGCATTGCGGTACATCACGTCCTTGGGCGTGAAGCTGACCGACCAGTCCGGGACGCCGGCGGGCGCTTCGTCCGGACCGTCGTCGATCGAGATCATCATCGGACTGAAACCGAAGTCCGGTTCGTCGTTCGCAGCCGCGGCAATCGAGGGAACCGGCGCGTCGCCGGTGCCGGCCCCGGACGACAGGGCCTCCAGTTCGGCCACCAGACCGTCTTCTCCGCCCAGGGCCGTGTCATTGCCCTTGGCCACGCTGACATGGTCCGCCAGATGGTCGGCGGCGCGCAGAAGCACCTTGATGACATCGGGATCCGGCGCCAGCGCACCGCTGCGCACCATGTCCATGGTGGTTTCGAAGACGTGGGCGAACCGGACCAGCGGCTCCAGGCCAAAGGCCCCCGCTCCGCCCTTGACCGAGTGCACGGCCCGGAACACGGCGTTGACCGTCTCCAGGTCGCCGTCGCCGGTCTCCAGCGTCAGCAGGCCGGCTTCCAGGTCGCCGAGCAGCTCGTCGCATTCCTGAAAGAAGGTGGCCTTGATGGCTTCCATCGGATCCATGACGCGATCCTCAGGCCGCGACGCGACGGATGGCGTCGATCAGCTTGACCGGGTCGAATGGCTTGACGATCCAGCCCGTCGCGCCGGAGTCGCGCGCCCGCTGCTTCTTCACGCTGTCGCTCTCCGTGGTCAGGACCAGGATCGGCGTCGAGCGGTGACGCTCGGTCCGGCGCACGCCCTCGATGAAGCCGAAGCCGTCGAGGTTGGGCATGTTGATGTCGGTGATGATGACGTCGGGCTCGTTGCGGCCCAGGACCTCCAGCCCGTCCAGGCCGTCGACCGCCTGGACCACCTCGAACTCGTCACCGGCCAGGGCCAGTCTCAGCATGTCCCGCATGGTGCGAGAGTCGTCGACCGTCAGGATACACATGGTCATGCGGCTATTTCCTCTTGCTGATCCAGGACAGGGGCGCAGCCCAGCTGGTCGAAGGCCGTCTTCACGGCGGGGCTGGGGTCCAGCAGGCGCAGACGGAAGCCGTCCTCGCGCCAGGTGGCGAAGCTGGACAGCATCAGCTGCAGGGCCTGGGCCCCGAAACGGTCCACCTGAGAGGCTTCGAGATCCAGATCCGCCCCCCGACGCCGCAGGAGATCGGCGTGGGTCTCCGTCAGCGTCGAGGCGTCCATCCGGCCGGGCAGGGCCAGGACGTCAGTGGCGTCGAGCGTCATCAGAACTGCTCCCATTGGGGTTCGTTGCTGAGGGCCATGGCGGCGCTGGCGCCCCCGCCGGCGGCGCGGCGAGCCGGGGCCGGGGTCGGGGCGGGGCTGGACTGCCGGGCGAAGTCGGCGATCCGGGACTGGGCCTGACGCACCGGATTGGGCTTGGCCTTGGCCGACCGGGCCGGGGCCCGGCCGTCCTCGGAGACGTGGAACTTGCCGACCAGGACGGCCAGCTCCTCGGCTTCCTGGGACAGGTTGTGGCTGGCCGCGGTCGACTGCTCGACCATGGCCGCGTTCTGCTGGGTCGTCTGGTCCATCTGGTTGACGGCCGTGTTGACCTGACTCAGCGCCGTGGCCTGTTCATGGGCGGAGGCGGTGATCTCGGCCATCAGGCCGTTGATCTCGGACACCCGCTCGACGATGGCGGTCAGGGCCTGGCCCGTCTCGCCGACCAGGCCGACGCCGTCCTTCACGTGGCCACTGCTGGCCGCGATCAGTCCCTTGATCTCCTTGGCGGCCTCGGCCGAGCGCTGGGCCAGGGCCCGGACCTCGGAGGCGACGACCGCGAAGCCGCGACCGGCATCGCCCGCCCGGGCGGCCTCGACGCCGGCGTTCAGGGCCAGCAGATTGGTCTGGAAGGCGATCTCGTCGATCACGCCGATGATCTGGCTGATCTGGTCCGAGGACCGTTCGATCTCGCCCATGGCGGCGACGGCGCGGCCGACGACGACCCCGCTCTGTTCGGCGGCGGCCTTGGCCCCCACCACGACGCTGCCGGCGCGCTCCGCGCCTTCAGCGGTGCGTTTGACCGTGGCGGTGATCTCGTCCAGCGCCGCGGCCGTTTCCTCAAGCGTGGCGGCCTGCTGCTCGGTGCGGCGCGACAGGTCGTCGGCGGCCTGGCTGATCTCGCCGGCCCCGGACTGCATGGCCGAGGCGTTGGTGCCGATGACGGCCATCGCCTCTTCCAGCTTGTCCATCGCCGCGTTGAAGTCGACCTGCAGGCGAGCATAGTCGCCGGGGAAGGTCCGCGTGATGCGATGAGCCAGGTCGCCGGCGGCCAGGGCGCTGAGGCCGGCGGCGGTTTCGTTGACGACTTCGGCCTGTTCACGGGCCGCAGCGGCATCGGTCTCGGCGCGCTTTTCGCGCTCCAGCTCGAGGGCGGTCTGATCCGAGGCGAACTTGACGATTTTGTAAGGCTTCCCGTCGGCTCCCACGATGGGGTTGTAGCGCCCATCCAGGATCACCTTGGTGCCGCCTCGGGCATAGCGCGTGAAGCGGTCGGAGAAGCCTTCGCCGGCCGCCAGCCTGCGCCACATCTCCGCGTATTCGGGCGAGGCCGCATAGTCGCGGTCGCAGAACATCCGGTGATGATGTCCTTGGACCTCGGCCAGGGAGTACCCCATGACATTCAGGAAATTCTCGTTCGCTCTCAGGACGTTGCCGGTCAGATCGAACTCGACGATGCCCATGGCGCGATCCGCGCCGACCATCATGTTCTTCCCGTCGACAACGGCGGCGGAGGAGGCCTCAAGGGCGATGGCCTGGTCCTTGAAGGTCTGGACCGCGCCGCTCATGGCCCCGATCTCATCCTTGCGGTCGCGGTTGCCGATCTCGACCGAGAGATCTCCGGCCGCCAGGCGTTCCATGATCCGGGTGAGGACGACGATGGGTTTGCTGATGGAGCCCGTCATAAGCCAGGCGGCCAAACCCGCTGCCAGCACAGAAGCGAGCGCGCCCAATAGAATATAAAGGCTCGCCGCCTTCACCGAGTCGGCCAGATCGAGACTGGTGACGTCACGCCGCGTCAGGGCGCTGTCGGTCAAGGCACCGATGGCATCCTCGGCCGGTCCGATGGCCTTATCGGCCACGCCGTCGTTGCCAACCAAGACGGCGGCGGCGCTCGTTTCGCCGCCCGCGATGATGGCCTTTCCGGCGTCTTCGACCAGGGTGTGCCAGGCCGTGGCCGCGGTCTTGGCGGTCTCGATCTGGGCCAGGGCGGCCGGGTCGCCGGCATAGGCCGCGCCAGCTTCGGCCATCTCCTTCTCGAAGTTCACGCGGTGGCTGTCCAGCCGCTCCAGATAATAAGGATCGCCGGTGACGAGATAGCCGCGGAAGCTGTTCTCCTGGCGTGCAAGATAGAATTTGGCGTCGCGCAGGGCGGATACCCCGGCCTGCACGTTATCGAGCGACGATCGGGCGGACTCGATCTGCCGCAACTCGACCATGATGAAGGCGTCGATGCATGCGGTGACCACCACCAGGGTTCCGAAGGCGGCGGCGAGCTTGTGCCCGATTTTCCAGTTGGCGAAGTTCATGGTGCTGATCCTGATGCGCGGCGTGGGCTAGAAGCTGAAGGCGATGGAGGCGACGAGGCGGCCGTCGTAGCGGCTGCCGAATTCGTGGCCGTCGGTGTCGTACCAGCGCAGGTCGCCCGACACGGCGGGGCTGAACTTGTGCTTCACGCCGATGTTCCAGGCGTCGTAGTCATTGCCGTTGTCGATGCGGCGCAGGCCGTAGGCGACGCTGAGCTTGTCCTTGGGCGTCAGCTTCAGGGTGCCCTGCGCCTCGGTCCACCAGGCCTCTTCGCCCGCCCCGTAGGTGTCGGCCGAATAGTTGACGCGGACGCGGGCGGACAGATGATCGGTCAGGTCGCGCGAGACGTCGCCCTGGTATTCGAAATATCCGCTATCGACGCCATTGGTCTCGTTCAGCATCTCGCGATACATGACCTGGCCGTCCAGGCCCCAGTCACCGATCTCACGCGCGTAGCCGCCGGTCAGGACCAGCTCGGCGTTCGCGCCCTTGGACGATGCCGCCTCGGAATAGAAGGCGTTGGCATAGGCACCGTTGGCTTCCCAGCGGACCGCGCCGAACAGGGCCGCATCCTCGTCGCTCTTGCCCAGGCCCTTGCCCAGGTATTCGGTGGCGACGCCGACCTGTCCCGTGACGGGATCGGCCAAGGCCTCGACCGACATGGAAGAGGCGGCCGCCAGCAGAAGCAAACAGCCAGCCATTCCGAAGCGGGCCGGATCTTTGCAAGTAGAAACGATCATTTTTATTAACCCCGAGCTCGCGGTCTGCCAGAGTTCTTCTGGCGACTCCGCGTCTGACCCGAGGTTTAGTGGCTATTGGTCACCAGGATGTTGATATTGCTGGGCTTTATACTAAGCGCTAATGCCTAGAGCCTGTCAGCGAAAGGCCTGCCCGGCTAAGCTTCATAGGGGCTAATACCTAGGTTGAATGCGTCGGGACGCGCGAATGCGTTGCACGTTCGCATTGGCGCGATGACGGGCCTGGCGCGGCTCGCGTGTCCGCGTCGTCGAACGATCGTCTTCCCCGGTGCCTTGGCCATCGCCGCGTGCGAGCGGAGAGGCGGGAACGGCGCTCAGGCGGCCAGGCCGCGTCCGACCAGGGTCGCGATCGCCGCGACATTGGGGGCCTGCATCTTGCGCAGGATATTGCCCCGGAAGACGTCGACCGTTCGGGGACTGATGCCCATGACCAGGGCGGTCACCTTGCTGCTGGCACCGTTGACCAGATGCGACAGAACCTCCCGCTCGCGGGGCGACAGGGTCTGATAGCGGCGGCGGGCCTCGTCGAAATCGGGGCTGGTGGGATCGACCGGCTGGGTCACCAGGAAGGCGTCGGAAATGGCCTGCACCAGGGCCCCGGACGCGAACGGCTTCTCGAGGAAGTTGGCGGCGCCGGCCTTCATGGCCTGAACCGCCATAGGGATGTCTCCATGGCCGCTCATCACGATCAGGGGCCAGTCCTGGCGACCGCTCTGCCCCAGACGCTCAACCAGGGCCAGGCCGGACATTTCCGGCATGCGGACGTCGGTCACGACGCAGCCGAAGGGCAGGGTCTCCAGGGCGGCGAAGAACAGCATGGGGGAGGCGAACAGCGTGACCTCGAACTCCGCGACCGTCAGCATGGCCTCGATCGAGTCCAGCACGGCGGCGTCGTCATCGATGACGATGACATGACCCTTAGACATTCGTTCTCCCGTCGTTCAGCGTGAAAGCGAAGGCGGCACCGCCGAGAGCGCTTCTCGAATAGGCGATCGTGCCGTTGTGGGCTTCGACGATGGTTTTGCAGATCGAGAGCCCCAGCCCCATGCCGCCGGGCTTGCTGCTGGACAGGGGATCGAACAGGCCGGCGGCGACGGTCTCCGCCACCCCGGGTCCGTTGTCCTCGACCACGATGCGATAGCCGTCGGGGGTCGGGCCGCCCGAAACCACGACCTGGCGACGCTCGTGATGCGTCGGCGCATCCAGGGCGTTGCGGACCAGGTTGAAGATGATCTGCTGGATCTGGACCCGGTCGCAACAGGTCACGTCATCGGGTGGGATCCGCACCGTGATGGCGGCGTCGTGCTCGCGGGCGCTCATGTGCAGGATCGGCACGATCTCGTCGATCACCTCGGCCACGTGGACCTGGGTGTGGAATCCCGTGTCACGGGCCATCAGGGTGCGTAGGCGGCGAATGACGTCGCCCGCCCGCTCGGCCTGTCCTCCGGCCGACTCGATGAATTTCAGGACCTTGGCCCGATCGATCTCGGGGCGGTCGACCAGGGTCCTGGCGGCGTCGAGGAAATTCAGGATGGCCGAGAGGGGCTGATTCAGCTCATGCGCCACCATCGAGGCCATCTCGCCCAGCGAGTTCAGTCGCCAGTTGTAGATGATCTGCTGCCGCAGATCCTGAACGGCCGCCTCGGCGGCCACCACGCTCGTCACGTCCTGGATGAACAGGGTCAGGAAGTCTTCGCCCCTGGCCGAGAAGCGGGCCGCCTGGACGTCGACCAGCCCGGGCGGGCGATCGTTCCGATTGGCCTGCAGGTGAACGCGATCGCCCGCGCTGCGGCTGAGGGCATTGAAGGCCTCAAGCCCTGGCCCCGTTTCCAGCGCCGCGACGTCAAGGCCCGGCAGCAGGGTCGAGATCTGAACGCCCCCGGAAAGGGGCTGCCCGAAATAGGCATCGGCCGTACAGTTGGAACTTCGAACCGTTCCGGCGGCATCGACCGCGACAACCGCCATGGGCGCGTCGACCAGGATGCTCCTGGCGAACGATGCTTCCAACGTCTCGTCCTCCCCGACGACTGACCTTCACATATTCCACTCGGTCCGTTCCGTTTCTCAGGCTGAATGGCGGCATTCAGCATTCGTCGGACAAAGTTCGCGTAACACTACAACTACAAATATACGAATTCAAACCCCTAATCTAGAAGACGGAGAGGAGCTTGCGAGCGAAATGCAATCGCAACTTATCACAGATCAGGTTTGGAGTGATTGACCGTGAAGCTTTGCACGCTCTTGTTCAGCGCCGCATGCATCGTCTCGAAGAGATTCGTCCCCTCCACGGGTTTGGGCACGCACAGCGTCATCCCCGCCTCGGCGTAGACCTGCAGCTGATGCGCCATCACATTGGCCGTGACGGCGATGATGGGCGGAGCGATGCGGCCCGCGGCCGCCGCCTCGTCTCGGATCCTGCGCGCGGCGGCGACGCCGCCCAGCACGGGCATCTGGATGTCCATGAGAACGAGGTCCCAATCCTCCTTGCGGCAGGCCTCGACGGCCTCGAGCCCGTTCTCGACCATGGTCGGGGCCACGTCGATCTGTTCCAGCAGCAGAGCCAGAACCCTGCGGTTCACGGGATGATCCTCGGCGACCAGGACGCGCATGGATCCCGGAAGCTGGACAGGCCGGGGCAGGGAAGGCGGAAGCGCGACCAGCGGTTCAGCGATCGCCAGGGGCAGGGTCGCGGTCAGACACAGGCCGTGCGGAATCCTGTGGGTGGCCGCGATGGAGCCCGCCATCCGCTCGACCAGCTTGTTGGCGATGAACAGGCTCAGGCCCAGACTTTCGGTGCCCCCCGGGGTTTGAAGGTCCGGCGCGAACTGCCTGTCGAAGACCCTGGCCAGCAGAGCGTCAGGCATGCCCGGCCCGGAATCGCAGACCGAAAGCCGGACGCCCTCGACATCGCGCGAAGCGGACACCAGGATCCCGCCGACTTGGGTCAGCTGCATGGCGTTCGACACGAGATTGTGGACCACCTGACGGATCCGCACGGGGTCGCCGATGTAGGCGGAGGCCAGACCGGGGCAGAGGCTGACGTCGATATCCAGTCCCTTGTCGTGGGCGACCGCCCGGAACGGTTCGATCGAACGCTGGACGAGGTCGCGCAGGTTGAAGGCCGTGGCCTGCAAGCTCAGCTGGTCGGATTCGATCCGACCCAGGTCCAGAACCTCGTCGAGCAATTCCTGGAGCCCGTTGCCCGAGCTGATGAGCGTATCGAGGCGATCGCTCTGGCTCGCGGTCAGCGCATCGTTCGCGAGCGACTGGGCCATGCCCATCACGCCGTTCAGGGGCGTGCGGATCTCATGGCTGATCATGGTCAGGAAGTCGCTCTTGGCCTGGCTGGCGTGGTCCGCCGCCCGCCGGGCGATGTGCAGGGCGCACATATCCTCCGCCACCCTGTGCCAGGCCCTGTAGGCCGCGGCGCACAGCAGCAGACCGGCGACGGTGACGACGAAGATACTGTACGGCGGGAGCCCGGTCGCGAGCATGATGGGTGGGAAGGCCGCGAGGACGATCAACGGCGGCAAGGCGGCGGCCCCGGCCATGAACCGCGACGACCCGGTGATGACCACGGCGTGGATCAGGGCTCCGGAAATGATCATCATGCCGACGGTGATGCCCAGCAGTCCGCCGTAGACGGCGATGGGCACGGCGAACAGGGCGAAGGTCAATTTGTTGGACAGAAACAGGGCGAGGGCCAGGCGACCGTCCTTCTCGCTACGAACCGCACCGTCGGGAAAGAGCAGGATCTCGATCCCCTGCAGGAGCAGGAACGCGGCCAGCCAGACCACGGTCATCGGCACGCCGGCCAGTCCCCCGAACGCCAGGGCGGTGGCGAAGGCGAAAAGGAAACGGGACAGGCGCTGCCCGACCCTGAGGGTCATCGTCGCCCCGACCGCGACCGCCAGCGATTTCCGGTCGTTGGGGCACGCCTCCTGAATGGTCATTGTCGGCTCCCGAGAGCGCAGTTCTGCGCGACGGACAAGACAGAAAAGTCTCATCCGTAGCAGAAGAACGCCGTTCGCGGTTGAAGGCGTGTTAACTAGTTGTCAGTACCTAGGCCGGCCTGGCGCGGACGTCCCATGAAGGTTGCGCGGGACGGTGTCACTAAGCGCTAATGCGCGCTTCCGGCCCCCTGGGGTTGGGGCCCGGGCGATGTCTCGCCGGACAAAAGGCCCCGGACGATGGTCAGCAGGCGTTGCGGCGCAAAGGGTTTGACCAGAAAATCGGCGGCCCCGGCCATCCGCGCCGCCTCCGCCTGGGCGGAATCGCCGTGACCGCTGATGACGACGACCGGCCATGGCAAGCCGCCGTTGGCCGTCAGATGATTGAGCAGAGCCAGGCCGTCCATGCCCGGCATCTTCAGGTCCGTGACGATGCAGGTCGGACCCGGAACAGCCGGTGTCATCAGGAAGTCCTTCGCCGACGCAAAGGCATGGACATCATAGTTCGACGACGTGAACAGAGCATCCAGCGACGCCAGGACCGCAGGGTCGTCGTCAATCACCACGACCGTGTCCATAGGGGCGATCTCCGGTCGTGATGACGCTGGGTAACGAGCGTTTTTCAACTCCGTTCTTGTACCTAGTCATTGCCGCCCCCTGCGAACAAGTAAGCACAAACACCTAGGGTTCAGCCGAGCGGACGGGCCCGCGCGACGCCGGCGGCCGGGCTTCACACAGGCAGGTTCGCCCGATCGCGAGGGTGGTGACTCAGGGCCTGGGGCTCGACCGCCGGGATCAGGCCGTCAGGGCGCGGGGGAGCTTGAAGGTAACGGTCTCGGGCTCTCCAGGATCATTGGCCAGGGTCACGGCGAAGCGGGCCTGGATCGCGCTCACGACCGACTGGACCAGAGGCTCGGGGGCGGAGGCCCCGGCGGTGAGGCCGACCACCTGGACGCCGTCGAACCAGGACCAGTCGATCTGGGTCGCATCGTCGATCAGACGGGCGTCGCGGGCCCCGGCGCGCAGGGCGACCTCGACCAACCGGACCGAGTTGGAGGAGTTCCTGGATCCCACCACCAGCACCAGGTCGGACCCGTCGGCCAGCTGTTTGACCGCTTCCTGGCGGTTGGTGGTGGCGTAGCAGATGTCTTCCTTGTGCGGGTCCGGCAGCTCGGGGAAGCGGGCCTTCAGCACGGCGAGAATCTCGGCGGTGTCGTCCAGCGACAGGGTGGTCTGGGTCGCATAGGCCAGGGGCATGGTGCCGGGACGCTGGACAGTGGCGGCATCCTCGACCGTCTCGATCAGGCTGATGGCCCCCTCCGGTAGTTGGCCCAGGGTGCCGACGACCTCGGGGTGGCCGGCGTGGCCGATCAGCAGGATGTGCTTGCCCTGGGCATGGTGGCGCTCGGCCTCGACATGGACCTTGGACACCAGAGGACAGGTGGCGTCGAGGAACAACAACTGGCGCGCCCGGGCCGTGGCCGGCACGGATTTCGGCACGCCGTGGGCGGAGAAGACCACCGGCCGGTCGTCCGGGCACTCGTCCAGGTCCTTGACGAAGACGGCGCCGAGCCCCTTGAGCCGGTCGACCACATGTTTGTTGTGCACGATCTCGTGGCGGACATAGACGGGTGCCCCGAACCGCTCGATGGCGCGCTCGACGATCTGGATGGCCCGGTCGACCCCGGCACAGAAGCCGCGCGGCGTCGCCATGCGCACCGTCAGGGCGCGCAGGGCGGGTACGGTGAGGGAAGGCGAGGGGGCGAGGGCGTCCATGGCGACAACCTAATCCTTCTGCGTCTTCATCGCCACTGCGCGGACGGTCACGGTTTGCGACGCCTCGCTTTAGCCGCTATCAGGCAGGAAGCCTGACCGCGTTCCGTCAGCGCCTAGATTTCCGGATTCCCTCCATGCGTCTTGCGACCCTCGCCCTCGCCACCCTGGCGGTCCTCGCCTCCGAGGGTGCCGCGTCCGCCCAGAGCAGCGGCTCGGATCGGTCCCAGCGCGGTCGCAGCCCGCAGGAACAGCAGGAGGAGAACGGCGGCCAAACCCGGGCCCCGCGCATCGCGCCACTGCGTTCCCGCCCGAACGCCGGACCGTGCCCGTTCGTGAAGGTGCTTTACGACGCGGCCCGCTACGTCGAGCTGGACGGCGGACGCGCGGCGGCCAGCGCCGTCGGATACACCGGCGAAATCCAGGGCGTGAACGCCGACTGCCGCTATCTGAACGACGACCCGATCACGGTGCAGATGAACATCCTGTTCGACCTGGGGCGCGGACCGCAGGCCCCGGACGGTCAGCATACCTATCGCTATTGGATCGCCGTCACCGAGCGGAACCAGGCCGTTCTGGCCAAGGAATATTTCGACCTTCCGGTGAATTTCGAAGGATCGAGCACCGCCTCGGTGACCGAGGAGCAGTCCGTGATCATTCCGCGCGCCGAGGACACGACCAGCGGCGGCAATTTCGAAGTCCTGATCGGGTTCGAGGTCACGTCTGAGATGGCCGAGTTCAACCGGTCCGGCAGCCGGTTCCGGGTCACGGCCGGCGCGGCGGCGGCGGCCCCCCCGGCCCAATGACCGATCTGAGAACCGCCCTGGGCGAAGCGGTCGCGACCGCCTTCGCCGCCGAAGGCGTGGACGCGGCCCTGGCCCGCGTCACGACCTCGGACCGGCCCGACCTGGCCGATTTCCAGTCCAACGGCGCCCTGGCCGCCGCCAAGGCGTTGAAGACCAATCCGCGCGAGCTGGCCGGCCGCGTCGCCGAGCGGCTGGGTGCCGATCCGCGTCTGTCCGCGGTCGAGGTGGCCGGGCCAGGCTTCATCAATCTGAAGGTCGCCGATGCCGCCCTTTCGGCGCGGGCCGCCGAGGTGGCGTCGGACGCCGACCATGCCGGAGCTTCGCCGGTCGCGACGCCGCGCAAGGTGGTGATCGACTTCGGCGGGCCGAACGTGGCCAAGCCGATGCACGTCGGCCACCTGCGCAGCGCCATCATCGGCGAGAGCCTGAAGCGGCTGTTCCGCTTCCGGGGCGACACCGTCTGGGGCGACGCCCATTTCGGCGACTGGGGCTTCCAGATGGGGCTGCTGATCGTGGCCTGCGGCGACGAAGGGCTGGCCGAACCCTTCATGGCCGAGGGCGAGGGGCCGTTCCCGGATCAGAGCCCGGTGACCCTGGCGGATCTGGACCGGATGTATCCGCTGGCGGCGGGCCGGGCCAAGGAAGATCCGGCGTTCCGCGACCGGGCGCGCAAGGCGACGGCCGAGCTGCAGGGCGGACGGCCCGGCTATCTGGCGCTGTGGCGACATTTCGTGGCGGTCAGCCGCGAGGCCCTGGTGCGGGAATACGGGACGCTGGCGGTCGATTTCGACCTGTGGAACGGCGAAAGCGATGCCGATTCCCTGATCGCCGGCATGGTCGCGGACCTGAAGACCAAGGGACTGCTGGTGGAGGACGACGGGGCCCAGGTGGTCCATGTCGCCAGGCCCGGCGAGACCCGCAAGAAGAAGCTGGCCGATGGATCGGTGGTCGAGGCCCCCAGCCCGCCGCCGCTGCTGGTGGTCAGCTCGGAAGGCTCGGCCATGTACGGCACGACCGACCTGGCGACGATCCTGATGCGGCGCAACGACATCGATCCGGACCTGATCCTGTACGTCGTCGACGAGCGCCAGGCCGAGCATTTTGAACAGGTGTTCCGCGCCGCCTATCTGGCGGACTATGCCCAGCCAGGCACGCTGGAGCATCTGGGCTTCGGCACCATGAACGGCACCGACGGCAAGCCCTTCAAGACCCGGGCGGGCGGGGTGCTGAAGCTGAACGACCTGATCACCCAGGCCACCGACAAGGCCCGCGAACGCCTGCGCGAGGCCGAGCTGGGGGCCGATCTGGACGAGACGACCTTCGAGGACACAGCGCGCAAGGTGGCGATCGCGGCGCTGAAGTTCGCCGACCTGTCGAACGGCCGGACCACCAGCTACGTCTTCGACCTGGACCGGTTCATGAGCTTCGAGGGCAAGACCGGGCCCTATCTGCTGTACCAGGTGGTGCGGATCAAATCCCTGTTACGCCGGGCGGGCGAGCAGGGGGCCGCGGCCGTTCCGGTCGCGGTCTCCGAGCTGGCGGAGCGGGATCTGGTGCTGACGCTGGACGCCTTTGACCAGGCGGTGGGCGAGGCCTATGACAAGCGCAGCCCGCATGTGATCGCCGAACACGCCTATCGGCTGGCGCAGGCGTTCTCGAAATTCTACGCCGCCTGTCCGGTGCTGGCGGCGGCCGATCCGGCCACGGTCGGGTCGCGCCTGACGCTGTCGAAGGCGGCGCTGGATCAACTGGTCATCGCCCTGGGCCTGCTCGGGATCGATTCACCCGAGCGTATGTAGCCTGAACGACACGGACTCCGCTGTTCTGCGAGGTTAACTGTTCTGCTTAAGGGCAGGACAAGGCCACCGGATGGCGCGGTCGGGAACGAAGGCGGGGCAGGTCGCTGCGATAGTCCGCGACGGCGTTCGCATGCCGCTGTTCCGCAAGCGGGCCCGGCTGTATGTCGACGGCTTCAACCTGCATCACGCCATCCTGGACCTGAAGCGGCGCGAACTGCTGTGGCTGGATCTGATGGCCCTGGGGCGGGCCCTGCTGCCCCCGCGCGAGCGCCTGACCGGCACCGTCTGGGTCAGCGCCCATCGTCCGCAGCGCAAGGACCGGATGCAGGCGCTGATGGCCTATGAGGCGGCACTCGGCGCGCGCGGGGTGCGCTGTCTGATGGGGCATTTCGTGGTGCACGGCGACCACTGCCACGCCTGCGGCCACAGCTGGATGGACGCCACGGAGAAACAGAGCGACGTCAACCTGGCCCTGTCGATCGCCGCCGACGCCGCCGCCGACCGGTTCGACACCGCCTATATCGTGACGACGGACGGCGACCATGCCGCCACGACCCGGTTCGTGCGCGAGAGCTATCCCGACAAGCGGATCGTCAGCGTCGCCCCGCCGGGTCGGGGCCACAACCGCCAGCTGCTGGAATGGGCCCACGCCCGGACCGAGATCGAGATCGCCATGCTGGAGCGCTGCGGCCTGCCGGATCGGATCCTGACGCGCTCGGGCTATGTCGAGCGACCGTCCGGATGGCGGGGCGGTGGGGAGGGGCCGCCACCACCGGATCCCGGGTCGCCGCCGGCGGACATCCAGCGCGGACACCTGCGGCTGGTCGTATCCAACGGCGGCTGATATATTTGCTAGCAGAGGAGACGGCCGATGCCTGTGAATCTGCATGTGCGCAACGTTGACGACGCAATCGCTATGGCGCTGAAGAAGCGCGCTGCCGAGAATGGCCGATCCGCGGAGGCGGAGCATCGTTACATTCTCGAACGCGCACTGATCGACAATCGACGCGCCGAAGCCATTCGGGCCATGGATGAGCTTCGCCGCGCGACCGCCGGAGTGCGACACACGCCAGCGGAAGTCCTCGTGCGCGAAACGCGTGACGAAAATTGAGGCTGGTTGTCGACAGCAGCGTCGCGGTCAAATGGTTCGTCACCGAGGCGCAATCCGACGAAGCGCAGGCCGTTCTCGATCACGAACTGATCGCCCCGCAGCTTCTCGTCGCGGAGTGCGCCAATGTCTTTTGGAAGAAGGCCCGGAAGCATGAAATGACGCCGGGGCAGGCCATGATCGCGGCCGCCAACGTTTCCGGGGTGGTCGAGCTGATGGGTCTGTCGAACCTGGTCATGAGGGCGGTCGATCTGGCAAACCGACTTCCGCATCCCGCCTACGACTGCTTCTATCTCGCTTTGGCTGAGATGGAGCGTTGCCCGCTCGTGACCGCCGATGACCGGCTGCGCCGGAAGTTGGATGAGGCAGGGGACATCTGTGCCGCAGAGATACTGACCCTGGACACGCCAATGTTCGCCAGAGGAATGCCATGACCGACCTGAACGCCTTCATCGACGGCCTGCCCAAGGCGGAGCTGCATCTGCATATCGAGGGCAGTCTGGAGCCGGAGCTGATGTTCGCCCTGGCCCAGCGGAACGGCGTCGCGATCCCGTTCGACAGCGTCGAGGCGGTGCGGGCGGCCTACGACTTTTCCAACCTGCAGGACTTCCTCGACATCTATTACGCCGGGGCCAATGTGCTGCTGACGCGGCAGGATTTCGAGGATCTGGCCTTTGCCTATTTCCAGCGGGCGGCGGCGGACAACGTCCGGCACGCGGAGATCTTCTTCGATCCCCAGACCCATACCGACCGCGGCGTCGACTTCGGCGTGGTGGTCGAGGGGCTGATCGCGGGCATGGACCGGGCGCGCGACGAACTGGGCGTGACCTCGGGCCTGATCCTCAGCTTCCTGCGCCATCTGTCGGAAGAAGAGGCCTTCGCCACTTTGGAGAGGGCCAAACCCTATCTCGACCATTTCATCGGGGTCGGGCTGGACTCGTCGGAGGTCGGGCATCCGCCGTCCAAGTTCGTGCGCGTCTTCGCGGCGGCGCGGGACCTGGGGCTGAAGCTGTGCGCCCATGCGGGGGAGGAGGGGCCGCCCGCCTATGTGCACGAGGCGCTGGACCTGCTGCATATCGACCGGATGGATCACGGCAACCGCGCGATGGAGGACGAGGGCCTGATCCAGCGGCTGGCGGCCGAGCAGATGACGCTGACGGTGTGTCCGCTGTCGAACCTGAAGCTGTGCGTGGTCGGAGATCTGAAGGACCACCCGGTGCCGGAGATGCTGCGCCGGGGGCTGCATGTGACCCTGAACTCGGACGATCCCGCCTATTTCGGCGGCTATGTGAACGAGAACTATCGCCAGCTGGCGGCGGCGGTGGAGCTGACGCGTGAGCAGGTCACCCTGCTGGCGCGCAACAGTTTCGAAGGATCGTTCCTGCCCGACGCGGACAAGGCGGCGCGGATCGCCGAGGTCGAGGCCTACGCCGGCTGAGGAGGTCTTGTCATCCCGGCCGCAGCGCAGCGGAGAGCCGGGACGGTCAAGCGTCTAGTTTCAGATGTCCCGGTCAGCGCAAGCTGAACCGGGACAAATGGAGAAGCATCGGCGGTGTCCCGGGTGAGCTGCGCTCTCCGGGACAATCTGTTTCTGCCTCTTGCGTCCCGGCTCTCCGCTTCGCTGCGGCCGGGATGACAAGAGGGACCGCCTCTAGATCGGCAGGATGGCCGTGCCGAAGGCGCGCTTCAGCTCATGGGCGGCGAAGGTCTGGGCGGCGGCGGCGTCGGGGACGACCAGGGCCATGCCGAAGAACTCGTGCGTCGAGCCGTGGAAGGTCTTGTGGCGGACATCCACGCCGGCCTGTTCCAGACGTTCGGCCAGGAGCTCGCCTTCCGAGCGCAGCGGGTCGATTTCGGCCAGGATCACCGTCGCCGAGGGCAGGCCGATCAGGTCGGCCTCGACCAGATTGATGCGCGGGTCCGAGGATTCCGACGGGTCGTTGAAGATGTGCTTCACGAACCATTCCATCATCGGCTTGTTCAGCGGCTTGGCGGTGGCGTTCTCGACGTAGGAGGGCGTGGTCATGTCGTTGCCGGCGACCGGATACACCAGGACCATATGGCTCGGGGCCTGGACGCCCTCGTCGCGGATGCGGATCGAGGTTGCGGCGGCCAGGTTGCCCCCGGCGCTTTCGCCCATGATGGCGATCCGCTGGGGGTCGCCGCCGAAGGTCTGGGCATTGGCGAGGGCCCACTGCCAGGCCGCGAAGGCGTCGTCGTGGGCGGCGGGGAATTTGTGCTCGGGAGCCTGGCGGTAGTGGACCGACAGGACGATGACGTCGGCGAAGCGGGCGACGCCGCGCGGGCCGCCGTCATAGACGTCCATGTCGGCGATGACGAAGCCGCCGCCGTGGAAGTAAACCACCACGGGCTTCAGCTTGTCCGACGTCTCGTCGAGGTCAGCAGCGTATAGGCGGGCCTGCAGCGGGCCCGCGGCGCCGTCGATGGTGATGTCGCGGGTCTGGATGCCCAGGCTGGGATCCTGGTCCTTGACCGTCTCGCGCAGGATCGCCTTGACCGCGTCGGTCGGCGTGGGCTGGAGGCGGGCCTCCTGCGGCGACAGGGTCTCGATCGGGGTGGGGTTCAGGGCCGCGAAATGGTCGAGCACGTTCTGCATCGGCATGTCGGGCTTGGCGGGGGAGGTCTTCGGCGCGTCGGACTGGCCGAGGATCTTGTCGAGGATGGACATGGGAAAGAGGGCCTTGCTGATTGAGAGAATAGGCGATGCGGTCCTGATGCTCTGATACGTCCCGGGGCGTTGCGCGGTTCCGGCGCACTTGACTTGACCGGGGAGTCGAGGCCTAGGTCATCGCGCTCTCGCGGGAGAGATCGGGCCGTCCAGCCTCCCACTTTCGGACGGACCCGGAGCCGAAGGCGCAACCGCCCCGGAAACGCTCAGGCAAACGGACCGCGAGGACATTCGGACGCTGGAAAGTCACCCCAGGAACGCAGGTTTCGAGGGGTGCGCCGACGGAGCAAGTCCTGGATCAGTTCCAGGGCGGAATCTCTCAGGCTCCACAGACAGCGGGGGCGCAGACGGCGGCGGAGCTCTCCGTGCCGAAACGCGACCCTCGAAAGCCGACCGCATGACCGATCAGACCCTCAAGACCACCGTCCTGAACGCCGCGCACCGGGCGCTGGGCGCGCGCATGGTCGGGTTCGGCGGCTACGACATGCCGGTGCAGTACGAGGGCGTACTGGCCGAGCACCGCTGGACCCGCGAGCACGCCGGCCTGTTCGACGTGTCGCACATGGGCCAGGCCCGGATCACGGGCACCGACGCCATCGCCCAGTTCGAACGGTTCGTGCCCGGCGACTATGCGGCGCTGAAGGCCGGCCGTCAGAAATACAGCCTGCTGCTGAACGAAGACGGCGGGATTATCGACGACCTGATGGCGGGCAAGCCGGATCACGACGGCCTGTATGTGGTCGTCAACGCCGGCAACAAGGACGAGGATTTCGCCTTCTGGCGCGCGCACCTGTCGGGTGACGCCATCCTGACCGTGCTGGACGACCGGGCCCTGATCGCCATCCAGGGGCCGGAGGCGGCCGAGGTCATGATCGCCCACGAGCCGGTGCTGGCCGAGTTCGGCTTCATGGACTGCGCCCGGCTGATGCTGTTCGGGGTGGACTGTTTCATCTCCCGCTCGGGCTATACGGGCGAAGACGGCTACGAGCTCTCGGTGCCGGTCGCGGACGCCGAGCGGGTCTGGAACACCATCCTGCAGGACGCCCGGGTCAAGCCGATCGGGCTGGGGGCGCGGGACTCGCTTCGCCTGGAAGCCGGCCTGCCGCTGCATGGCCACGACATCGACGCGACGACCAGCCCGGTCGAGGGGGCGCTGACCTTTGCCCTGTCCAAGTCGCGCCTGGAGGCGGCTGATTTCAACGGGGCCGAGCGTATCCTGAAGGAACGGGCCGAGGGTCCGGCGCGGGTGCGCGTGGGCCTGAGCGTCAAGGAAGGCGCACCGGCCCGCGAGGGGGCCGAGATCGCCGACGCCGACGGAAACGTCATCGGCACGGTCACCTCGGGCGGGCCGTCGCCGACCCTGGGGCGCAACATCGCCATGGGCTATGTGCCGCCGTCGCACGCCGCCCTGGGCACCGATCTGAAGGTCATCGTGCGCGGCAAGCCCGCCGCCGCCGAGGTCATCGACACGCCCTTCGTCCCCCAACGCTATTACCGCAAACCCAAGGCCTGAGGACCACCATGCATTTCACCAAGGATCACGAATGGGTCCGGCTGGACGGCGATGTCGCCACCGTCGGCATCACCAAACACGCCGCAGACCAGCTGGGCGACGTGGTGTTCGTCGAGACGCCGGAAGCCGGCAAGACCTTCGCCCAGAAGGACAGTTTCGCCGTCGTCGAGAGCGTCAAGGCGGCCTCGGACGTCTATGCGCCGGTGTCGGGCGAGGTGATCGAGGGCAATGCCGTCCTGGCCAGCGCCCCCGAGACCGTCAACGCCGACCCGGAAGGCGAGGGCTGGTTCGCCAAGATCAAGGTGTCGGATGCGTCGCAGCTCGAGGCCCTGATGGACAAGGCCGCCTACGACGCGTTTCTGACCACCCTCTGAATGTTATCCCGGTTCAGCCCAGCGGCTGACCGGGACAGACAATACCCCTTCCACCCCGTCCCGGCTCTCCGCTTCGCGGCGGCCGGGATGACAAGGCCTCCCCGCCGCCAGGTGAACTGACCATGCGCTACCTGCCCCTGACCCCCGACGATCGCACGGCGATGCTGGCCGCGATCGGCGTCCAGTCCATCGACGACCTGTTCGTGGACGTGCCCCAGCCGGCGCAGCGCGACGGCTTCGTCGACCTGCCGCGCGTGATGGGCGAGCTGGAGGTCGAGCGGGCGCTGAAGCATCTGGCCGGCAAGAACACGGCGGCGGGGGACGTGCCCTTCTTCTGCGGGGCCGGGGCCTATCGCCACCATGTGCCGGCGACGGTCGACCACATCATCCAGCGGTCGGAGTTCCTGACCAGCTACACGCCCTACCAGCCGGAGATCGCCCAGGGGACGCTGCAGTATCTGTACGAGTTCCAGACCCAGGTGGCGAACCTGACCGGGATGGAGGTGGCCAATGCCTCGCTCTATGACGGCTCGACCGCCACGGCCGAGGGCGTGCTGATGGCGACGCGGGTCACGCGCCGGAACAAGGCGGTCTTCTCGGGCGGGGTGCATCCCCACTATGTCCGGGCGTCGGAGACGGTGGTCCACGCCGTCGGCGTCGAGACCGTCAGCCTGCCGGCCGCGATCGACGCGGAAGACGCCGTGATCGCCGCCATCGACAAGGACACGGCCTGCGTCGTGGTCCAGACCCCGAACGTGTTCGGGACCGCCACCGACGTGACCAAGATCGCCGAGGCCGCCAAGGCCGCCGGAGCCCTGCTGATCGTCGTGGTCACCGAGGCGGTGTCGATGGGCCTGCTGAAGTCGCCGGGCGAGATGGGGGCCGATATCGTCGCCGCCGAGGGCCAGTCGATCGGCAATGCCCTGAACTATGGCGGTCCCTATGTCGGCCTGTTCGCCTGCCGCCAGGGCCTGATCCGCCAGATGCCGGGCCGGCTGTGCGGCGAGACGGTGGACGCGGATGGCGAGCGGGGCTTCGTCCTGACGCTGTCGACCCGCGAACAGCATATCCGACGCGACAAGGCGACGTCGAACATCTGCACCAACTCCGGCCTGTGCTGCCTGGCGTTCAGCATCCACATGAGCTTGCTGGGTGAGACGGGGCTGCGCAAACTGGCCCTGCTGAACCACGAGAAGGCGCTGGCCACGCGGGATGCCCTGGCCGCCGTGCCGGGGGTCGAGATCCTGACGCCGCGCTTCTTCAACGAGTTCGCCATCCGCTTGCCGAAACCCGCCGCCGAGGTGGTCGAGGCCCTGGGCAACCACCGCATCCTGGCGGGCGTGCCCTACAGCCGGCTGGCCCCCGGCGTCGGAATGGACGACGTCCTGCTGATCGCCGTCACCGAGACCACGCTGGATGCGGACATCCAGATCCTGGTCAAGTCACTGACCAAGGTCCTGGGAGCCGACCAATGAGCACGATGAACACCGTCGGCCGCCCGACCGCCCCCACGCCGGTCGATCACGACTACAAGCATCCGACCCTGACCGGCGGGCGCGGCCTGCTGCAGGACGAGGCGCTGATCTTCGAGACCGACGGCTGGTTCAAGACCGGGGTCGATCTGCCCGAGCCGGCGTCGGACGGCGGCGACCTGGGGGCCCTGGTGCGACGCGACCCGATCGGCCTGCCGGGACTCAGCGAGCCCGAGGCGATGCGCCACTACGTCCGGCTGAGCCAGAAGAACCATGCCATCGACCTGGCCCTGTATCCGCTGGGCTCATGCACGATGAAGCACAATCCGCGCCTGAACGAGAAGATGGCGCGCCTGCCCGGGTTCTCCGACATCCATCCGCTGCAGCCGATCTCGACGGTCCAGGGCGCGCTGGAGCTGATGGACACCCTGGCCCACTGGCTGAAGACCCTGACCGGCATGCCGGCGGTGGCCCTGTCGCCCAAGGCGGGGGCGCACGGAGAGTTGTGCGGCCTGATGGCCATCCGCGCCGCGCATGAGGCGTCCGGCGAGCACGCCCGGCGCCGCAAGGTGCTGGTCCCGACCTCGGCGCACGGGACCAATCCGGCCACGGCGGCCTTCGTCGGCTATACGGTGGTCGAGGTGGCCCAGACGGACGACGGCCGCGTGGACGTGGCCGACCTGGCCGCCAAGCTGGGCGACGACGTGGCGGCCATCATGGTGACCAACCCCAACACCTGCGGCCTGTTCGAGCGGGATATCCTGGAGATCAGCCGCCTGACCCATGAGGCCGGGGCCTATTTCTACTGCGACGGGGCCAACTTCAACGCCATCGTCGGGCGGGTGCGGCCGGGCGACCTGGGCGTCGACGCCATGCACATCAACCTGCACAAGACCTTCTCCACGCCGCACGGCGGGGGTGGCCCCGGCTCCGGTCCGGTGGTGCTGTCGGCCGCCCTGGCCCCGTTCGCCCCGGCCCCCTGGGTCGTGGCCGACGGCGACGGCTTCAAACTGCTGGAGCGCGCGGAGGACGAGGCGGCCCAGGCCTTCGGCCGGATGTGCGCCTTCAACGGCCAGATGGGCATGTTCGTCCGCGCGCTCAGCTACATGATGAGCCACGGCGCGGACGGGCTGCGCCAGGTCGCCGAGGACGCGGTGCTGAATGCCAACTACATCAAGGCGCGGCTGTCCGACGTGATGAGCGCGGCCTTCCCCGACGGCCCCTGCATGCACGAGGCCCTGTTCGACGACACCTGGCTGAAGGGCACGGACATCACCACGCTGGACTTCGCCAAGGCGATGATCGACGAGGGCTTCCACCCGATGACCATGTATTTCCCCCTGGTCGTCCACGGGGCCATGCTGATCGAGCCGACCGAGACGGAGTCCAAGGCCGAGCTGGACCGGTTCATCCACGCCCTGCGCCTGCTGGCCCAGGCGGCGAAGGCCGGCGAGGTCGAGCGGTTCAAGGGCGCGCCCTTCCACGCCCCGCTGCGGCGCCTGGACGAGACCCGGGCGGCGCGCTCGCCGAAACTGCGCTGGACCGCCCCCGAGGGCGCGAACATGGCGGCTGAGTAGAAGCGCCGCACTTGTGAAAGTCTGGAGGCCATGCCGATAAGTCGGCATGGCCTTTTTCACGACCGATGACATTCCCGATCTGACCGGCAAGCTCGCCATCGTCACGGGGGCCAACAGCGGCACCGGGTTCGAGACGGCGCTGGAACTGGCGCGCAAGGGGGCGGAGGTGGTGCTGGCCACGCGCAGTGCCGCGCGGGCCGAGGACGCCATCCGGCGGATCCTCGCGGCCGTGCCCGGAGCCAAGCTCAGGTTCGAGGCGCTGGATCTGGCGGACCAGGCCTCGGTGAATGCCTGCGCCGACCGGTTGCTGTCCCAGGGGCGGGCGATCGACGTTCTGGTCAACAATGCCGGGGTCATGGCGCTGCCGACCCGCGAGGTCACCATTGATGGGTTCGAGCGGCAGCTGGCCACCAACTATCTGGGCCATTTCGCCCTGACCGCGCGGCTGCTGCCCCTGCTGAGCGCCGGGCGGGCGCGGGTGGTCCAGCTGTCCAGCATCGCCCACCGGCAGGGCCGGGTCCGGTTCGACGATCTGAACTACACCACGGGCTACAGGGCCTGGCCCGTCTATGCCCAGTCCAAACTGGCCATGCTGATGTTCGCTCTGGAGCTGGACCGGCGCAGCACGGCTGGCGGATGGGGCCTGACCAGCGTCGCGGCGCATCCGGGCTATGCGCGGACCGGGCTGATCGCCAACGGGCCGCTGGTGAAGTCCCCGATCGCCCGGGCCGGTCTGAACCTGATCTTCCGGCCCTTGATCGAGCCCCTGGTCAGCCATTCGGCGGCAGCGGGGGCCCTGCCGATCCTGATGGCGGCGACGGACCCGTCCGTGGCCGGCGGGGCCTATGTCGGGCCGACGCGGATGCAGGAGCTGAAGGGGCCGCCGGGACCGGCCAAGGCCGAACCGCAGGCCCTCGACGCGGCGGCGGCGGCGCGGCTGTGGGATGCGACGGAGGCGATGCTGGGGGTCCGGTTCGGCTAGGGGAGGAGGCCTGGGGCGGCCCCGGGGCTCACGGCGGGCCGGTCTTGCGGGCCCGGGCGGCTTGGCGGCAGCGTTCGGCGCGGGACAGGGGCGAAACCGACTGCACATCCTGGACTTCCTGCACTTCTCGCGCTGAAGGCGGGTGCTCGGCCAGGTCGGCGACGTGGCCGACGACGCGGGCCGAGTGGACGATCGAGCGGGCGGTGGCGTTGATCTCGTTCAGTCTGTCGATCGAGGCGCGCGAGGCGGCCTGGGCGATCCGGGCCTCGAGCCGGGCGCGGTCGGCGATCTGGCGCAGGGCCATGTCGCGCAGCCGACCCCAGGCCAGGGCGCGGTTCAGACGGCCGCGGCGCGCCTCCACGCTCATCCGGCGAAAGGCGAGGTCGGCCAGGGCCGCGTCGTCGATGTCGGGCAGGTCGTCGTCGGGGGCCGGGTCTTCGGGGGGCGGATCGTCCTGATCGGCCCGCCGCCAGCCCTCCTCGCGCTTGCGCTTGTGAAAGGCGGATTCGCCCAGGTCGAAGCGGGCGCAGACCTCTTCGGCGGTCAGGCCGCCGAGATAGGCGCCGCGGGCGGCGGTCCAGGTCTCGGGCGACCGTTTGCGGTAGGGTTGGCTCATGGCGGGAGCCTGACACGCCGTTACGTCAAAAGCGGACGCAGCGGCGGGTCGGGTGTCGGGCGGGCTGTCTGCTCCCAGCCGGCGACCGAGAGTGTCTGCTTTGGGGTGGGGTGCGCACTTCGCACATCGACCCGTTTCAGACATGGGCTAGGTTCTCAAAAGATGGTCTGCATCGGCTTGCAGCCTAGTTCATCGTCCAAGGCTCCGCGCACTTCTAGCCTGTTGTTGTGTTGATTGATGGCCTCCATAAGAGCCCGGTTAACGACGATGGCGTCGCCGTCTAGAATAACCTGGACGAACTCATCCTTGGAACTGTCGCAACTCAGGCCCGGTATGGTCCACGCCCATCCCTCACTCGTCGCGGCGAGAAGTCCAATGGGTCGGCCCCGCCAATCCCCGCTCAGGGCAGCGTCCAGCGTCTCGATGTTAGGGATTGATGCCGCGCCAGCAATCTCTGGATCGTCGACGCCCGTATAGGTCGGAATGACGATGGCGGGCACGCGATTAGAGAACGGAGCGCCGCTCGCGGCTAGAAGCAGCAGCGTCAGGGTGATCAAGGCTGAGTATTTTCTTGCCATCACCCCACACCTTCGCATCAAAGCCGCATGCTATCTATCGGACGGCCTAGCCAACGTCCGCTTCCCACCCTTTAGCGGACGTCAGCACCGTCCGCTTCCCCCGCGCCTCTACCCCACCGGTTCAGACGATCGCCAGGGCGCGGAACAGCGGCAGGGTCTGGTCGAGGAACCGCTGGGCCATGGGGCCGAGGGCGTCGAGATTGTCGTCTTCCGACGTCAGGGTCTGGCCCCTGGCGACGGCGCGTTCCCCGGTCGTCTGGAAGACCGTCCAGACCGAGCGGGCGATGGCCTGGGGCGTGCGGTCGCCGGCCGTCCAGGCGCGCAGGAACAGCTGGGTCGAGCGGGGGGTGAGGACGGCCCCGCCCGTGACGGGGGAGGCAAGATGCATCAGATGCGGTCCGGTCAGGGCCCGGTCGAGCACCAGGCGGTTGTAGGCGTCGCAGCGGTGGCGCGCCTCGGTCGAAAAGGGCTGGGCGGGTCGCACGACGCCCATGCCCACCAGATTGATCAGGGCCGCGATCACGTCGCCGCGCCGGAGCGATGAGACGCCGGGGGCGGCCATGACCTCGGCGCCGGTTTTCGCGACGAAGCCGTCGGCGGCCAGGGCCAGGGCGATCGGACGGTAGGTCGCCTCGGGCAGGAGCAGGTCGCCCTGGGCCCCGGTCAGCTGGAAATCGATCTCGTCCAGGCCGCAGATCAGGCCGAAGGCCTGGGCCTCGAACCGCGCCGTGCGGTCGGCGTCCGACAGCCGGGGGGCCGGGCGGACGAAGACGTCGGGGCGGAACTGCTGATTGACCAGGAAGTCGCGGATCGACTCGCGCCGGACCGGATCGGTCTCGCGGTCCATCAGGGCCACCCCGGCCGGTGGCAGCTGGAGGGCGTTGACCCGGTCCAGCAGGCGGGCGGAACTCACGAACGCCAGATCCGCCCCGGCCATCGCCTCCGCCACGTCGGAGAACCAGGGGATGTGCCAGTCGGCGTTCAGATATTCGTGGCCAAGATACTGGGGCGTGGTCTTGCGCAGGGAGGCCAGATGGCTGGCCGCCGGCCGGTTGTCGGCGAAGAAGCGGCCGTCGGCGGCGGCGACCTCCTCGGCGAAGGCGAGGGCGGAGCGGACGCGGGCCTCGGGATCGCCCGGAGGGCTGGCGGCGTGGCCCAGCTTCATCAGGTGGCGGACCGGGCCGCGCGAGGCCCAGCCCGGCTGACAGTTGTAACTGACGTAGACCACGCCGCCCGGGGCCAGCCGGTCGCGCAGGATCTCGACGATGGAGCGACGGCTGGCGTCCGAGACCCAGCTCCAGACGCCGTGCAGGGTGATGACGTCGAACAGGGGAAGGTCGGTCCGGGCGGCGAAATCGGCGAAGGACGCCTCGACCAGGGTCAGGGGCGTGGCCACGGCCTCGGCCAGGGCGCGGGCGTTGGCGACGTGGGCGGGGTTGAGGTCGACGCCCCAGAAGTCCCCGTCATTGGCCGCCGCATGCGCCGCCAGCGACACGCCCTGACCCATGCCGAGCTCGAGATAGACCGGCTGGGCCGGGGCGGGCCGATCGATGCCGGCCACCAGGGCGCAGAAGGCCAGATGGGCCGGGCCGAGCTCGTGATAGTAGCCGGCGGTGTACTCCAGCTCGGAATAGGGCCTTTCGGTCACGCTCATCTGCCTGCCCTTGCGCGCGCAAGGGGGAGGGGACAAGCCCCCGGGGAACATTCATTCGGTCCGCCGAGGTGGCGGCCGGCTGGTGATCATCCCGGTTTCGGACGTCTCCCCAGCGCCGGCCGAGGCTTTTCGGCAGGACCAGACAAGACATCAGCATATCAACGGCCCAAACGTGGTTGGCACCCGTTAACAATGTCGCGCGCTGAAAATGGACCCTGCTGTGTTCGACTTCGCACAAACAGTATCCGTTCGACGCGCCGTATTGACGCGGCACTAAAGATTGTCGCTTTAAGCGCGATGAAACTTTTGGGTGGCATCAACGCGGTGCGCTCAGGAAGCCAGCATGATTATCGCGTCCCGTCCATCTGAGGAAGCCGCACGGCTGGAGGCGCTAGAGAGTCTTCGGATCCTCGATACCTCGCCCGAGGCCTTCTTCGATGAGATCACGGACCTCGCCCGTGCGCTTACAGGGGTAAAGGTCGCCATGATCGCCATGATCGACGGCGAGCGGAAATGGCTGAAGTCCTGCAGCGGCGGCGGGCTGGGTGAATCCCAGCGGGACGTCTCCTTCTGCTCGCACACCATCCTGCAAGACGATGTGATGTGGGTGGAGGACTCGCGCCTGGACGACCGCTTCTGGGACAATCCCCTGGTCACCGGGCCCAAACAACTGAACTTCTACGCCGGCGCTCCGATCATCGTCGGCGGGTACAAGGTCGGCACGCTTTGCCTGAACGACGAAACGCCCCGACCGCACGACGCGCACACCGCCGGCATCCTGACCCGTCTGGCGACGCTGGTCGGAAACCAGCTGGCCGGCCGTCGGATGGAACTGATGAGCGCAGGCATCCTCGCCGCTACGGGCGATGCCATCGTCAGTCTCGACTCGGATCAGCGCATCATCTTCTGGAATCCGGCGGCGGAAGCGCTGTTCGGGTACGCCGCGGTCGAGGCCGTCGGCCGAGCCGTCGATTTCATCGACGCGTCGACTTTGGCCGCCCTGACTGATCAGCGAACCTGCGAGACCACCGCCGTCCACAAGGACGGACGCTCTCTGATGCTAGAGATCACGGCGGCCGACTGGTTGGACGGCAACGCAATCGGGCTCAGCCTGATGATCCGTGACGCGTCGGATCGCCACCGTGCAGCCGAGGCGTTGCAGGTCGCCCTCGAGCGCGCCGAAGCCGCCAATACGGCGAAATCGGAGTTTCTGGCGGTGATGAGCCACGAAATCCGGACGCCCCTCAACGGCGTCCTAGGGATGGCGCAGGCCATGGAGGCCGGGGATCTCAGCCAAGCGCAGTCGGAGCGGCTCAAGGTCCTTAAGGATTCGGGAAAGATCCTGCTTGGGTTGCTCAACAACCTGCTTGATCTGTCCCGCATCGAAGCGGGAAGGGTTGAGCTCGAACTCGGCGATCTCGATATCCGCCGGCTGGCCGGTGAAGTGATCGCAGGTCTCGAAGGTGCCGCCCTGGCGAAAGGCATTCGCCTGGACCTAGCCGTCCAGGCCGACACGGATGGCGCGCTCCGCGGCGACGCCCTGCGACTGCGACAGATTCTCGGCAACCTCGTCTCGAACGCCATCAAATTCACCGAGCGCGGCCATGTGCGGATCGACATCGCGCATGGTGACGATCAGCTGTCGTTCCGCGTGGCCGATACCGGCGTCGGCATCGCGCAGGATCGCATCGGCGACGTGTTCGGCCGGTTCGTGCAGGCCGACGCCTCGACCACCCGGCGCTTCGGAGGGTCCGGACTGGGTCTTTCGATCTGCAAGGAACTGGTGGAGCTGATGGGGGGCTCCATCTCCGTGCAGAGTGCGCCCGCCAACGGCGCCGTGTTCACCGTCATCCTGCCGATGGCGGCTGTCCCGGTCCGGCAGCCGCAGATCGCCGAGGCGGGATCGTCCGTTGAGGCGCTTGTCGAGGACACGATCAGGGTGCTCGCCGCCGAAGACAACGCGGTCAACCAACTCGTCCTGAAAGCGCTGCTGGAACAGACGGGCGTCGAGCTGACGATCGTCGAGAACGGAGCCCTGGCGGTTCAGTTCTGGGACGAACAGTCCTGGGATCTGATCCTCATGGACATTCAGATGCCCGAGATGGACGGCGTGGCCGCGACCCGTGCCATTCGTTCCGGTGAGCGCGCGACCCTGCGGGACCGGACGCCGATCCTCGCGGTGACCGCCAATGCGATGGAGCATCAGCAGGCCGAGTACCGAAGCGCGGGCATGGACGGCATCGTCACCAAACCCATCGACGCCCACCAGTTGTTCGAGGCCATGAGCCGGGTTCTGGCCAGCCAGGATGACCCGGCGCTCTCTGCCTCAGCCTAGTCTCAGGTGGCCCGCAGCGGAGGACGACGGGATCTGCCCCGCCCCGTTTTCTCCAAGCCGATCAGGCGTCCGGGCGGCCCCAGGGCGGGATCGGGCCGGCGGGGACGATCCCCGACGGGTTGAGATCGCGGTGGCTGGCGTAATAGTGGGTCTTGATCGGGCCGAAGTGGACGGTGCCGGCGATGGCGGGGATGTCCATCATGCGCTTCAGGAACCGCGACAGGGCCGGGTAGTCGGCGATGCGGCGCAGGTTGCATTTGAAATGGGTGGCATAGACGGCGTCGAAGCGGATCAGGGTGGTGAACAGGCGGATGTCGGCCTCGGTCATCCGGTCGCCGACCAGCCAGTCGGCGGGGGTCAGCTGTGTTTCCAGCCCGTCGAGCGCTTCGAACAGGGGGAACACGGCGGCCTCATAGGCCTGCTGCGTCGTCGCGAACCCGGCCTTGTAGACCCCGTTGTTGACGGCGTCATAGACGCGCGCATTGACCCGATCGATCTCGACCCTGAGCATCAGCGGATACAGATCCAGATCCGTCGCGCCCAGACCGTCGAAGGCCCGGTTGAGGATGCGGAGGATTTCCGATGACTCATTGTTGACGATCCGGCCGTCCTTTCGGTCCCACAGCACCGGAACGGTCACCTTGCCGGAGTAGTCCGGTCGCGCCCGGGCGTAGACCTGCCACAGGAAGTCGAAGCCGTTTTCGAGGTCGCCGGTCGACTCGTCGTCCGTCTGGAAGGTCCAGCCGTCGTCCCGCATCAGGGGGTGGACCACGGAGACCGGCAGCAGGGGCTCCAGGTGTTTGAGCGCGCGGACGATCAGGGTGCGGTGCGCCCAGGGGCAGGCGTGGCTGATGTAGAGGTGGAACCGGTCGGCCTCGGCGCGGACCGCCGGCCGGCCCTCGGGACCGGGCGCGCCGTCCGCGGTGATCCAGTCGCGGAAGCCGCTGTCCTGCCGCTTGAAGTCGCCGCCCTTGCTGGCTTCGGTGGCTTCCCCCGCGTGCCACCGTCCGTCGATCATCTGTCCCATGGGCGTTCCTTACGTCTGCTCGGTTCAACGGGCGGGGGCCCCAGGTGATCCCGGGCGCGTCTGACTCAAAAGGCGGTTCTTCCGCAGTTGCGAAGCACGCCAATGTGAACGGCGGTCGGTGAATTCGTCGCCGAACAGGCGTATCCTGCCCTTGCGTTATCAAAGAACCATCAATGCGTTGGGAGGCGCTAAGGTCATGATGTCACGCGTACAAAAGGGCATGGTCGCGGGTTTCGCCGCCACCGTCGCCGTCTCGCTGATCGAGGCGGTCAATCTGTTCGCCGGCCCCTGGGTCGAGCCGTTCCCCCTCTTTCTCGCCGCCCTGATCGGTCAACCGGACAATCTGATGCTGGGCTGGGGCCTCCATCTGGTGGCGGGGACGGTGGTGCTCGGCGGCCTTTTCGGCCTGCTCTACCAGAGGCTTCCGGGAGCCACGCCCGAAAGCCGGGGCATCATCTTCGCCGTCGGGGCCTGGTCGGCCCTGATGGTCGCGGTCTTCCTGTTCGGCAGCTACCGGACGTTCAGCGGCACGGGCGGGTTCGGTCTGGTCGGCTGGATGCTGGTCAGCCACGCCGTGTTCGGGATCGTGCTGGGCAATGTCCACGCCCGGCTGCTCGGCCGCGAGAAGCGGGCGATGCGCAGCCTGGCCGGGACGATGCCCGCGCACTGAGGTCGGAGGAACGGCCGAACCCTGGCCGTTCCATCGCCTAAGCCGGCTCGAGCGCCTCGAACACCTGGAGCACCTCGGCCGGGAACAGGGAACCGACGACGAGCCGGCTCAGCATCCGGTGCTCGAGCGGGATGACGGCGTCGACCAGCCGGTCCTGGGGGGAACCGCCCATGGTGGGGGCCGCCTGCAGCAGGCCGGCGTCGACCTGGAAGGTTTCCTGCACGGCATCGACCAGAAGCCCGGCCGTCCGGGCGTCGTGCTCGATCACCACGATGACATGGCGCGCCGAGGGCTCGGTCGGGCCCAGACCGAGGCGGCAGCGCAGGTCCAGCACGGGGATCACCGTGCCGCGCAGGTTGATGACGCCCAGCATGTAGTCGGGCGTCTGAGGCATGGCCGTGGTCGGGCTCCAGCCGCGGATCTCACGCACCGACCGAACGTCGATGCAGTATTCCTGTTCGCCGATCTCGAAGGAGATCAGCTCGATCTGTTCGGCGGCGCCGCTCATCAGAGCGGCTTCCGCGCTTCGATGCCCAACGCCCTGGTGGGCGGGCGGCTTGGAAAGAAAACTCACGGGAGCGCGTCCTTTGGCTGGTCGTCGGACCCGCGAGGGGGTCCGATCCACCAGACGCGCAGATCGCGGTGAGTCGCCGATTAAGAAGCGAGTGGGTGCGCTCTATTGTCTCACCGGCGCGGATGACCGTGCGTCGACCGACGCGGCGGCCGGCGTGTTCCCAGCGCGGCTTGGCACCGGGCGCGCGGGGTGCCCGGGCCCGACCGTGGAATTAGTTCAGACGGGTGCCGATCTGGCCGATGGCGGCGTCGAGGAGGGGGTCGGACCCCTGGCCGGCCAGGCGGGCGGCCAGGATGGTCTCGGCGGCCTGGGCGGCGACGTCGGCGGCGGCGGCCTTGACGTCGGCGGAGGCCTGGGCCTCGGCCGAGGCGATGCGGCGTTCGGCCAGGGCCTGGCGACGGGCCAGGGTCTCTTCCAGCTTGGCCTTGGCTTCCGTTTCCAGGATGCGGGCGTCGGCCTCGGCGGCGGCCAGCATGTCGCGCGCCTGGATGTCGGCGGCGGCCTTCTCGGCGCGGATCTGGGTCAGCAGGGCCTCGGCCTCGGCGCGCAGACGCTGGGCCTCGTCCAGCTCGCCCTGGATCTTGGCGGCCTTGGCGTCGAGCGTGCCCGCGACCAGTTTCGGCACGCCGACGAAGGCCAGGATGGCGAAGAAGATGCCCAGACCGATGGCAACCCACAGCTCGGGGTTGGCGAAGTCGTAGAGATGCGAGTTGAAGAATTCCATCAGACGGCTCCTCCGGTGCGGGCCTGGGCCGTGGCGGCGTCGGCCTCGGCCTGGGTCGCGGCCACGCCGGTCAGGCGTTCGACGATCGCGCGGGCGGTGTCGGAGGCGATCGTGGCGACATTGGTCATGGCGGCGTCGCGGGTGCGGGCGATGGCGGTCTCGGCCTCGGCGATGCGGGCGTTGACGACGGCCTCTTCCTCGGCGGCGCGGCGGTTGGTCTCTTCGGTGATCCGGGCCTTGGCGGCGACGGAGGCGGCGCGAGCGTCGGCGCGGGCCTTGTCGACCTCGGCCTTGGCGGCGGCGGCCTGTTCGGCGGCCTCGGCCTGGACCTGGCGGGCGGTGGCGATGGCGGTGCCGATCGAGCCCTCGCGCTCATCCATCACGCGACGGATGCGGGGGGCGAAGACCTTGGAAATCAGCAGGTAGAGGGCGAAGAACAGGATCAGCAGATAGACGATCTGTCCGGCCCAGACGGTGGTGTCGAACTGGGGCAGGCCGCCCGACGCGGCTTCGGTCGAGGCGTGGGTCTCGCCGTGCGTTTCGGTGGTGGTGGGCTCGGCCATGGTGTCCGTCTTCGAAGTTTCAGCAAAGAGGCGACGCCCCCGTTTCCGGGGACGTCGCCGCTGTGACGCCTAGAAAGTCTTAGGCGTTGAGGATCAGGATGCCGAGCACGAAGGCCAGGATGCCCAGGGCTTCGGCCAGAGCCGCGCCCACGAACAGGTTGCCGACTTGCGAGCCAGCGGCCGACGGGTTGCGCAGGGCCCCGTTGAGGAAGTTGGCGAAGATGTTGCCCACGCCGATGGCGGAGCCGATCATGCCGAGGGTGGCCAGGCCGGCGCCGATGTACTTGGCGGCTTCAGCTTCCATGATTATATTCCTAGTTTTCTGAGGGGTTCAGGGTTGGGGTGAAAGGACTGGGACCGGCCTTAGTGGCCATGGCCCAGGTTGACCACATCATTGAGATAGATGGCGGCCAAAACGGCGAACACGAAGGCCTGCAGGAAGGCCACGAGGAACTCCAGGGCGGTCAGGGCGACGACCATGGTCATCGACAGGGCCGCGATCGGCAGGGCGAACAGGCCCAGGCCCTCGCCGGCGAAGGCCATGGCCCCCAGGCTGACGACGAAGCCGGCGAAGATCTTCAGCGCCACGTGGCCGCCCAGCATGTTGCCGAACAGACGCAGCGCCAGGGTCACCGGGCGGAGCAGGAAGGACAGGAACTCGATCGCGCCGACCACGGGGCGCAGCACCAGGGGCGCGCTGGACGGCCAGAACAGCAGGAAGAACTTCAGCCCGTGCTTGCCGATGCCGATGCCGACGACCAGCAGGATGGTCAGCAGGGCGAAGGTCATGGTCACGGCCAGCTGCGAGGTGGCGGTGAAGGACAGGAACATGCCCAGCAGGTTCATGCCCAGGATCAGGGTGAACAGGGTGAAGACGAAGGGGAAATATTTGCGGCCCTCATGGCCGATGATGGAGTCGGTGACGCCGTCGATCATGCCGAACATCTGTTCGCCCACGGCCTGGAGCCGGCCCGGGACGACCTTGGCCCCGGCGGTCACGACCTGCAGGAACAGGACCACGGCCACGAAGGCGATCGTCATCGCCAGGTGCGAATTGGTGAAGGCGATCTGCTGGGTGCCGATGAACGGCAGGGTGACCTGGCCGAAATCGACCAGAGGCACGACCTGGAACTGGTGGATCGGATCAGCCATGCGTCAGTCTTCTTCATCCTCGTCGAAGGGCACCGACTTCGGTTCCGCTCCGCCTGCCTTCGCCTTGGCCATGATCCGCTGAGCGGTGCGCCAGGCCATCCAAATCGAAATGGCGAAGCCCAGAAGGACCCCGCCGATCAAACCCCAGGGATTGGTCTTGAAGTACCAATCCACCACGGCTCCGAGCGCCAGCCCGACGAACACGCCGCCCAGAAGGTCGGCGATGATCCGCCACGCCTCACTGGCCGCCGCATGACCCGCCGTCTCCTGAGAAAACTCGCGGGTGGTCCTCGCCTCCAGAGCGGATGCGCTTTCGGTGAGGCGTTTGATCGCCTCTTCGCGCGATTCCGGGGGCAGGGACATGGGCTTTTTTTGACGTTCGACCCCGGCTCGGCCACGCATGGATTTGCGGGCCCCGACGGGGTCTGAATTCGGCGCGGAACCTATAGGCGAGGGGCGAGAAGGTCAAGGCGGGAGGACGGATTGCTAGCGCATTGAATTTGTGAAGTTTTATGCATGTCCAAGCGCGCGGGAGCGCGCGGCGTTTCATCACAGCGGACACGGCGAGGCACAACGAACACGGCGAGGACGTCGTTGCATCCGCAAACGGGCTCCCGCTGTGCCTTGCGTTGTGCTCGTTGTGATGAACCGGTGCACGCACAGCGTCAGATGGTTTGCCTTCGGCGCTGCGAAGCTGGGATGGTCGCGCCCGCTTTCCAGGCCCGAGCGCCAGGCCTATATGCGCCCCCTTTGCCGGAGCCGCCCGCCTTGCCCTTTCCCTTCACCCTGACGGCGACCGAAGGTCGCGCCCGCACCGGGGTGCTGACCACGGCGCGCGGCGACATCCGGACCCCCGCCTTCATGCCCGTGGGCACGGCGGCGACGGTCAAGGCGATGAGCGTGGACCAGGTCAAGGCGACCGGGGCCGACATCATCCTGGGCAACACCTATCACCTGATGCTGCGCCCGGGGCCCGAGCGGATGGAGCGGCTGGGCGGGCTGCACGCCTTCATGGGGTGGGACAAGCCGATCCTGACCGATTCGGGCGGGTTCCAGGTCATGTCCCTGGCCGGGATCTCCAAGGTGAAGGAGGAGGCGGTGACCTTCTCCAGCCATATCGACGGGTCCAAACACGTGCTGTCGCCCGAGCGGTCGATCGAGATCCAGGCCGACCGGATCGGGGCCGACATCTCCATGCAGCTGGACGAATGCGTCGCCTGGCCGGCCGAGGAGCCGCGCGCCCGTGCGGCGATGGAGCTGTCGGCCCGCTGGGGCGCGCGGTCCAAGGCGGCGTTCGGGACGCGGGAGACGCAGGGCCTGTTCGGCATCCAGCAGGGCTCGACGTTCGAGAACCTCCGCCGCGAGTCGTCCGAGCGGCTGATCGAGATCGGCTTCGACGGCTATGCCATCGGCGGCCTGGCGGTGGGGGAGGGGCATGCGGCCATGTGCGAGGTGCTGGACTATGCGCCCGACATGCTGCCCGCCGACCGGCCGCGCTATCTGATGGGGGTGGGCAAGCCGGTCGACCTGGTCGAGGCGGTGTGGCGCGGCGTCGACATGTTCGACTGCGTGCTGCCGACGCGGGCGGGGCGGCATGGCCAGGCCTGGACCTGGGACGGGCCGATCAATCTGAAGAACGCGAAATTCGCCGAGGACCGGACGCCGCTGGACCCGACGATCGACTGTCCGGCGTCGTCGCAGACGTCCAAGGCCTATCTGCACCACCTGATCCGGGCCGACGAGATCCTGGGCAAGACCCTGCTGAGCTGGCACAACATCGCCTTCTACCAGGCCCTGACGGCGGCCATGCGCCATGCGATCACCCAAGGCCGGTTCGAGGCCTGGCGGACCGAGTTTCACGCCCGGCACGTGTCGAACTGACCATGCGGATCGAGAAATCGGGCTTCCACGCCTACAATACCTATCTCGAGGAACCCCCCCGACCGGACGGCAACGAGACCGCGCTGCATCGGCACGTGATCATCATCGGCGGCGACAAATATTCGTTCTTCGCCCACTGGTCCGGCAAGTTCGCCCACAAGGGCGAGCGGGTCTCGTTCGACTGGGACTGGGACCGGACCGGCGAGTTCCGGAACATCGACAAGCCGTCGTTCGAGGCCCTGTCGAAGGATGGCACGGTGCACAGACGGGGCGATCGCACCGGCCGCTAGCGGTCGTCGGTGAGCCCGATGGCGGCTCCCTCCATGGGTCCGGGGAGCATCGCCTGATCCGGGCGGGCGACGGATTCCGGAAGGCGCGCCGTTGGAGGAGGCGGGGCGCAGATCGGACACGAGACATGTCGCAGGACTCCAAGACCCTGAACGCCGCCATCGCCGTGACGCGGTTCGGGATGGGCGCGCGGCCGGGCGAGATCGACCGTGTCGGCGCTGACCCGCGCGGGTGGCTGGAGGCGCAGATCCGGCCGTCGGGCGCGCCGGTCGCCGAGGGGCCCTTCCCCTCGTCGGACGATCAGGTGCGGGCCTATCTGGCCTATCGCCAGGTCAGCCAGGATCGGCGCATCCCCCGGCGCGAGGCCGGGGCCGCGTCGCAGCCCGAGGCGCCGGAGGCGCTGGAGGGCATGGCGATGCAGGGGCCGGCGGAGCCCTCACCGGCCGATCCGCGTCGTGAAAGCCGTCAGGCCCTGACCCGGACCGCCAACGCGGCCTTTCTGGCGCGGGCGCGGCTGGGGGCCACGACACCCGACGGGTTCGCCGAGCGCTGGGCCCTGTTCTGGGCCAATCACTTCACCGCGTCGGCGACCAAGTTCCAGTCGGCGATCTTTCTGGACGCCTATGAGCGCGAGGCGATCCGCCCGCATGTGTTCGGACGGTTCGAGACCCTGACCCTGGCGGCCGAACAGCATCCGGCCATGCTGCTGTACCTGGACCAGGCCCAGTCGATCGGGCCGAACAGCCTCGCGGGGCAGCGGCGCAACGCCGGGCTGAACGAGAACCTGGCCCGCGAGATCCTGGAGCTGCACACCGTGGGGTCGGCGGCCGGCTACAGCCAGGCCGATGTGACGGAGTTCGCGCGCGCCCTGACCGGCTGGTCGATCCCGGCGCCGCGGGACGGCGCGGGTGCCGGGCCGGGCCGGGGCCGGGCGCGCGTTGGTGCGGTGGCAGCGGGGCGCAACGGCTTCGTCTACCGCCCGGCGGTGCATGAGCCCGGCGCGCGGACGGTGCTCGGCCGGCCCTATCCGGAGACCGGTCTCGGGCAGGGCGAGGCGATCCTGAAGGACCTGGCCAACCACCCGGAGACCGGACGTCGTCTGGCGCGCAAGATCGCCGTCCATTTCGTCGCCGATGACCCGCCGCCGGGGCTGGTGACGGCGCTGGAGCGGGCGTGGACGACCTCCGGCGGCGACCTGGCGGGGGTCGCGCGCGCCCTCGTCGCGGCCCCCGAGGCCTGGGGGCCCGCGCCGGCCAAGATCAAGACCCCCTATGAGTTCGTCGTCTCGGCCCATCGCGCCTTCGGCAGCGAGCCCCGTCAGCCGCAACCCCTGCGTCAGGCCCTGGTCGCGATGGGTCAGGTGCCCCTGAGCCCGCCCTCGCCCGAGGGTTGGCCGGACACCGCCGCCGACTGGGCGGGGCCCGATGCCCTGGTCAAGCGGCTGGACTGGGCGCGGACGGCGGCCGCCCTGGTTCCGGACGTCGGCCCCAGCGACGTCGCCCTGTCCGCCCTGGGGCCGCGTCTGGGCGAGCGGACCCGCCTGGCCGTGGCCCGGGCCGAGAGCCGCCCCGAAGCCCTCACCCTGTTCCTCATGTCGCCGGAGTTCCAGCGCCGATGACCCGTTCCCTCGATCTCACCCGTCGTCTTCTGCTGGGGGCTTCGGCCGCCGGCGTCAGCCTGGCCTTCGCCGGGCGGGCCGGGGCGCAGAGCGCCGCCGGTCCCAGAAACAAGCTGGTGGTCGTCATCGCCCGGGGGGCCATGGACGGGCTGTCCGTCGTGGTGCCGACCAACGACCCCGACTATCGCCCCCTGCGCGCCGCCCTGGCGATCGAGGACAGCCTGGCCCTGTCCGACGGGTTCGGCCTGCACCCCGCCCTGGCCGGGCTGCACGCCCTGCATGGCCAGGGCCAGATGCGGTTCGCCCCGGCGGTCGCCATCCCGGTCCGCGTCCGCTCCCATTTCGACGCCCAGGATGTTCTGGAGAACGGCGGGGAGGGGCTGAGGTCGCAGACCGACGGCTGGCTGAACCGGGCGCTGGCGGCCACCGGCGGGCTGAAGGGCCTTTCGATCGGGGCGCAGACCCCCCTGATCCTGCGCGGGGCGTCGCCGACGTCCAGCTGGTCGCCGGGCGGCAGGACCGGCGCCGAGGATCGGCTCGCCTCCCTTCTGCAGGACCTCTACGTCGAGGACCCCCTGCTGGCCGGCAATCTGGCGGCGGGCCTGCAGACGGAGGCCCAGGCCATGGCGACGGGCGGCGAGACCCGCCTGGGTCGCAACGACGTCGCCGGTCTGGGCCAGGCGGTCGCCCGGCTGATGACGGGGCCGGACGGCGCCGATGTCGTCGCCCTGTCGATCGACGGCTGGGACACCCATGTGCGTCAGGTCGGCCAGCTGCAGGCGCGTCTGACCGGGCTGGATCAGGTGGTGTCGGGCCTGCGCACCGGTCTGGGCGAGAGCTGGAGCCGGACGGTGATGGTGATCGCCACCGAGTTCGGCCGCACCGCCCGGGCCAACGGCACCGCCGGCACCGACCATGGCACGGGCTCGGCCCTGCTGCTGGCCGGCGGGGCGCTGAAACCCGGCGGCATGATCGGCGACTGGCCGACCCTGGCCGAGCCGCGTCTGTTCGAGGGGCGGGACCTGGCCCCTACGCTGGATGTGCGCTCGGTGTTCAAGGGCGTGCTGCGCGATCACCTGGGGGTCGACCGGGCGGCGCTGGACGACCGGGTCTTCCCGACCAGCGGGGCCGAGGCCCCGACCCTGTCAGGGCTCGTTTGAGCCGGGCCGGGGCAGGTGTCGATATGAGAACGGCCCCGGATCGCTCCGGGGCCGTTCGACTTTCGGGTGGAGACCGGGGCTAGCCAGCCCGGGCCTCCAGGCTGGTGATTTCCTCCTTCAGGCGGAGCTTTCGTCGTTTGAGCTCCCTGACCTGCAACTCATCCACGGCCGGCCGTCCGAACTCCCGCTGGATGATCTCGTCCAGCTGGCGGTGACGATTTCCCAGTTCGCGGATACGAGCTTCGATGGTCATGGCTTGCGCCTCCATGTCTAAGGGACCACACAGTGAGCGCCCGGATTTGCGGTCTGTGAAATCACGGTTCGGTGACGTCAACGGACCGTTAAGATCCTCCGGACCTGCTCAGCCTGACCCCCAATATGGACCATGATGTGAACGGAGCCGTACAGGATCACCCTCGTCGCCTGGTGGTGGGAATTTCGGGGGCCTCGGGCGTCATCTATGGCGCGCGGGTGCTGGATGCCCTGAGCGAACTGGGGGTCGAGAGCCATCTGGTGGTGACCCGCGCGGCCCTGCTGACCCTGTCGCAGGAAACCGACCTGACGCCGGATCAGCTGACGGCCAAGGCCACCGTGCTGCACAGGCTGAACGACGTGGGGGCGACCATCGCCTCGGGCTCGTTCCGGACGTTGGGGATGATCGTGGCCCCCTGTTCGGTGCGGACCATGAGCGAGATCGCCACGGGCGTGACCTCGACCCTGCTGACCCGCGCCGCCGACGTGGTGCTGAAGGAGCGGCGGCCCCTGGTGCTGATGGTGCGCGAGACGCCGTTCCACCTGGGGCATCTGCGGACCATGACGGCCCTGACCGAGATGGGGGCGATCATCGCCCCGCCGCTGCCGGCCTTCTACGCCCGGCCAGAGACCATCGGCGACATCGTCGACCAGTCGGTGGGGCGGGCGCTGGACCTGTTCGGCCTGGACTGGGGCGCGGTGCGGCGCTGGGACGGGCTGAAGGGTCCGGCAGGCGAGGACGCATGACCAACGGCGCTCAAGCAGCGAGCGACCGCGTCGTGAGCGATAGCGCACCAAAGGGCCTCTGGGACTGGGCCCTGACGACCTATCGTGCCGAGGGCGTGTCGGAGGCCTGTCTGACGCTTCAGGACCAGTTCGGGCAGAACGTGCCGCTCCTGCTGTGGGGGGCCTGGGCGGCGGTGACGGGGCGGTCGCTGGACGAGGACACGGTGGAGGCCGGGTGCGACGCGGCGCGGGCCTGGGACTCGGTGGCGGTCACGCAACTGCGGGCCATGCGGCGGACGCTGAAACTGCCGGTGCCGGACATCGACGATGCGGCGCGGCTGGCGCTGCGGGACCAGATCAAGGCGGTGGAGCTGGCGGCGGAACGGTCGCTGCTGGCCGGGCTGGAGGCGCTGGTGCCCGTGCAGGGCGGAGTGCCCCGGCCGGCGATCGAGGGTCTGGTGGCGGTAGCGCGCGGCTGGAGCCGGGTGGTGCCGCGACCGGCGCTGATCGCCCTCGCCGAACGGCTTCCGGCCTGAGCGACGACGGGGTATAAGCCGCGTCCGCGGGGCCGCACCATGAACGACGATCAACCTTTTCTGAGCGACGAAGAGCGGGCGCTGCACGCCGAGGTCAAGGCCTTGCGCCTGGAGCATTCGGACCTCGACGCCTCGATCGAGGCCCTGTCGCACATGCCGATCCCGGACCAGCTGCTGATCGCCCGGCTGAAGCGCAAGAAGCTGCTGCTGCGCGACGAGATCGTGAAGATCGAGAGCCGGATCCTGCCGGATATCATCGCGTAGGGTTCCCTTCCCCCGCGCTTGCGGGGGAAAGCCGTCCGTCTTCGAGCGCAGCGAGAACAGGACGGATGGGGGAACTTGATCTTCTCAGCGCCAAGGCAAGCGAGACTTCCCCCATCGGCCCTGGATCGCTGCGCGATCGACGGGCCGCTTTCCCCCATGAAGGATGGGGAAGGGCTTTGCTACCGCCCCCGCTTCCTCACCCACATCGCCGCGTCGGCCTCGGCGAGCCAGGTCTCGACGTCGGGCTGGCCGGTGAAGGCGCGGACGCCGAAGGAGCCGCCCAGGGTCGCAGACTGGCCGTCCCAGGTGAAGTCGACCTCGGCCAGGGCGGCCGACAGGCTGAGGGCCTTTTCGCGGCCTTCCTCGAGGCCGGCGTTGAGCAGCAGCAGGGCGAACTCGTCGCCGCCCATGCGGCCGACGGCGTCGGTGACGCGGACATTGTCGAGCAGCAGCCGGCCGACGCGGACCAGGGCGGCGTCGCCGGCGGCGTGGCCGAGGCGGTCGTTGACGCCCTTGAACCCGTCCAGGTCCAGATACAGCAGGACGGCGGGCTCCTTGGACCGGGTGCAATAGGCCACGGCGCGGTGCAGGGCGGCGACGAAGCCGCGCCGGTTGAGGACCGGAGTCAGGACGTCGTGGTCGGCCGCCGCCTCGGCGGCTTCCGCCCGGATGCGCAGGGCCTCGACCTCGGCGCGGAGGCGCGCGATCTCGGCCTGGGGATCGGTCCCGATGGACAGTTCAGCCGTGTCGGTCACTGGGGCGGTGCCTCCGGGCGCGCGCGACTCAGGACGCCGCCGCACGGCACAGGCTAACGCCGTCAGTTGCGGGCGCAACGTGCGTGCTGTAACCGGCCGCTTTCGCGATCAAGGGCCCCCCGATCATGACGACGACGACCCCGCCGGTGGCGATCATCATGGGCAGCCGCTCGGACTGGCCGACCATGAAACACGCGGCCGACGCGCTGGACCGGCTGGGCCTGGCCTGGGAGGCGCGGGTGGTCTCGGCGCACCGGACCCCGAAACGCCTTTACGATTTCGCCACGGGGGCCAAGGCCGCCGGGATCAAGGTCATCATCGCCGGCGCCGGCGGGGCGGCGCACCTGCCGGGCATGGCGGCGTCGATGACGCCCCTGCCGGTGCTGGGGGTGCCGGTGGAATCCAAGGCGCTGAAGGGCATGGATAGTCTGCTGTCCATCGTGCAGATGCCGGGCGGGGTGCCGGTGGCGACCCTGGCCATCGGCGAGGCGGGGGCAAAGAACGCGGGCATCCTGGCGGCGCAGATCCTGGCCCTGTCGGACGAGGCGCTGGCCGGGCGGCTGGAGGCCTTCCTGGAGGCCCAGACCGAGGCCGTGCATCAGACGGTCGAGGACTGATTGAGCGCCGTGGCGGACTTCAAGCCTCTCGCTCCCGGGGCGACGATCGGCATTCTGGGAGGCGGTCAGCTGGGGCGGATGCTGTCGCAGGCGGCCTCGCGGCTGGGCTTCGACGTGGTCATCCTGGATCCGGAAGAGAACAGCCCGGCCGGGCGGGTGTCGCGCGGCCAGATCGTGGCTCCCTATGACGACCCGACGGCGCTGAGCGTGTTCGGTGACGTCTGCGACGTGGTCACCTTCGAGTTCGAGAACGTGCCGGCCGCCTCGGTCGAATTGCTGGCCGAGGCGGGGGCCCTGGTGGCCCCGGGGCCGACGGGCCTGGCGGTGGCGCAGGACCGGGTGGACGAGAAGACCTTTCTGAACGCCGTGGGCGCGCCGACGGTGGACTTCGTGGCGGTGGACGGGCTGGACGACCTGATGGCCGGGCTGGAGACGCTGGGGACGCCGGCCCTGCTGAAGACGCGACGCGACGGCTACGACGGCAAGGGCCAGGTCTGGATCAGGTCGGCGAAGGAGGCCGCGGCCGCCCTGGCCTCGCTGGGTGGGCAGCCGGCCATCCTGGAGGCGCGGGCCGATTTCACGCGGGAACTGTCGATCATCGCCGCGCGCGGGCGCGACGGGACGATCGCCGTCTATCCGCTGGGCGAGAACAGGCACGCAGGAGGCGTGCTGCGGACGACGCTGGCCCCGGCCGAGATCAGCCCCGCGATCGAGCGGCGCGCGCATGCCATCGCCACGGCGGTGCTGGACGGCCTGGCCTATGTCGGGGTGATAGGGATCGAGCTGTTCGATCTGGGAGACGGCGACCTGTTGGTCAACGAGATCGCGCCGCGCGTGCACAACACCGGCCACTGGACCCAGGACGGCTGCGTCTGCGACCAGTTCGAACAGCATATCCGGGCCATCGCCGGCTGGCCTCTGGGCCCCACGGCGGCGCACGCCCGGATCGAGATGACCAACCTGCTGGGCGACGAGGTCGGCCAGTGGGCCGGCGTCGTGGCCGAGCCGGATCAGCGCCTGCACCTGTACGGCAAGTCGGACGCCCGGCCGGGCCGCAAGATGGGTCACGTCAACACGGTGCGGCCGCTGAAATAAGCCTTCCCCCATCCTTCATGGGGGAAAGCCGTCCGTCTTCGAGCGCAGCTCGAACAGGACGGATGGGGGAACTTAATCTTCGCTTCTCAAAAGCGAACACGACTTCCCCCATCGGCCCTGGATCGCTGCGCGATCAACGGGCCGCTTTCCCCCGCAAGCGGGGGAAGGGCTGTTCGACTGGACCGCATCGGCGGACGGATGCTAGATCAGCCGGGCCGGGGAGAGACACACGTATGCGCATCGGGCTCTATCCGGGGACCTTCGACCCGGTCACGAACGGGCATCTGGACATCATCGGACGGGCGGTGAAGCTGGTGGACCGGCTGGTCATCGGCGTGGCCCAGAACGACGACAAGGGCCCGCTGTTCACCACGGCCGAACGCGTCGAGATGGTGCGGGCCGAGGTCGCGCGGCTGGACGCCGACATCGAGGTGCAGCCCTTCTCGACCCTGCTCATGCATTTCGCCGAACATCTGAACGCCAACGTCATCGTGCGCGGTCTGCGGGCCGTGGCGGACTTCGAATACGAGTTCCAGATGACGGCCATGAACCAGCGCCTCAATGACGACATCGAGACCGTGTTCCTGATGGCCGATCCGCGCCACCAGGCGATCGCCTCGCGGCTGGTCAAGGAGATCGCGCGGCTGGACGGCAATATCGACAGCTTCGTCAGCCCCGCCGTCGCCGCCGCCGTGCGCGACCGGGTCAAACGCTAACCCAGGATGCCCCGCTTGACGCTCACCCGCTTCGCCCTCGCCGCCGCCCTGTCGGTCCTGCCCGCGCTGGCGGTGGGCCAGACCGCGCCCGCTCCGGCGCCCGTTCCCGCCGCGGGCGACTGGCGCACGGTGGCTCCCGAGAACCTGCTGGTCATCGACACGTCCAAGGGTCGGGTGCTGGTCGAGATAGAGCCCCTGGCGGCCCCCAACCACGTCGAGCGCGTCCGCACCCTGGCGGACCAGGGCTTCTACGACGGCCTGACGTTTCACCGGGTCCTGACCGGCTTCATGGCCCAGACCGGCGACCCGCTGGGCACCGGGGCCGGCGGGTCCGAACTGCCGGACATCGCGGGGGAGTTCAGCTTCCGGCGCGGACGCGACGCCGGGTTCGCCCCGGTGCCGAATGGCGGCGAGGGCCTGGTCGGCTTCGTCCGTTCCATTCCGGTGGTGACCCAGCCCGACGCCCAGATGATGGTCACGGCGGACTTCAAGACGCCGGCCACCGGCCTGTTCTGCGGCGGTGTGGTCGGCATGGCCCGCGCCGGCAGCCCGGACAGCGCCAACAGCCAGTTCTTTCTGATGATGGCCCGCAACGACGTGCTGAACGGCAACTACACCGTCTTCGGTCGGGTGCTGTCCGGGCTGGAGGTCGTCACGTCGCTGAAGGCCGGGCCGGAAAGCGCGGACGGCAAGGTCGCCGAAAACCCCGATACCATGACGCGCGTGCGAACCGCCGCCGCCACGCCCGCCGCCGAGCGGCCATCGGTCCGGGTGCTGGACCCGCGCTCCGCCGCCTTCCAGGCCCATGTGGCCGAGGTGCGCGCGGACAAGGGCATGGCCTTCAGCGTCTGCGACGTGATGCCGGTCGCCGAGGTCGTCGCCCCGTGATCCGGTCGCTGACCCGGACCCTGGTTCTGTCGCTGTCTTTGGCGACGCCGGCCTTCGCGGCGGCGGCGCAGGACGCGGGCCCGGCCGCGGCCCCTATGGCCGTCGCCACCGACTGGCGGACGGTGCCGGCCGACAATCTGCTGGTGATCGACACCAACCGGGGACGGATTCTGGTCGAGATGACGCCGGACGTCGCCCCGTTGCATGTCGAGCGCATGCGGGTGCTGGCCCGGCGCGGCTTCTTTGACGGCTTGGTGTTCCACCGCGTCATCGACGGCTTCATGGCCCAGACCGGGGATCCGCTGGGCACGGGCGAGGGCCAGAGCCCCTATCCCGACCTGAAGGCCGAGTTCACCTTCCGGCGCGGGCCGGAGATGCCCTTCGCCCCGGTCGCGGCCCCGGCCGGGTCGGCGATGGGCTTTCTCAACAGCCTGCCGATCCAGACCCAGCCCACGGCCCTGATGGCGACGACCGCCGACGGCAAGGTGCACGGCTGGGGCACCTATTGCCCCGGTGTCGCCGGCATGGCGCGCGACGAGGCCAACGACAGCGCCAACAGCCAGTTCTTCCTGATGCGCCAGCCCTATCCGGCGCTGGACAAACGCTACACGATCTGGGGCCGGGTGGTGTCGGGGCTGGAGGTGGTGCGGGCGATCAAGGTCGGGGACGGCGACAACGGCATGGTCACGGCGGCCCCGGACCGGATGACGCGGGTGCGGATCGCCTCGGACCTGGCGACGACCGAGCGACCGGTGGTCCAGATCCTGGACGCGTCGTCGGCCGCCTTCCGCACCCTGGTGGACGGCGTGCGCACGGCGCGGGGCGCCGACTTCTCGGTCTGCGACGTGGATCTGCCGGTTCAGGTCTCGGGGCCGCCGGCTCCGCCCGCCTGAGACCGGCCCCGGTGGCGGCGACGCCGCACCGGCTTGCGCGCCTGACGCATCTGCTGAAGCAATAATCCTTCGCGCAGGCCGCGGTCGGCGACGCGCACCCGCTCGCTGGGCCAGGCGCGCTGGACCGCGTCCAGGATCGCGGCCCCCGCCAGCACCAGGTCGGCGCGGTCCGGTCCGATGCAGGACTCGGCCGCCCGGCCTTTCGGACCCAGGGCCTTCAGCCGCTCCGCCGCCGTCTCGCACTCGGCCCGGGTCATCCACAGGCCGTCGACGCGGTCGCGCTGATAGCGCCGCAGATTGAGGTGGACCCCGGCCAGGGAGGTGATGGCCCCCGAGGTGCCGACCAGATGGCCCTTGCCGCTCGAGAACAGGCGGCGGAACTCCGCGTCCTCGAACGGGCTGACCGCCAGGGCCGCGGTCATATCGGCGACCATGGCCTCGTACCAGGCCTCGCCGGAGATCGCGGGTTCGGGATGCCGCTCGGCCAGGGTGACGACGCCCAGGGGGGCCGACATCCAGGCGACGGTCTTCATCTCGGCCCCGGACTTGCGCAGCCAGGACAGTTCGGTCGAGCCGCCGCCCACGTCGATGACCAGCACCGCCTCGGCATCGGGGTCGAACAGGTTCAGACAGCCCTCGACCGACAGACGCGCCTCCTCGGCCGGGTCGATGATCCGGAGGTTCAGGCCCGTGCCGCGCCGGACGCGCTCGATGAAACCGGCCCCGTTCTCGGCCTGACGACACGCCTGGGTGGCGACGGCGCTCAGCCGGGCCGAATCGACTCCGCGTCGGACCACGCGTTCGGCGCACAGGGCCAGGGCTTCATAGGCCCGGTCCATGGCGGCGTCGTCGAGCCGACCCGTCCGCGACAGGCCTTCGCCCAGGCGGACGATCCGGCTGAAGCTGTCGACCACGCGAAAGCCGTCGCGCGCCGGACGGGCGATCAGCAGGCGGCAGTTGTTGGTCCCCAGATCCAGCGCGCCATAGACGGGACCGTCGCGACCCGACGTCTCCCCGCCCGATACCCGCTGCACCCGGGACCGTTCGTCGCGCCGTCGAGGCGCGCCGTCGGGTGCCGGCATGGGCCGAACTCTTCGCATGGGCGCAACCGAGACGGGCGCCCGTCGCGGACAACCTAGTGTGCGTTGATGATCCGCGCCAAGCCTATCTGACGCCAGGATGAACAGGTCGGACAGCGTCCAGGTCAGGCGCCGTCGCGTAGATTGGGTTCATGACCCAGTCCCTGACCGCCAAATTCGGCCTCGGCCAGATCGTCCGGCACCGCGAGGACTCCTTTCGCGGCGTGGTCGTCGATGTCGACGCCACCTATGCCGGACCCGCCAACGAGCCGGGCCCCGATCAGCGCGATCAACCCTTCTATCGGGTCCTGGCCATGGGCGAGGACAGCGGCTACCTGGTCTATGCCGCCGAGGCGGTGCTGGAGCACGACCCGGACATCGCGCCCATGGCACCGGCCGACCGGGCCCTGTGGTTCACCATCGACGAGGCCGGCCACCACGCCCCGAAGGCCACGCCGATCCACTGAGGTTCAGACTTGGACGCGCGGCGGACCGGCTCTAGGTTGAGCGCGAGGAGTATCGCCATGGCCGATTTCGAACACGTCTTTGAGCGCCCGCCCGAGGGGGCGGCCGCCGACTGGACCATCAGCCAGAACTGGCGCGCCTATACCCAGGTCGAGCACGACACCTGGGACACGCTGTATGCGCGACAAATGGAGATCCTGCCCGGCCGGGCCGCCGAGCCGTTCCTGAAAGGGCTGAAGGCACTCGATCTCAACACGGGCGGGATCCCGGACTTCGCCCTGATGAACGCCAAGCTGAAGGCCCTGACCGGCTGGACGGTGGTCTGCGTGCCCGGCCTGGTGCCGGACGCGGTGTTCTTCGACCACCTGGCCAACCGCCGCTTCCCGTCTGGTCAGTTCATCCGCAAGCCCGACCAGCTGGACTATCTGCAGGAGCCGGACATCTTCCACGACGTGTTCGGCCACGTCCCCATGCTGACCGACCCCGATTTCGCCGACTACATGCAGGCCTATGGCAGGGGCGGGCAGAGGGCCCAATCGCTGGGCATGCTGAAGAACCTGGCGCGACTGTACTGGTACACGGTCGAGTTCGGCCTGATGGATCAGGGCGACGGCCTGCGCATCTATGGGGCGGGCATCGTGTCATCGGCGTCCGAGAGCGTGTTCGCGGTGGAGGATCCCTCGCCCAACCGCATCGTCTTCGACCTCGAGCGCATCATGCGGACCGACTACCGCATCGACGACTTCCAGCAGGTCTATTTCGTCATCCCCTCGATCGAGGCGCTGAACGACGCCACGCTGGAGGATTTCGGCCCGATCTACGACCGGCTGAGGGGGCAGACCGACATCGGCATAACGGCGATCCAGCCGTATGACCGGGTCATCACGCGAGGCACGCAGGCCTATGCGGACAAGGGCGGGAGATTCGCGGCATGACGCGTCCGGGTCTGACGGTGGCGATGGCCGGGGTGGCGCTGGCCGCGGGGGCCTGTACCGACTCCAAACAGGCGGCGCGGGAGGCGACCTGGGGCGACAAGCCCGCCGACATCACCTGCTGGACCTATGGGACGCAGAACTATGCCGGACGGTCGACGGGCAAGGTCGAGTACGACGACGGCGGCCGCCTGTCCTTCGTCGACGCCGCCAGCGGCCGCTACACCACGATCGAGGGGGACTGCCGCGTGGTCTATGTGGGCGAGGGGGATGACGAGGCAACGGCGGCGGCCCCGGCACCGGGCGACGCGGGCGGCCCCGTCGCGCCGCCCGCCGCCGTGCCGGAAGCCTAGCCCTCGGTCTTTCGGGCGCGCGGACGCACCCCCAGCAGCAGGCCGAACCAGCCGATTCGCCGCGCGATCTCGTAGGTGGCGAAACAGGCGGCGAAGGTCGCGCCGATGATCAGTCCGCCTTCGAGCGGCAGCGGCAGGCGCAGCGGCATCAGATACCAGGCCGCCACGATGATCGCCGTCTGGTGGACGATGTAGAAGGGGAAGACGCCGACGCTGAGATAGCGGAGGACCGGCCCGCCTCGGTTCAGATAGCGCGCGCCATAGCCCAGGATGGCGGCGATCCAGGCCCATTGATCGATGGCATAGACGATCCGCATCGCATTGCGCAGCGTCTCGGACGGCATCGCGTCGTCGGCGCGATAGATCCAGGCATAGGCCGCCCATCCCGCCCAGGCCAGCAGGGCCAGAGCGGCGGCAGGCCGCCTCAGGCGGATGAATGTGGCTTTCAGCGTCTCCGAACGCGCGATCAGGAAGCCGAACAGATAGGCGCCGAACGACAGGGCGTGGTTGTACCAGTCGCCGGTGAGGTCGTGGGTGATCTCGAACAGGGGGGCGAGGGTGAAGCGCAGCAGAGCGAAGAACAGGATCGGCCAGACCAGCAGGCCCCATCCGGCGCAGGCGCGTTCCGTCCAGCGGCCGAGCGCGGCGAGAGGCTTGCCGGGAAGACCGACCAGCCCCGCGACGATCAGGCCATAGACCAGCAGATAGGCCACGAACCACAGGTGGTTCCAGGTCGGCGTCGTCACACACCCGTCCGCGTCGCACCAGTGGCCCGAGGCCGTCGCGTACTTGACCCAGAAGTCCTGCAGCACCCACGACTGGGCGGGATCCGCGACGCCCATGCCCTGAAGCGCCTGGAAGATTTCATAGTAGGTCTGGGGCGGGACGATCGCGAACATGCCGAACACCAGGGCAGGCAGAAGCCGCAGCGCCCGCGATCCGGCCAGCCGCCGTCCCGCCTTGCCGCCCTCCGCCGCGAAGCCATCGGTCAGGAACCGGGTCGCCGCGCCGGACACCAGGAACAGCAGGGTCAGCCGCCAGGGATTGGTGATCATCATCACCGGCTGCAGCGCCTCGACGATGCGCGGGCTTTTGATGTGAAAGTCCCAGGACACGTAGAGCATGCCCACGTGGTAGAGGATCAGCAGGAAGAAGGCGCCGACACGGATCCAGTCCAGGTCGTGGCGGCGGGCAAGGGGCGACAGGGTGGCATCCGACATGGGCGAACTCCGTGAGCAGTGAGGATGGGGCCACCGTCAGGGCCACGGGGCCGGGCGCGCAATCGCCCGGGGCCGCGCCGCGCGCCGGACGGGACGGCGGCTGCGTGGCCGGGACCAGTGGCGCGCAATCCGTGACGAGCGGGGTCCGCCAGCGATGGCGCGAGCGGGTCGGGCGCGCCGATGCGCGCGATCTGCGGACGGCCGGCCTGCTGATCATCCCCGTGACCGCGCTCGTCGTGGTCGTGAACGCCCTGACCAATCTGGCCGACATCCCCGACATCGCGGCCTGGGAGCCATGGAGCTGGGAGATCACCAGCGCGATCTCGATGATCGCCGCCCTGTGGATCCCGTGGCTGGCCCTCGCCCTGGCCCCGCCGGAGGAGGCGCTGGGCGCGGGTTGGCGACCCAAGCTCCGGTTCGCCGCGGTCCACGCGGTCAGCCTGCTGGCCCTGTCCGCCCTGCACGTCGCGGGGTTCGTGCTGCTGCGCCATTATATCTATGGGGTCATGGAGGCCGGTCCGTATGCATTCGGCGACCGGTTCATCTACGAGCTGCGCAAGGACGGCATCAGCTATCTGAACCTGCTCGGCGTCTTCTGGGCGGTGGGCTATCTGCGCCGGCGGCGCGACGAGCCGGTCCGTCCGGTCAGCTTCGACATCCGCGACGGCGTCCGCATCATCCGGGCCCCCCTGGCGGACATCGTCGCGGTGTCCTCGGCCGGCAACTATGTCGAGTTCTGGCTGGCCGACGGCCGGCGACCCCTGATGCGGGCGACGCTGGCGGCGATCGAGGTCGAGCTGGCGCGGTTCGGCTTCGTCCGCGCCCACCGGTCCTGGCTGGTCAATGCCGGTCGCGTCACCGGGCTTCGACCGGAAGGGTCCGGCGACTGGACGGTCGAACTCGGCGGGCTGGAAGCGCCCGTGTCGCGCCGCTATCCGCAGGCGCTGGACCGGCTGAGGGCCGGGGTCTGATCAGTCCTCGACGATCAGACTTTTCGTCCGCGTGTCGCGCATGAGGACATAGGTGATCAGCGACACCCCGATCATCCCGGTGACGTACCAGAAATACAGGCTCTCGCGGCCGTCCAGCTTGAACCACAGGGCAACATACTCGGCCGTGCCGCCGAATACGGCATTGGCGATGGCGTAGGGCAGGGCGACGCCCAGGGCGCGGATGTGGGCGGGAAACAGCTCGGCCTTCACCACGGCGTTGATGGCGGTGTAGCCCGAGACGATGACCAGGGCCGACAGGGACAGGGCGAAGGCGGTGAAGGCATCGGTCGTGACGGCCAGGGTGCTCATGATGGGAACTGTAAGAAGCAGACCCATTACCCCGAAGGCGATCATGACCGGTTTTCGACCGATCCGATCCGAAAGCGCCCCCACGGCGGGCTGCAGCAGCATGAACAGGAACAGGGCCGCCGCGCTGATCTCGGTCGCCTGGGCCTTTGAGAAGCCCGAGGTGTTGGTCAGGAATTTCTGCAGGTAGGTGGTGTAGGTATAGAAGGCGAGCGTGCCGCCGGCGGTCAGGCCGATGACGATCAGGGCCTCCTTGGGATGGCGCAGAACCAGCTCAAGGGCGCTGGACTTGGGCGCGGCGCGGGTGGCCGGATCGTTGAAGGCGCGGGTCTCGTCCAGGCCGCGACGCAGCCAGAAGACCACGACCGCCAGCCCGGCCCCGACGAAGAAGGGGATGCGCCAGGCCCAGTCGGACAGGGCCGCCTCGCCCAGGGCCCGCTGCAGCACGATCAGCAGCATCAGGGCCAGAAGCTGGCCCGAGATCAGGGTGACGTACTGGAAGCTGGACCAGAAGCCGCGGTGCCTGGGCGTCGCCATCTCGGACAGGTAGGTGGCGCTGGAGCCGTATTCGCCGCCGACGCTGAGGCCCTGCATCATGCGGGCCAGGAGCAGCAGGGCGGGGGCGGCGATGCCGATGGTGGCATAGCCGGGGGTACAGGCGATCAGCAGCGAGCCCGCGCACATCAGGCTGACCGACAGGGTCAGCCCGGCCTTGCGCCCCTTGCGGTCGGAATAGACCCCCATGACCCAGGCCCCGACTGGCCGCATCAGGAAGCCGACCGCGAAGATGGCGGCGGTGCTGAGCAGCTGGGCCGTCGTCTCGCCCGCCGGGAAGAAGACCGGGGCGAAATAGACGGTGAAGGCGGCATAGGCGAACCAGTCGAACCACTCGACCAGATTGCCGGCCGAGCCACCGACGATGTTCCTGAGGCGGCGGGCGGGGGTCATGGGCAGGGACTCCATACGATTGACTAACCCTCCGCTCATCCCGGCGAAAGCCGGGATCCAGGTCTTTCGCAGAAGATCGCGTTGGACCGGCATCATGAACGACGCCCGGCATTCGTCGCCCAAAGCACTGGGTTCCGGCTTTCGCCGGGATGAGCGGTCCGGGGAGGATGGGCATGCCCATGCGGATCAGGGGCACGGGGACGCCGCCGTCCGAGCCCCATCGCGCTTTGACTCCTGATATCCCATCCCCCATACGGAAATGACAGCGCTGTCAATTGGAGTGGGCGATGGGTGCCGCGCGGCCGAGACTGTTGTCGCTCGACGTCCTGCGCGGACTCGCCGTCGCGGGCATGATCGTGGTGACCAGCCCCGGCGACTGGAACCAGACCTATGGTCCGCTGCAGCACGCGGCCTGGCACGGCTGGACCCTGACCGACCTGATCTTCCCGACCTTCCTGTTCGCGGTCGGGCTGGCTCTGGGGCTGTCGTTTCCCCGCGTGATGCAAACGCGCGCGGATCGGACCGCCGCCTGGCGAACCGTGGCGCGGCGGGTCGTCCTGCTGATCGCTCTGGGGCTGGCGCTGGAGCTGATCTACACCGGGCTTCGGACCCTGGGCGCGCCGGGCGTGGGGCCCGGCGACCTGGCGCATCTGAGACTCCCCGGCGTGCTGCAGCGGATCGGCCTGTGCTACGGCCTGGTCGCCGCCCTGATCCTGGCGACCGGTGGGGACGCCGACAGCCGCTCCGTCCGGATTCGGCCGGGCGTGGTCCTCGCCGCCGTTGTCGCGATCCTGATGGCCTATGCCGCGCTGATGCTCACCGTTCCGGTGCCGGGGTTCGGGCCCGGGCAGCTCGATCCCGAGGGCAATCTGGCCGCCTGGATCGACCGGGCGGTGTTCACGCCCGACCACCTGTGGCCGCTGGGCTCGGTGGAATGGGGCGGGCCGGTGGTCTATGATCCGGAAGGGCTGCTCTCGACCCTGCCGGCCTGCGTCAACGTCTGCGCCGGTGTCCTGACGGCCTGGGTCTGGACCCGGGAGGGCGCGCGGTCGCTGCTCAAGGTCGCCCTGGTCGGCGCGGGGCTGATGCTGCTGGGCGGGACGCTGGACCCCCTGTGTCCGATCAACAAACGGCTGTGGACCAGCAGCTTCGCCCTGCTGAGCAGCGGGGCCTCGGCGCTGATCTTCGTCGCCGTCACGCTGCTGTTGCGAGGGGAGGTCGCGCACCGACTGTCCTGGCCCCTCCGGGTGCTCGGGGCCAATGCGATCGTCGCCTTCGTGCTCTCCATCCTGTTCGGCTATGTGCGCGACGTCCCGATCATCGCCGCCGAAAGCGGTCCGGTCGGTTTCCGGGCCTGGTCCAACGCGCTGACGGTCGGATTGATCGGGGACCCGAAGCTGGCGTCGCTGGCCGTGGCCCTGGCGGCGCTCGTCGCCATCGTCCTGATCGTCTGGCCGCTGCACCGACGCGGATGGCACCTGCGGCTCTGAGCGGGCGGCCCCTGGATCAGGCCGACAGCGGCTTGCCCATCCGGATCAGGGGCACCGGGACGCCGCCGCGGTCGTCCTCGAAGGCTTCGATGTCGGTGTAGCCGGCGGCGCGGTACAGGGGCTCGCCCCCCATTGTCGCGACCAGCTCGACCCGGTCGAAGCCGGCGTCGCGGGCGGCGCTCTCGCACAGGTCCAGGATCATCCGGCCGATGCCGCGCCGCAGGAAGGCGGGGTGGGTGTACATGGCGCGGACCCGGGCGGCGTCGACGCCGGGGGTCAGTCGGGCGGGCTCGCGGCCCGGGGTGTGGTCGCCGCCGTAGCTGGTGATCCGGTAGGACCAGCCGCCGCAGCCGGCCGGGACGCCGTCCGCCTCGATCAGGAAATAGGTGCGGTCGGTCACCAGCTGGCTATCCACGCCCATGATGGTCCGGCTCGCCTCGACCTGGGCCGGGGTCAGGAAGGCGGCGAGGGGGCCGGTGATGGCGGCCTCCATCAGGGCGTGGAGGGCGGGGATGTCGGCCTCGGTGGCGAGGCGGTGGGTCAGGGTCGCCGGCGCGTCGTCTAGCTGTGGATTTTGCATTGTCGCCTCCCCTTCAATGGCAGCCTAGACCGTTCGTCCGTCGAGTGAAATCGTCCGAGCACGGGGGCTGGAAGGTTCATCACAAAGGACACGAAGGACACAACGGGACCGATGCGGCGTCGGCACCGGTATCTCCCTCCGGGTTGCGAGATCGCGGCTTCGGCGCCTTGGTCTTTCGATCTCAACTGCTTTTACTGCGTCGGCGTCGGAATCCGTCACACGCACAAAAGCTGTCGTGTTCTCTGTGGATTCCTTCGTGTCCTTTGTGATGAACCTTCCAAGGCCGGGATCGGGCCTCTGAAAGTGGGTCTTCCCAGGCGACGATGCCGTTCGCAGGGTTCCGGGCCGCGTCAGCCCCGCTGGAACGGATAGAAGCCGGGCCCGAGATCCAGGATACCGGTCAGTTCGTCCAGGGCCCCGCGCGTTTCCGCGATCAGGGCGGGATCGGCCAGGTCGGCGGGGGGCAGGGCGTCGCGGTACCACTGGTTGGCCCAGTCGGACAGGCGGGCGTGCAGGGCGTCGGTCAGGCGCATGGCGGGGTTGGTGGCGGCCAGCTCGGCCTCCGTCAGGACGACGCGCAGGCGCAGGCAGGCGGGGCCGCCGCCGTTGCGCATCGACTGGCGCACGTCGACGTATTCGACCCGGCCGATGGGGCCGTTGGAGGCGGTCAGGCCCTGCGCCACGGCGTGGGCGCGGGGGTTGTCGCGGGTCTCGGTCGGGCAGATCAGGGTCAGGCGGTCCTCGCCGGGAATCTGCACCAGCATGGAGTTGAACAGATAGCTGGAGATGGCGTCGGCCAGGGGCAGGTCGGCGGTCGAGACCTCGACGAAAATGGGGTCGAAGCCTCGGGCCGCCGCGCGGATGGCGGCGTGGGTGGCGTCGGTGTCCTCGAAGGCCAGTTCGTGGTGGAACAGGGTGTCCAGCGCGCCGACGCAGACGACGTCATTGTGGAAGGTGCCGCCGGCGATGGCGGCGCGGGACTGCTGGGCCAGGACGGCGCCGCTCGCGGCGTGGCGGCGGGGCACGGCCTCGCTGGCCTGACGCGTCTGGCGGGCGGGGTAGGGGCCGTCCCAGGCCTCGAAGGCGTCGCGGCCCCAGACCAGCAGGTTGACGCCGGGCGCGCCATGCTCGGCGCACAGGCGGACGTGGTTGGCGGCGCCCTCGTCGGCCAGATGGGCGACCGCGGGCAGGGCGTCGTGGACCGCGAAATGCGCGAGGTCGGGGAAGAGGGCGCTCAGGGACCGCCGGGTCTGGGCGTGCTCCAGGCTGCGGTGCAGGTTGGTGTGCAGGTTGGCGGGGGTGAAGTGGACGCGGCCGTCGGCGGCGTCGGCTGAGGGCGTCACCGTCGCGGCATTGGCGGCCCACATCGGGCTGGCGGACAGGGCGGCGGCGGCGAAGGCGGGGGCATCCTTCCAGGCCATTTCCAGCACCCGGGCGTCGGAGCCGGTGAAGCCGAGGCTGCGCAGGAAGGCGATGTCGGGGCGCTCGTGCGGGGGCAGGACGAACTGGGGCAGGCCGAGATCGGCGAGCCGCTTCATCTTGTCGAGGCCCTGCAGGACGGCGGCGCGCGGGTTGGAGGTGTTCCCGGCATTGCCCATGGCGGCCAGATTGCCGGGGCTGAGCCCGGCATAGGAATGGGTCGGGCCGATCAGGCCGTCGGCATTGGCTTCGACGGCGAGGGTCATTTTTCTCCCTCCCCTTTATGGGGAGGGACGCCGGAGCGCAGCGAAGGCTGGGTGGGGCCGTGTGAAGGGTGCGCACTCACGACACTACCCCACCCGGATCGCTGCGCGATCGTCCCTCCCCATGAAGGGGAGGGAGAGGCGCCGTGCGCCATCACGCCCGCAGCCCCTTGATCTCGCCCTCGATATTCTTGACCGACCCGGCCTCGAAGCTGGCGACCGGATAGGCGCAGTAGTCGGCGGCGTAGTAGGCGCTCGGCCGGTGGTTTCCGCTGGCGCCGAGGCCGCCGAAGGGCATGTCGCCGGCGGCACCGGTGGTCGGGCGGTTGAAGTTGACCACCCCAGCACGAATGCGGCGGATGAAATGATCCCAGTGCGCGGGGTCGTCGCTGACCAGGCCGGCGGACAGGCCGTAGCGGGTGGCGTTGGCGGCGGCGAGGGCGGCCTCGAAGGTCGGGACGCGGGTGACGGACAGGAAAGGGGCGAACATTTCCTCGTCGGGGACGTCGACGCCGGTGACGTCGAGGATCGCGGGCTTGACGAAGGCGGCGGGCAGGTTGTCGACGGGGCCCGAGGCGCGGATGACCTTGGCTCCCATGTTGATCCGCTGCTGCAGGGCGGCCAGGGCCTGTTCGGCGGCGCGCTGCGAGATCAGGGGGCCGCCATAGGGTTCGGGGGTCGAGTCCCAGGGGGCGAAGATCAGGCGTTCGACCAGGGCGTCGACGGCCGCGATGATCGCGTCGCCCGCCGGGCCCTCGGGCACGATCAGGCGGCGGGCGCAGGAGCATCGCTGGCCGGTGGTGACGAAGGCGGACTGAACGACGAGGCCGGCCACGGCCTCGGCATCGGCGGCGTCCCAAACGACCAGCGGATTGTTGCCGCCGAGCTCCAGCGCCAGGATGACGTGGGGATCGTCGGCGAACTTCCTGCGGAAATGGGCCCCCGCCGCGCCCGAGCCGGTGAACATCAGGGCGTCGATCGGCTGGTCCAGGAGGGCGGCGCCGACGTCGCGGCCGCCCTGGACCAGGTTGAACACGCCGGCGGGCAGGCCGGCTTCCTGCAGGCATTCGGCCATCAGCTGGCCGGTGTGGGGCGTCTCTTCCGACGGCTTGAAGACCACGGTGTCGCCGGCCAGCAGGGCGGGGACGATGTGGCCATTGGGCAGGTGGCCGGGGAAGTTGAACGGGCCCAGCACCGCCGCCATGCCGTGCGGGCGGTGGCGCAGGGTGGCGTGGCCGAAGGCGGTCTCAGCGGTGCGCTCGCCGGTGCGCTCGTCATAGGCGCGGATCGACAGGTCGACCTTGCCCGCCATGGAGCCCAGTTCGGCGGTGGTCTCCCACAGGGCCTTGCCGGTTTCGCGGCTGATGGCCTCGGCGAAGGCGGGGGCGCGGGCCTTGAGCGCGGCCTGATAGCGTTTCATCGCGTCGATGCGGTCGGCGCGGGGACGGTCGGCCCAGTCGGGGAAGGCGGCGCGGGCGGCCTCGACGGCGGCCCCGACCTGTTGGGTCGAGGCTTCGTGGCCACGCCAGACGGCAGCCTCGGTGGCCGGATCGAAGGAGGCGAGGGCATCGCCGGAGCCCTCGGTCCAACGGCCGTCGATGTAGAGTTTTCCGTCAGTCATGATCGTTTCACGATGCTGCTCCCTTTCCCTGGAGGGGGAAGGGCCGGGGATGGGGTGGAGGCAACCGATTGAAGAGAGGCTTCGACACCCGGTCTCTCTTCGATCCGCGCGGAGACCGGGTGAACGTGGGAACCGGCAGCAGCGTGCCTCCACCCCATCCCAACCCTTCCCCCTCCAGGGGAAGGGCTCTGGTTTGCGACCCCGGGAGTGCTCAAGACTTCACCCTGACGACATCGCCCGTCCGCACCTTCAGGGCATCCGCGACCTCGGGGGTCAGGTGGACGGTGTCGCCGGCGATGGCGGCCCTGGCGCGGACGGCGCGGAAAGCCTGGACGCTGTCGGTGGAGACCAGGGAGGGCAGTTCGGCCTCGACCGTATCAACGATCTCGACCGTCAGACGGCGCGCGTCGCGGACGGTGCGGATATGGTCGCGGGGGCAGCTGACCGTGGGGCCGGCGTCGAAGATGTCGATCAGGCCGTTGGGACGGAAACCCTCGCTTTCCAGCAGGGCCATGGCGGCGACGCCCTGGGGGTGGACCTTGCCGATCACGGCGCGGGCGGCCTCGGGCAGCAGTTCGACATAGATCGGATGGCGGGGGGCGAGGTCGAGGATGAACTGTTTGTCGGTCGAGCCGGTCATCATGTCGGCCTGGTCGAACTCCATCGGGAAGAATTTGTGCGCGACATGGTCCCAGAAGGGGCAGGCCCCGTCGGGGGTGAAGACGCCACGCAGCTCGGCCAGGACGGTCTCGGCGAACAGGTCGGGCTGGGCCCCGATCAGCATGTAGCGAGACTGCGACAGCAGACGGCCGGCCCCGCCCTTCCTCCGGTCGGCCTTGAGGAACAGGGAGCCGACCTCGGACCAGCCGGTGCATTCGTTGACCAGCTGCAGGGTCTGATGCTCGAGCCGGATCTTCAGCGACGGCGACGACGAGGCGTTGTTGACCACTCGGAAGGAGAAGAAGGGGCGGTTCAGCCCGACCGCCGCCTTGACCGAGGCGATGCCGTCGACGTCGCCGGTGTCGGTCTCCTCCATCATCAGGGTGTACCAGCGGGCCTGGGGGTCGAGGGCGCCGGCGAAGCTGTCGCGGCTGAGGTCCAGGCGTTCGGACAGCTGGTCCGGGTCCTCGGGCAGGCTGGTGAAGCCCGGGCCGGACAAGATGGCCAGCTCCAGCAGATGGTCGAGGTCGTCGGGACCGGCGGGGCGGATGACGAGCATTACATCGTCTCCTGACGCAGCCGCTTGAGCGCGAACGCATCGATCTCGCCCGAGGCGATCTTGCACAGCATCAGGCAGGACAGCTGGGCGCGCTCGACGAAGCTTTCGGGCCAGGCGAACTCGTCCTGGGAGTGGATCAGGCCGCCGCGCACGCCCAAGGTGTCGATGTTGGGCAGGCCGGCGGCGTGCAGGTTGTTGCCCTCGCAGACCCCGCCGGACGGCGACCAGGCGATGGCCTGGCCCAGCAGGGCGCCGGTTTCGCGCACGGCCTCGAACAGGGCGGTCTGGGAGGCGTCCATCGGCTTGGGCGCGCGGGTCATGCCGCCGTGCAGGGCCAGGGTCAGGCCCTCGAACGGCGGCGTGGCGGCGAGGTCGGCGACGGCCTCGGTGATCCAGGCGGAGGCTTGGGCATCGGGGACGCGGACGTTGAATCGGACCACGGCCCTGTCGGCGACGACGTTCAGTGCCCCGCCGCCGCTGATCCGGGCGACGTTGACGGTGACGCCCTCGCGCTGGCCGTTCAGGCCGTGCAGGGCAGCGGCGATCATGGCGGCCCCGGCGACGGCGTTGCGGCCCTGGTCGAAGGCGCGGCCGGCGTGGGCGGCGCGGCCGGTGACGATCAGGTGGAAGTTTCCGCTGCCCTTGCGCGCCCCGGCCAGGGTGCCGTCAGCCAGGGCGGGCTCATAGGTCATGCCGACATGGCCGCGCCCGCCCAGTTCGGCCAGCAGGGGGGCGGAGGCGGGCGAGCCGATCTCCTCGTCCGGGGACAGCAGGACGGTCCAGCCGACGCCGTGGCGCTCGGGGTGGGTCTCGAACGCCGCCAGGGCGCCCAGCATGACCGAGATGCCGCCCTTCATGTCGGCGATGCCGGGTCCGTTCAGGGCCCCGTCGGCCCGGGTCCGGACGCTCTGGAACGGGCTGTCGGCGGGATAGACGGTGTCGTAGTGGCCGGTCAGGACGACCTGGATCGGGGCCTCGGGCCGGGCGGTGACCTTCAGGGCGTCGGCGCGGGCCTGGGGGCGGACGGTGCCGTCGTCGGCGACGGTGGAAAAGCCCTGGGTCGGCACCCGGGTGACTTCGGCCGGCAGGCGGCCCGCCTCAGCCTCCAGCCGGGTCAGGACCGTGTCGAGGCCCTCGGCATGGTCGCTGCCGGAGTTGATGTTCGACCAGGTGATGGCGCGATCGATCAGGACCGCCGCCCCCCGCCCGACCAGGTCGAGGGCGGCCTGATCCTGTTGAAGAATCCGCATCGGCAGACCTTAGCCGGGCCCACCGAAAAGGTGAAGGCTTCCGCGCCTTCACCCCATTTCGTCAGGGCCGGGCGCGGCTGTTGGGGCGGCGGTCGTCGTCGCCGGCGGCCGCGCCCGGGACCCGGGACTGTCGGCGCCAGCGGATCGACAGGGTGGCGTTGCCCTGTCCGCCGAACTCCGAGCTGATCGCCAGGTTGCGGCGCACCTGCCACTCGACGTTGACGGTCGCGCCCTCTTCGCCGCCACCGATGATCTCCAGATAGACATCGTCGGTGATGTAGCGGCCCCCCGCGACGGTCAGGGCCGAGGCCTCGCCGCCGAACGACAGCCGGTCGAGGCCGGCCAGCTCGCGCAGGTTGCCGATGACGTCGAAGCCGCCGCCGCCGGCCAGGGAGGCGACGCCCGCCGCCAGCTGGGCCGCCTCGAACGGCGACAGCTGGGAGGCGGAGCGCCCGAACAGCACCTGGGACAGGATCTCGTCCTGGGGCAGCTGGGGCGTGGAGGTCAGTTCGATGATCGGCAGGGCGGCGGTGCCGGTGACCCGGATGGTGGCGGTCAGGGCCGGGTCCTCGCGCACCGCCGTCAGGTTCAGCCGGATCGCCGCGGGGTCGGTGGACAGGGCGATGGAGCCCCGGTCGTCGAACACGAACCGCTTGCCCGCGAACTCATAGTCGCCGCGCACGATGCGGGCGTGGCCGCCGAGCAGCGGCTGGGCCACCGTGCCGCGCACCCGGGCATTGACGCTGAGCGAGACGTTAAGGCCGCGCCCGACGACGCGGACGTTGTCGCCCTGGGAGCGTAGGGCGATGTCGAGACCGATCTGCGGCCCGCGATGGACCGCGTCCTCGTCTTCGAGCACGGGATCGCCGCCGGGGCGATTGATCTCGACCACATCCATGGCGACGACGCCGTTGGCACCGGGGGGATTGGCCTCGATCCGGGCCTCGTCGATGATCATCTGGCCGGCCAGCTGGATATTGCCGTCGGCGGCGCGGGTGACGGTCAGGGGCCCCGAGGCCCGTCCCTGGGCGATGTCGTTGTCGATGATCTGGAAATTGCTCAGGGCCAGTTCGAAGCTGGAGCCCGAGCCCTGGCGCAGGCCGATGCGGCCGTCGCCCGACACCCGCCCGGCCCCGCCGTCGGTGGCGGTGAAGGTCTGGATCAGGGCCGTGGTGTCATCGAACCGGCTGGCCAGGGTGACGTCGTTCAGTACCAGACCCGTGCCGTTGTCGCGGAATCGTCCCTGGGCCAGGTTCAGCCGCCCGTTGATCAGGGGGGCGTTCAGCGTGCCGCTGAGGGTGGCGCGACCGTCGACCTGACCGGCCAGGGTCCGTTCGCCGCCGAAGAAGACGTCCCAGATCGGCTGGATCTGGCCCTGGACGACGACCTCGCCCGACATCGGCCGGGTGCGGGCGACGGCCAGGCGCAAGGGGGCGGCCGAGGCCTCGACCGGCAGGGTGACGTCGGCCGTGGCCTGGACCGCGTCGGTGCCGGCGGCATTGGCCTGGATCCGCAGGGTGTTGTTGACGAGCGTCGCATTGACCGCACCGTCGACCGAGAGGCCGCGCGGGGCGTCGACGCTGCGCAGACCGGCCAGGGTGACATTCGCCGAACCGGACAGATCGTCGCCCGCGCCCCGCAGCGAGACGCGACCCGTCACCCGTCCGCGCAGGTCGGGCGCGAGGGAGCCGAGCTCGACGCTGGTCAGATCGGCCTGGATCACGGCGGCGTCGGCGTCCTGGCGCATCTCGCCCATCAGCACCCCGCCGCCGACGTTCAGATCGACGCGAACCACGCGGCCGTCGCCGGCCAGTGCGATCACGGCCGGGCTGCGGGTGTCGAAGGCGATCTCGCGGACGCGGCCGTCGCCCGACAGGGTCACGCTCTGAGCCTCGCCACGGCGGGCGTAGACGCCGCTGCCGTCGAACGAGACCGGCGTCGGGCCGCCGACGTCGCCGACGACGGTGAAGGGCAGGCGCTCCAGCGTGCCGCGTCCGTCCAGCGCGATCCGACGGATGACGTACGGCGATCCGGCGAAGCGCAGGTCTCTGCCGGTGACGTCCAGGATGGCGCTCTCGCTGCCGGCCCCGTCGGTCAGGCGAACGCGGCCGTCGGCCGTGCCGGAGGTCAGGAAGGCCCCCGGGCGGGCCGTGAAGGTCAGGTCGGCGCTCGAGGGCGTGTTGTTGTTCAGGGCCAGCGACCCCTGGGCCGTGATTCCGCCGGCGTTCAGGTCGACGTCGGTCAGGCGCAGGCGGTTGCCGCCGAGGAAGAACTCGCCCGACGCCCGGGCCGGGCCGTAGTTGGAGCCGGCGGTCAGGACGACCGAGCCGTCCGAGGCATTGGCGCCCTTGCGGAAGCTGAGGACCAGACGGCTGTCGGTCAGGGTCAGGGGCCCGGCCGCGACGCGGGCGAAGCTGGCGATCAGGTCGGCGCGCGGCTGGGCCAGGGTGCCGGTCAGGGCCCCGTTGCCGCTCATGGCCCCGTCGATGGCCACCGGGCCGACGCCGAACGGCCCCTGGGCGTTCCAGTCGAGGGCCAGCCGAAGCCGGCCCGCGGGCTCGATCAGGCCCTTGGCGCTCGCGCGCCCGGCGGCTCCGGTCAGCAGACCCTGTTCGACCTCGATCCGGCCGCCGTTCAGCGCGCCGGCCAGCTGCAGGCGCGGCGTGGGGCCCAGCAGCCGGTCCAGCTCGGCCATGCCGGTCACCAGGCGCGCGGCGCGGCCGTCGAAGGCCAGACGCCAGGGCGCGCCGGCGCGGGCGGACGAGGCCTGGATCGGACCGCCGAAGGTGCCGCGGGCCCCGGGGCGGATGCGGCCGACGTCGGTGATCTCGGCCCGGCCGCGGAAGCCCAGGCCGCCCAGCAGGTTGCGACCGCCCGAGCCGGTCAGGGTCAGGGCCTGACCCCGCGCGTCGAGACGTTCGAGCAACAGGGCCCCGTCCCGGGCGCGGGCGGCGGCGAACTGGACCCTCGGCCGGGCCCCTAGCAGGGCCCCGACGATCCCCTCGCTGCGACCCCCGGCCACCGACAGGTCGCCGGTCAGTTCGTAGCGGCCGTCGCGGGCGGCGATGTCGAGCGGGCCGGACACGAGGCCGGCGGCGTAGCTGGCCAGGTCGGCATTGGCCAGCCGGACATCGCCGTCCAGGCCCCAGATCCTGGCGTCGCCTTTAAAGACACCGGAATAGGTCGCCCCGGCCCCGACCGGGGTGCCAACCAGTCGCGTCAAGGAGCCGGTCGAGACGGTCAGGGCCACGCCCGCATCCTCGACCGCCTGGGTCTTGATGTTGATCAGGCCCTGGGCGCTGGAGGTCAGATTGTCCGAGACCAGCCGCCAGGCCAGCCCCTGAACGTCCTCGTCATCGCGGCTGGGCACGGAGGCGAAGCCGAAGCGGGCGGTGCGGCCGATGCGCTGGACGAACGGCTCGAGCAGGTCCGAGCCGCTGAAGTCGAAATAGCCGGAGATGCGCGAGCCGGCCGCGCCGTAACGGCCCTGGATGGTCAGGGGGGTGAAGGTGCCGGTGCGGACGCGGGCGTTGACGATCTCGCCATTGACCAGGGCGACGGCCGAGAAGGGCTGGTCGGGGGAATAGCCGAGCGAACCGGCCAGGGGACCGCCCTGGGCCTCGTTGGCGCGCAGATCCAGGCGCAGGGCGTCGATCTGGTCGCCGAAGGTCCCCTTGATGCGCAAATAGTCGCCGGGGCGGTTCAGGCTGTTGGCGTTGACGGTCGCCGTCTTGTCGCCACGCCGCGGGATCAGGGCCTCGCCGGTCAGGCCCCAGCGGCCGTATTCCTTGGAGAAGCCTTCCAGAAGTTCGACATTGGCCGAGAAGCGGTCGATGTCGACGCTGATCGGGCTGGGCTGCGGCGGCTTGCCGTCGGGCGGGTCCAGGGTCGGGCGGCGCAGCAGGCGGATGGTCTCGGCGCTGATGTCGGTGGCGTGGAAGCGGCGGGTGATCAGGGGCCAGTAGTCCCAGTCGACGCGGACGTTGCGCGCCTCCAGCCAAACCCCGTCCACGTCGGTGACGGTGACGCGAGCCAGGGTGAAGTCGTCGAACAGGTCGCCCGACAAGCCCTCGACATTGATGCGGCCATAGCGGCTGATCTTCTTGCCGGCGACGAAGCTGGTGACCAGGTCGCGGCCGGGGCCGGAGACCAGATACATCCGGCCGCCGACCGCCAGGACCAGGGCCAGGGCGGCCAGGCCGGCCACGACCATGCCGGCGAAGAAGCCGAAGGCCTGCAGCCGCGTGCGACGGCGCTTCTCGGCCTTGGCCGGGGTCTCGACCTCGGGCGTGTCGGGGGTCGGATCGGTCAAAAGGCCTGGCCGATGCTGACATAGACCTGGAAGCTGGCGTCACCCTCGCGCTTGTCCAGCGGGATGGCGATGTCGGCCCGGATCGGCCCGAACGACAGATTATAGCGCGCCCCGATGCCGACGGAATAGCGCAGGTTGGAGAAGTCAGGAGCCTCGTCGAAGCCGATGGCCCCGGCGTCGACGAAGGCCACGGCCCCGAAATTGTTGCCCAGGTCGCGCCGCACCTCGGCCGAGACCTCGAACAGGGAGATGCCGCCGCGCGGCGTGTTGTCGGGCAGGCGCGGCCCGACGCCCTGATACTGGTAGCCGCGCACGGAGCCGCCGCCGCCGGAGTAGAACAGGCGGTCCGACGGGACGCTGATCTCGCCGCCGCCGACGATCGAACCCAGCCGCAGCCGCCCGGCGACCACCGTCTTGGCCAGCGAGTCGAGCGGCGTGTAGCCGGTCACCTGGGCCTCGGTGCGCAGGAACAGGATGTTGTCCTCGCCGGTCACGGCGGTCGGCTGGATGTTGACGGTCAGGCGATAGCCCTGGGTCGGATTCAGCGGGTCGTTCGACCGGTCGATATAGGCGCTGGCCCGGCCGGTCAGGATGGCCAGGTCGCGGTCGAGCGCGACCGGGGCCTGGGTGACGGGGTCGAACCGGTTCTCGCTGTAGCGACCCGCGTCCAGGCCGACGCCGTAGCTGTACCAGGAGGTCTTGCCCAGCCGCTGGCGCAGGTCGGCGGACAGGACGCCCGCGGTGCGGATATAGGCGTCGGTGTCCTCGTTCACGACGGCGGCGGACAGGGCCAGGGTCTGGCCCGGGGTGCGCCAGTGCGGCAGGGACAGGTCGGCCCCGATGCGGCTGTCGATCGTGGCGATCCGCGCCTGGAACCGCAGGGTGTCGGCGCGGCCGAAGCGGTTGTACCAGGTCCACAGCCCCTCGATGCCCGAGCCCTCGGCGGTCGAGAAGGAGGCACCAGCCTCGAGGATGCGGCGCGGCCGGTCGGTCAGGGTCACGACGATCGGGCGGTTGCCGTCGGGGGTCGCCTGGTCGGGCCCGGTCAGGGCCACGGCGATCCCGTCATAGACGCCGGTCTCCAGCAGCCGCAGCTCCAGCTCGGCGACCAGCTCCGGATCGTAGCGCGCGCCTTCCTGCCAGGGGGCGAGGTCGGCGACCCAGGCGGGATTGGTCGGGCCGCGCGTCTCGACCCGCACCCCGTCCAGCCGGACCAGGGACCCGGAGTTGATGTTGAAGGTGGGCTGTACCGTCAGGGCGGCGTGATCGACGACGACGCGGCGGGGCTGGGTCACCGCATCGGGATAGCCCTCGCGGCTGAGGCTGGCGATGATGCGACCCTCGGCGGCGATCACTTCGGCGGCGCGGCCCGGATCGCCCGGTGTCAGGTCCAGCTCCGCCTCGGCCGTGCGGATGACCCCGGCCTCGGGTTGGGGGGCGACCCACTGGATCGTCGCCGGCGCCAGGACGAAGCGGGGGCCGGGCCGGACGTCGACGATGGCGACCGGCGTCTCCTCGCCCTCGACCAGATCCTCGAGCATCGGCTGGTAATAGCCCTCGGAGCGCAGCAGGGCCTCGGCCGCCTCCATCGCCGTCCGGGCCCGACGACGCGCGTCGAACCGGTTGGTCGGGGGCGCGTCGGTCTCGCCGATGGCCTGGACCAGGCGGGTGCGCAGATCGGCCGGCAGATCACCGCGCACCTCGGCGCGTGGGTCGGCATGGGCCACGGTCGCGCCGGCCAGCCACAGGCCGCCGACCGCGATCGCGGCCAGGCTCAGCGGGACGGGGGAGAAGCGCAGAGACCTCAAGCTCGATCCTTCATCGACGCGCGCGGCGGTCGTGCAGCCGCGGCCCATGCCGTTGAATCAAGACGAGGATGGGGCAGCCGATCAATAGAACAGGGTTTCGCTTTCGGGCTGCACCGACTGCTCCGACGTCGGTTCTTCGGGCGGAGGCGGCACGGTCGTCGCGGTCTCATCCGGGGCGGCGGCGTCCACGACGGGCGCGGTCTGGTCGGTGGCGGCGGGCGCCACCGGGGCTTCCGTCTCGGCGGGGACGGTCTCGGCCTCTTCGCGATACGGCTCGTCGCACCCGGTCAGGGCCAGGGCGAGGCCGGCGGCGGCCAGGATCAGGATCGTTCTCATGGAGGGCCCCCGGGGTTCGGCGTCGAAACGCGCTGTGTTCAGAGCGGTTCCATAACGCGCCGACGCCGCGGGGTCACGCGCTTCAACCCCATACGGTGCGGCGGCGGTGGCGGACCGGGCGCCGTCTAGCGGTGGCCCCAGCGGCCCAGCATCTCCGCCAGGGAGGCGGTGGGGGCGGCCTCCGGCGCGACGACGGCACCGTCGAATCGCGGGGCGGGCGAGGGCTGGGGCGGCTGGCCCGCGATCGTCCGCCGGGCGGTGTTGTGCGGGTGCGCCGCCGCCTCGGCGAAGCTGAGCACCGGGGTGACGCAGGCCTCGGTGCCGGCGAAATGCGCGGCCCAGGCGTCGCGGGTGCGGGTCGCGAACAGGGCCTCGAACCGGGCGTGCAGGGCCGGCCATTCGCTGGCCGGAAACTGGGGCGCCTCGTCCGCCCCGATCGCCAGCCCGGCCAGCAGGGCGGCATAGAAACGCGGTTCCAGCGCCCCCACGGCGACGAAGCCGCCGTCCGCGCAGGCGTAGCAGCGATAGAAGGGGGCCCCGCCGTCCAGCAGGTTCGCGCCCCGCTCCGCCGACCACAATCCGCCGGCCGCCAGGGCGAAGAACAGGCTGGAGAGCAGGGCCGTGCCGTCGGTCATGGCGGCGTCCACCACCCGGCCCCGGCCGGTGCCCCGCGCCTCGATCACCCCCGCCAGCACGCCGACCACCAGCAGCATGGCCCCGCCGCCATAGTCGCCGACCAGGTTCAGCGGCGGGCGCGGCGGCCGGTCCGGCTCCCCCATCGCCAGCAGTGCGCCGCTCAGGGCGATGTAGTTCAGGTCGTGCCCGACCGTCGGCGCCAGCGGCCCGGTCTGGCCCCAGCCGGTGACCCGGCCGTAGACCAGCCGCGGGTTGCGCGCGGCGCAGACCTCGGGCCCCAGGCCCAGCCGTTCCATCACCCCCGGGCGAAACCCCTCGATCAGGGCGTCGGCCCCGGCGATCAGGTCCAGCACAGGGCCGCGATCGCTGTCGGCCTTCAGGTCCACCGGCACGGCGGCCCGGCCTCGGTGCAGCACCGCGCCGCCGACGTCGCCGAACGCGCCCGCGCCGTCGGACCGCGTCAGCCGCACGACCTCGGCCCCCAGATCGGCCAGCATCATGCCCGCGAAAGTGACGGGCCCCAGACCGTCGAATTCGAGGACACGCACGCCGGAAAGGGGTTTCATAAGTCCTGCCTAGAGCGAATGCCGCCTTCGGTCGAGCATCCGCCCTTGACCCGCGCGGCCCGATGCACCAGAAGGCGCAACCGCGAAACGGCCAGCCCGTTTCGCTGCGGTGCGCGTCCTTAGCTCAGTTGGTTAGAGCATCTGACTTTTAATCAGAGGGTCCTCGGTTCGAGCCCGAGAGGACGTACCACTTTTTCCCCGCCACCACTGGCTTTTCCCGGCAGTTCCGCGGAACCGATCAGGAACATTGGTGACTTTCCCGAAGTCACCATGGTGACTTTGCGCGTGGGCGGTTGATGATGTTCCTTCTCTGTTCCTGCAGCGTCGCGGCTGTCGCGGTCAGACCAGTCTCGCGCAACCGCACGTCATCTGGCTCGACAACCCGATACAGTCGTGGTGAGCTTGTCCCATATTTTACAGGGCTGAAATCATGCGAACGCCAACCAAGAAGTACGCGTTAAAACACCTGCAGCAGCGGGGTATCCCCGTCGGAACTGTGCTCGATGTCGGCGTGCTACACGGGACGCCCGAACTGGTCGACGCCTTCCCTGGCCATCACCACGTTCTGTTCGAGCCCGTCCGCGAGTTTTACCCGTTCATCGCGCGAGCGTACGAGTATGTGGAGCACACCCTCGTTGAGGTCGCCGTTTCGGACACGACTGGAACAGTGACCTTGAGCCTCGCCACCGTCATCGACGGTATGGACGTATCTCACGCACGCGTCGCCGAAGCTGGCAAAGAAGGACAGCGGGAAGTCGCCGCAACCACGCTGGACGACTATCTTGCAGGCAACACCACGCTCGCCAAGCCTTACCTATTAAAGGTCGATGTCGACGGCCACGAACTCAGCATCTTAAAGGGAGCGCGGCAATCGCTCGCGGATTGCTCGGTTATCATCGTCGAGGTGCAGCTCGATAACCTCAAAGCTCGAACTGACTTCCTGATCGCGAACGGCTTCCAGATCTACGACGTGGTCGACCTCTGCTACTACGGCGGCCAGTTGGCTCAGTTCGACGTGGTCTTCGTCAACGTCGAGGCCGCCAAGGCTGCGAAGGCTAACCTCTATGAGGACGGGCCGTTCGACTATTCGAAATGGGTGACCTACGAGGGGTAGCAGCCTCGTGTGATGTCAGGGTGTGGGGGTGACGATCAGGTTTTGGACGCGGGTGCGTAGGGTCTCGGGTGCCGGGGCGCGATAGATCCCGTTCTTCCAGTGCCCCGTCAGACCCGGCCAGCCCAGCGGACCGGCAAAGGTGACGATCTCGACGTTGTCACGCAACACCCGCAGGTGGCCCTTCTCGCCGGGATCGATGACCAGTTTGAGCCAGGCCCAGCGGTCGCGATCGAATGCCCCGTCATAGTGGCGGGTGTAAGCGCGCCGATTGCGCGACACCACGCGCAATCTGTCACCGGCCAGTTCTAGGGCGACAGTCGGTTCGCCCTGTTGCTGATATTGTCCAAGCACGACGAACTTGGACGTGTTCGGCCCCGCCTCGACAAGCTGGTCGAACTCAACGGTGAAGGCCGACAGCTTCTCGACAGTGCAGACCTCCGACCGCTCGTTCGAGGGCATGGTTGGCCAGACGTCGCCCGGCCTGACATCGAACCGCAGCTCTCCGTCGACCTGACGCAGCGCGCGAGGGTTGCCGCCGTTGTGCGCCCAGAAGGCACGGCCGTTGATGTCGAGTGTAGGGTTGGTCATCAGTTGAACAGCGCGGAACGGCCCGGGCAGGTCTCGCCGATGAGGCGATAGGCCCGGCCGGTGGGGTGGACGTCGGGATCGCCAGCGTCGCTGCAGAAGCCATGAGCCCACTTCTCCTCGTTGAGCGGGTGCTGAACGACGTTGCGGGCATCCAGAACCCCCGTGATCGTCGGCCCCGGCGTCTTGCCCGCAGACGCCACGATCAGCCCAGCACGGATCAGGCCGTTCAGGGTCGTGGCGATGGTTCCGGGCGTCCCCACCGTCTGGTCGCTGCCGTCCGCCAAAACCGTCGCGCCCGTCACGACGGGCAGCATGGTCATCTGATAGAAAGGCAGGGTCGGGAACAGGTTGCGGATGCGGATAAGCTCGGTCGCCGTGGACGCGGCGGCGGCGCTGCTGAGGCAATCGTTGACGCCGAAGTTCGATTTTACCCGGCTGGCGTACTGGGCAAGCGCAATGGTTCGGGGGCGGTTGGCCGCCGTGAACTGCGTCGCCAGAGTCGACGATCGGCCTGCATTGATCCCGCCAAAGCGACCGCGCGTCAGCCGCGCCAGAACGCCGAAATGGCCGCCGATGTCTCGCTGATCCGTGCCCGAGCCCTGCGCGATGCTGTCGCCGATGTCGAGATCGGAATGCTGATAGATCGTGTCCACGGTGCCGAGATAGCCGTGCCCAACCGCGCCCGGCGTGGCCGATCCGACCGTCAGATACGATGTGTCGAGTATTCGATCACGCCTCTAGGTCGTTCCTTGCAGACCCCGTGTCTGGCGTTCGCGCACTGGGTCGCCGAGCACTCCCTAGCCGTGTCGGAGGCCCAGGCGGAGTTCGACAGGCTGAAGCAGTCTGGGTGAAGCGACGGAGCTCACGATGATTGTGTAGAGCGGTCTGAGGTCCACGCACGCCATCCCTTGGCGAGGACGTATGCGATCAGCGTGACCACGACGAGCAGAAAGTCGTTCAACACGATGTTCAGGATCGTCTCGGCGGCCGACGCCCCCGCGTCTGCGTCGACGCCGATGTACTGGATCAGAAACGTGGCCGTCGCAGCCTTGTGGAAGAGGATCAATTCCCACACCCCCTTCATGCGTCTGGGAAACAGACCGACGAGCGTGAAGAGCCCCGCGAAGACGGCGTAGCCGAACATGCGCCAGGCCTCGACGGCCACGGCGGCCGGGGGAACCGAGCCGAAAGTCAGAGCCGCCTCGACACAGACGGCGACGCTTCCCGCCGCTAGGAGCAGCATCAGTACCATCGCGATGCGGTCGCGAAGCAGCGTGGCAGGCTTGGGCGGGATCGAGCGATCAAGAGCGGTCATCGTGTTTGGTCCTTTCGAGAAGCGGTCGTCTATCGCCGCACCGAAAGGATCGCAGATCGGTTACTGTAAGAAATTGGCAGCCTGCCTACAGCAGCTGGAGAAATCCTATGAGCAACGCCGTGTCCTGGGACGATCAACGCATCTTCCTAGCCGTATTGGAGGAAGGCAGCCTGTCCGGAGCCGGTCGTCGGCTGGGCCTTTCGCACCCGACCGTCCGCAGCCGACTGGAGGGCCTCGAGGCCGCGCTGGGAACATCGCTGTTCACAAGATCGGCCCGCGGCCTGACGCCGACCGATCTCGCCGAGTCGCTCCGTGAGCCGGCAAGGGCTATGGCGCTGTCGTCCGATGTCTTCATTCGCCAGGCCTCGGCACCGATCGGCGAGATCGCCGGAACCGTGCGGGTTAGCGTTTCCGACTTCATGGGCGTCGAGATGTTGCCGGGCATGCTGAGTGACGTGCGCGCGCTCCATCCCGATATCCAGATCGAGCTGTCGCTCGCCAACACGCCGGCGGATGTGCTGGGACAGGAGGTCGACATCGCGGTTCGCAGCTTCTTTCCCAAACAGGAGGCCTTAATCGCTCGAAAGGTGGCCGCCGTTGAAACCGGACTATTCGCGTCGCCGGCTTATCTGGAGGCGCGCGGCGTGCCCGCGACACTGGAAGACCTAGCGCAGCATGATCTGATCGGACCGGATCGTAGCCTCGCGGATCTGGCGATCGCTGACAGCCTGGGTCCCATGTTCGCGCGGTCGCGGTTCGCCATCCGAACCGATAGCCATCCCGCGCAACTGGCCTTGGCACGCGCCGGCGCCGGCATCGCAGTGTCCCAGGTTCCGCTGAGCGCTGCCGACCCACGGGTCGCGCGGGTGCTGCCGGACCTTGTGGTGGGGATGCTGGAGACCTGGATCGTCACTCACGAAAATCTGGCCCGCGTGCCGCGGGTACGCGCCGTCTTCGACGGTCTGGTGCGAGGCTTCGTGTCGATGGAGCCGAAAGCCGCGTCCCTACCCAGGTAGAGACCCTGAGAGCCGCTTGCCAGACGAGGGTAAGCCCCGTTGTTCTCTGGGCTCTTGTCCCTGGCCACCTTCCAAAATCACCGCGCATCGACCGCGGCCGTCCGCCGAGGCACCATCAACGACATCGATACCTGCCATGAATCCCAGAACGCTCCGCACACAAGGCTCCGGGCGCTAGATGAGGAGCCTTGAACGATCAGGAGCCTATCGTGCCCAAACCCCGTCTCGCCTTGGCGATCGCCGCTCTGCTGTTTGCATCGGTACCCCCGTCCTTCGCCCAGCCCGGCGAAAGCAGCCCCAGCATCGCCTTACAGGGCGCGGACTTCTACCGCTTTCAGATCGGGCACATAACGGTCACGGCGCTGTCTGATGGTACTGTTCCGCAGGATCTGCACCAACTGCTGACCGCGACGACGCCCACCCGAACCGATGGGCTTCTGGCCGCGGGCTTTCTCCGCAACCCGGTCGAGGCCTCGATCAACGCGTTCCTCATCGCGCTGCCGGATCGCCTTGTGCTGGTCGATACCGGTTCGGGAGAGCTGTTCGGCCCCGGGAACGGAGGCAAGCTCATCGATAGCCTGGCCGCAGCGGGTTACAGGCCGGATCAAATCACCGACGTGCTGATCACCCACGTGCACACCGATCACTCAGGCGGGCTTGTGGCCGATGGCCGTCGCGTCTTCGAGAATGCCACCGTCCATGTCGGCCAGCCGGACGTCGACTTCTTCCTCGATGCCGAAAACGCCGAGAGGGGCCAATACGATCGGCGCTATTTCGATGAAGCCGTCAAGACGCTGAAGCCCTATGTCGATGCCGATCGCGTTGAAGGTTTCGACGCCTCCAGCGAAGTCGTGCCCGGTATCACCGGCACCCTACACCCCGGTCACACCCCCGGCAGCGCGTTCTACACCCTGGTCAGCGACGGCGAACGCCTGGTCTTCGTCGGCGACATCATTCACGTCGCTGCCGTGCAGTTCCCCGAGCCCAGTGTAACCATCGTCTACGACGTCGATCCATCGGCTGCCGCCGAGACGCGGACGGAAGCCTTTTCCGAGTTTGCCGATGGGCGGGTCCTGATCGCGGCTCCGCATCTGTCATTTCCGGGCGTCGGACATGTCCGTCGCGATGGCGCGGGATTTCGGTGGGTTCCGATCGACTACGGCAACAGAGCCGGCGCGAGTCGATGAGGGGGCCGCGATGTCTCATGGGGATCGCTGCGTTCGCCTGCGTGGCAGGCGCGCAAGCTCCCCCCGCCGCTGATAACGCGGCGCGGGCGGCGGAGACTTGCGCGACAGGAGAGGCGACCGGCGCCTTTCCGCTGCTCCAGACGCTCGTCAGGCGGTTCGGCGCGCGTCCCACCGGCTCTCAAACGGAGCGCGATGCGGCTGAATGGATCGCCGGTCATCTCACGGCCCTCGGGTTCGAACAGGTGGCGATCGAGCCGTTCCCGATCCGGCTCTGGTCGCCCGGCCGATCGAGCGTGACAATGGCGGACCCCGAGCGCCGCACTTTGGTCGCGGTACCCCTTGGGGGGCTCGTCTCGGGGCCGGTCGTTGAAGCGCCGGTCGCGGCATTCGCGACCTACGACGCCTTTTTGCGCGCCCCGGAAGACGCGGTCCGCGACCGGATCGTCGCGATCCTCGAGCCGCTGCCACGAACGGTCGACGGCAGTGCTTATGTGCGCATGGTGACCATCCGTAATGCGGGGCCCGGCGAGGCGATGAAGCGGGGGGCGGTCGGCTTCGTCCTGCGATCATTGGCGACACATGATCTTGCCATGGCCAGCTCCGGGGGAACCGCTGTTCTGGATCGTCCCTTCTCCGCCTTCGCAGTGTCCCCGCCTGACAGCGAGCGTCTCGCGGAGCTTGCCGCGCGCGGACCGGTCATCCTGCGGCTCGAATCTTCGGCGGGCTGGACGGGGTGGGGGGCTTCGCAGAACGTCGTCGCGACCCTGCCGGGCCGAGACTCCGATGCTCCGGCCATTCTGATCGGCGCTCATCTGGATAGCTGGGAGCAGGGGACGGGGGCCATCGACGACGGCTTCGGGCTGGCCACGGTGATCGCCGCCGCTGAACAGGTCGCGCGTTCGGGGCCGCGGCCGCTCCGCTCGATCCGCCTCGTTCTCTTCGGGGCCGAGGAAGTGACCCAGCCGAGCCCCGTGAAAAACTTCGCGGGCGCGCGCGCCTATGTCGCGCAACACAGGCATGAACTGGGGACCATTGCCATGGCCAGCGAGAGCGACTGGGGCGGCGGTCGTGTGGTTCGGATGCTTTATCCGGCGTCTGCCAGCGACGCCGGCCTTCACGCGCGCCTCACGTACGCGCTCGCGCCGCTCGGCGTCGAGGTGGCGGTTGAGGCGCAACCGCCCGCTGGCCCCGATGTTGGAATCCTCAACCAGGCCGGCGTGCCGCTATTCCGGCTCGATCAGGACGCCGCCGATCTGTTCGACACCCATCACAATTCGGACGACACGCTGGAGCGGGTGGACCGCGCGGCGCTCAAGCAGAATGTCGCGGCCTGGACCGCTGCCCTACGCGTGCTGGCCGACGCCGATCCGGTCAGCGCCCCGTCGCGCTAGCCGCGGCGAAGACCCGCTCGCGCAGCCAACGATGCGCGAGATCTTCCTGTACGCGCGGATGCCAGTAGGCCGTCAGCTCGGCGGTTCCCAGGTTAAGCGGCGGCGCGAACAGATCCAGTCCAGCCTCAAAGCGTCGCAGGAAACGGCCGGGCAGGGTGCACAGATAGTCGGTGGCGCCGACGATGATGGGAGCCAGGCCATAGTTCTGGATCGACATGGCCACGCGGCGCTCGCGACCGATCGCGGCAAGCGCGGCGTCCACCTGACCGAAGAACCCGCCGCCATCGGCCGACACCAGCAGATGGTCGGCCGCGCAGAACGTGTCCAGGTCGATCTCGCCCGAGCCCCTCGGATGGCCCTTCCGCTGCGCGGTGAGGAAGGCATCCTGGAACAGGGAGCGGCTCATCCAGGCGTCTCGTTCCAGCGCGCGATTGCTTATGCAGAGGTCGATGGTCCCGTGTTCCATACTGGCGGCGATCGCCTCGGGACTTGGCGCCACGAAGACTAGGCGGACCGAGGGCGCCGAGGCGGCGATGCTGGGCACGAGGTCCGCGGCGAGCATGACGGCGGGGATTTCATGCAGCGCCACGACGAAGTTGCGCCGGGAGGTGGCCGGATCGAACTCTACCGCCGGTCGCGTCATCCGGGCGAGCAGGCCGAGCGCCTGGGCCAGATCCGGCTGAAGCGCCAGGGCACGTGGCGTGGCGATCATGCCTCGACCGTCCGGCGAGGGTACGAACAGACGGTCTTCAAAGATCCGTCGCAAACGCGTCAGTCGGGCGGACAGCGCAGACTGGTTGATCCCAAGTCGCCGCGCCGCATGGGTCACATTCCGATCTATCAGCAGGGCGTCCAGCGTATAGAGCAGGCTGGCGTCGAGACGCGGAATGGGATCACGGGCAGGAGCGGTGTGGCTTGTCATCGACGGTCGAAATGGGGATCCGGCTCTGTCGCGGCAACGTGAGCCGGTGCGATCGGGCACCCCGAGCGTCGCGACACGGCTTGTCTCCCTCACGAGCTATTTGGGTCGCGGTAGAGCCACCAACCACGCCCGACGCCAAGGCGCATTCTGCATCCAATTTGTTGACTGATTGCATTCAACCGATCTAAGCAAGGGGTCAGACGTCGCTCGAAAGCGGCGCGTGTGGTGCGAGGATCCAGGATGTCAGCCGGCCCGATCAAAATCATTGTACCTACGGGTTCGCTCGGCGCCGGCGCGCTTGAGGAGGAGGTCCGTTATGGCGTCGCCAGAGGTGCCCACGCCATCGCCACCGATGCAGGCTCCACCGACAGCGGCGCGGCGTATCTGGCGCTCGGGATTTCCAAGAACAACAAGGGGTCGGTCAAGCGCGACCTGAAGATCCTTATGAGAGCCGGCGCCGAGGCGGGCATTCCCGTCATCGTCGGCACCTGCGGCCAGGCCGGCGGCGACAAGAACCTGGACTGGACGCGCGACATCGCCGTCGAGGTGGCGGCAGAACTCGGCATCTCGCCGCGCATAGCCCTGCTTTATTCAGAGCAGGACAAGACGACCCTCAAGGTGCTGAACGCCGGCGGCAAGATCACGCCGCTGGCCCCCCTCGGCCCGCTGGACGACGCCACGATCGATGCCTGCGATCACATCGTCGCCGCCATGGGGCCTGAGCCCTACATGGCCGCCCTGCAAGGCGGGGCAGACATCATCCTGGGCGGGCGCACGACCGATACGGCGGTCCTGGCCTGTTTCGCCCTGTTGCACGGCGCGCCCGTGGGACCATCCTGGCATGCCGGCAAGGTCGCTGAATGCGGGGCCCAGTGCACCGTCTACCGCGATCGTGGATCCGGTGTGTTGATCTCAATCGGCCAGGACGGCTTCGAGGTCGAGCCGCTGACGCAGAACAACCGCTGCGACCCCGAAAGCGTCTCGGCCCACATGCTGTACGAGAACAGCGACCCGTTCCGACTGACCGAGCCCGGCGGCGTGCTGGACGTCACTGACGCGGTCTATACGCCGATCGACGACCGCACGGTCAAGGTGACTGGTTCGGTCTGGGAGCCCAAGCCCTATACGATGAAGCTGGAAGGGGCCGCCGCCAGCCGGTTCCAGACCGTCATGCTGATCGGCATCCAGGACCCGGAGGTCCTGGCGCGCGTGGACGAGTTCCACGACAGGATGCTGGGCGCTCTCTATCACCGCGTCCACAGCACCATCGGCGAGGCGGCGGGCGACTTCCATATCTCGCTTCGCATGTATGGCTGGAACGCGGTCTCGGGCGACAAGCCGCCGGAAGACACGCCGGCGCCGCGCGAGATCGGCGTTCTGTTCGTGGCCACGGCCGACAGCCAGGAGATGGCTTCGCAGATCGCCAAGGCCTGCAACCCCTATTTCTTCCACTTCCCGCTTTCGATGGACAAGGAGCTGCCGAGCTACGGCTTCGCCTTCACACCAGCTGATATCGACCGGGGTCCCGTCTATGAGTTCAAGCTGAACCACGTTGTCCACGTCGACGATCCGATGGAACTGGTCCGCACCGAATGGATCGACCTTCGCAAGGTGGAGGCCGCCTGATGCCGACCGTCAAGGATGTCTGCCACCACGTGCGCTCCAAGAACGCCGGACCCTACTGGGTCACTTTTGACCTCTTCTTCAAGGACGCGGAACAGTTCGCGCGTCACGCCGACAGCCCGGCTCTAGGGCCGCAGTTGATCGAGCGGTTGTTCGGAGCCGATCCGGCCCTGGTCAAGCGGTTCGCGGTGCCCAGCCTGCATGTGGTCAAAATCTCCTACGCCCGGTCCTCACCCCAGGGCGGGATGGTCGAGCGCGACATGCATTGCGGTCAGCAGTTCGTCCGGCTCCTGGATGTCGAGCTGGACGCTTCGGTCACCGCATGATCCCGGTGGCTGGGCTGAGCGGTGACTATGAGATCGGTGTCCGGCCCGCCGACATCGATCACATGGGTCATGTGAACAACGCCGTCTACTTGACCTGGGTCCAGGACGCGGTCGTCAGGCACTGGGAACGGTTCGCCGACGCCGACGCGGTGGCCCGCCATCTTTGGGTCGCGCTGAAGCATGAGATCACCTACCGCCGTCCGGCCTTTCTCGAAGACGGCATCACCGCCTCGGTGACGCTGGAGGCGGCGGCTGGTTCCCGCGCCCGGTTCCGCACCCTGATCCTGCGAGGCGAGGAGTTGATCGCCGAGGTCATCTCCGTCTGGTGCGCCCTGGACGCGGCCAGTCGCCGACCGATCCGCCTGCCGCCCGCGACCGTCGCCCGCTTCGCCGGCACCGCCTGAGCCAGGAGATCCAATGTCCGCCCCTAACCGCCGTGTCGTCGTCACCCAGCGCTTCTTCGACGCCGCGACCATCGCCTGGCTGGAAGAGAACGGTTGCGAGGTGATCGTCGCCGATCTGCCTCCGGGCAGGGCTGACGGCGATTTGAGCCCGTCCGAGCTGGAATCCCTGCTGGCCGGGGCGGCCGGCTGGATCGTCGGTCACGCCCGCGTCACGCGCGACCTGCTGACGGCGCTTCCGGATCTGCGCGTCATCTCGCGGCGCGGCGTGGGTTATGAGCGGGTCGATACGGTCGCCGTTCGCGATCTGGGCCGCGTCGCCTGTATCGCGGTGGGCGGCAACGATGCCTCGGTGGCCGACCATACGATCGCGATGATGCTCGCGCTGGGACGCCGCTTCCGGGAAAGCCAGGACAGGATGCTGGCCGGGGACTGGTCGATCCTGATGGGGACGGACCTCTTTCGAAAAACGGTGGGGATCATCGGCCTGGGCCGGATCGGCCGCAGTCTGGTCCAGCGGCTCCAGGGGTTCGAGGCCAGAATTCTTGTCCTGGACCGGATGGCGGACCGCGACTACGCGGACGCCCATCACCTGACCTGTCTCACCCTTCCCGAACTGCTGGGCCAGTCCGACTATGTCAGCCTCCACGCTCCCTTGACGCCGGAGACCCGGTTCCTCATCGACGCGGATGCCCTGGGCCGAATGAAGCCGACGTCCTTCCTGATCAACGCGGCGCGGGGCGGGCTGGTCGACGACATGGCCCTCCTTGAGGCGCTGCGTTCCGGAACCATCGCGGGGGCGGGTCTGGACACCTTCGTCAGCGAAAGCGATCCAGGCTATCGACCGACCTCCGACGCCCTTCTGGCGCTGCCCAATGTGGTCGCCACACCCCACGCCGCGGCCTCGTCGCGCGAGGGCCTGGACCGGACGAACCGGGTCGCAGCGATGTCTGTCGTCGATGTTCTGGACGGGCGAACGCCGCCGGCCGCCTGTGTGATCGCCGACGGGCGGGTTCGGACCCCGGCATGACCGAGGCGCGGCTCCGGACGTCCGGGAACCCGGAGACCGTCCTGCGGCAGCTGTTCGACGCCGCCGTCGCGTCTGCTCTGCCCGCCAGCTGCGTGGCAGCTCACCTTCCGGACATACCGCGCGGCCGGACCGTGATCGTCGGCGCCGGCAAGGCCGCAGCGGCAATGGCCCGGGCGGTCGAGGATGTCTGGTCAGGGCCTGTGTCGGGCCTTGTCATCGTTCCCTACGGACACGGCGTTTCGTGCCGCCATGTCCAGGTGGTCGAAGCGTCCCATCCGGTCCTTGACGAAGCCGGGCTCAAAGCCACCGAAACATTGATCGGCCATCTCGAGGGCCTGGCCGCCGACGACCTGGTGCTGTGCCTGCTATCGGGCGGAGCCTCGGCCCTGCTCGCGGCTCCGGTGCAGGGCGTGACGCTCGCGGACAAACAGGCTGTGACGCGAGCGCTGCTTCGCAGCGGGGCGACGATCGCGGAGATCAACTGCGTACGGAAGCACCTGTCGGCCGTGAAAGGCGGCCGCCTCGCCCGGCTCGCGGCTCCGGCCCGGGTCGTGACTCTCGCCCTCTCCGACGTGCCCGACGACGATCCCTCGACGATCGGTTCCGGTCCGACCGTGCCCGATCCGACGACCCGGGAGGCCGCCCTGACGATCCTGGAGCGCGATGTCCCGGAAATTCCTGACGTGATCCGGGACCATCTTCTGGATCCGGCGTCGGAAACCCCCAAGCCCGATCCGGACCATCCCCCGGACGTCCGCATCATCGCCACGCCGGCAAAGGCCATCGCCGCAGCGGCTGACCTGGCCCGCATCCTGGGCTATGAACCGCTTGTCCTCGGCAGCGATCTGGAGGGCGAGGCCGCCGTCGTCGCGCAGGACCACGCCGTCCTCGTTCGCGCCATCCTGGCGGGTGACGGCCTGATCTCTCCGCCCTGCGCCCTGCTGTCCGGCGGCGAGACGACGGTCAAGGTTCGGGGGTCAGGCCGGGGCGGTCGCAACGGCGAGTTCCTGCTGGCTCTCGCCATCGCCCTGGACGGGGCGCCCGGCGTGCACGCCCTGGCCGCCGATACGGACGGGATCGACGGATCGGACGACAATGCGGGCGCGGTCATCGGACCAGACGTTCTGGACGCCGCGGCCCGCCTGGGCATGTCGGCATTCGAACGGCTGGCAGACAACGACGCCTACGGCTTTTTCACGCGTGTCGGCGGCCTGATCGTGACCGGACCCACGCGCACCAACGTCAATGATTTCCGGGCTATCCTGATCGACCGGCCCGACGTCTCAAGTCAGGACCCCGCATGACCCAGGAACGCCATTACCGCATCGCCGTCATCCCCGGCGACGGCATCGGCAAGGAGGTCGTGCCGGAGGGGCTGCGCGCCCTGGAGGTTGTTGCGGCCGTGTACGGCTTCACCCTCGCCTTCGACCATTTCGATTTCGCCTGCTGTGACTACTACCTTGTCCACGGCCAGATGATGCCGGACGACTGGAAGGCCCGGATCGGCGGCCACGACGCCATCTTCTTTGGCGCGGTCGGCTGGCCCGAGACGGTACCGGACCACATCAGCCTATGGGGCTCGCTGATCCAGTTCCGGCGCGAATTCGACCAGTACGTGAACCTGCGGCCGGTCAAGCTGATGCCCGGCGTGCCGAGCCCGCTCGCCGGCCGCGAACCCGGCAACATCGATTTCTATGTCGTGCGCGAGAATACCGAAGGCGAATACTCCTCCATCGGCGGCCGGATGTTTCCCGGCACCGACCGCGAGATCGTCATGCAAGAAACGGTGATGACCCGCACCGGCGTGGACCGGATCCTGAGATACGCTTTCGACCTAGCCCGGCGGCGCGACAAGAAACACCTGACCTCGGCGACCAAGTCGAACGGCATCTCGATCACCATGCCGTATTGGGACGAGAGGGTTGAGGCGATGGCGGCCGCCTATCCCGAGGTGCGCTGGGATAAATACCACATCGATATTCTGACGGCCCATTTCGTCCAGCACCCGGACTGGTTCGATGTGGTCGTCGCATCGAACCTGTTCGGCGACATCCTGTCCGATCTCGGTCCCGCCTGCACCGGCACGATCGGCATCGCACCTGCGGGCAACATCAATCCCGAACGAACCTTTCCCTCGCTGTTCGAACCCGTGCACGGCTCGGCGCCCGACATCGCCGGCCAGGGCGTCGCCAATCCCGTCGGTCAGATCTGGTCCGCCGCCCTGATGCTCGACCACCTCGGCGAACACGAGGCGTCGGCCGCCATCGTCGCGGCGATCGAACGGGTGCTGGCGCAGCAATCTCTTCGCACACGCGATCTCGGCGGCCCTCTAGGCACCCGGGCCTGCGGCGAGGCCATCGCGGCCGCCCTGCTGGCGGCCGCTCCCCAGAATTCTCAAGGAGATCGATGATGACCATGACCATGTCCGCTGAAACAAAAACGGCCGCGCCGGGCGGCGTGTTGCCGGAGGAGTGGGCGTTGCGGGTGGACCTCGCGGCGGCCTACCGACTGGTCGCCCTCCATGGCTGGGACGACCTGATTTTCACGCATCTGTCGGCCCGCGTGCCCGGGCCCGAGCACTATTTCCTGATCAACGACTACACCCTGATGTTCGAGGAGATCACCGCCTCCAACCTGGTCAAGATCGACCTCGACGGGAACAAGGTCGGAGACGCTCCCGGCGCCGTGAACCGCGCGGGCTTCGTCATCCATTCCGCCATCCACGCCGCGCGCGAGGATGCCCAGGCGGTCATCCACCTGCACACCCCGCACGGTCAGGCCGTCTCCGCGATGAAGGAGGGGCTCCTGCCCCACACCCAGACGGCGATGATCGCCCATCATGACGTCGCCTATCATGACCATGAGGGCATCGCCGACGCCCTGGACGAGCGCGAGCGCATCGTCGCCGATCTGGGCGAGCGGAACGCCCTAATCCTCAGGAACCACGGCACATTGACGGTCGGATCCAGCGTTGCCGAGGCCTTCCTGCGCATGTATTTCCTGGAGCGCGCCTGCGAAGCCCAAGTGCTGATGCTGAGCGCCGGCCGTGGCGCTCTCAACGAGCCGCCCGCCGAGGCGGTGGAAACGGTCAAGGCCCAGGCGCGGTCGCCCCAGGCTAGAATGATCGCCGAACACGTCGCCTGGCCGGCCCTGCGGCGCAAGCTCGACCGGATCGACCCGAGCTACCGCGACTGACGCCGCCCGCAGACCCGCCGAACGTGGCGCGTCTGCGGGGTCAGGGCTCCGCGCCGCGCCCACCGTCTCTCGCGTCATCGATCCGGCGCAGCGACGGTTTGTGCACCTTGCCCACGGCCGTCAGCGGCATGACGTCGATCAGGTGCACGGCCTTGGGGCGGGCCGCCCGTTCATGAATTCGGCCTTCTGCATGTGCCGCCAGTTCGGCCGGCTCGGCGCTCGCTCCGGGTTTCAGCTGCACATAGACCACAGGCACTTCGCCGGCATGGGCGTCGGGTCGGCCGATGGCGGCGCACAGCTCGACCGCTGCATGACTGTAGAAGGCGTCTTCGATCATCGCCGGATCGATGTTGTGACCGCCGCGGATGATCACATCCTTTGAGCGTCCCTTTAGCCAGAGGAAGCCATCGGCGTCGACGAGACCAAGATCGCCCGTATCGAGCCAGCGTTCGCCCGCCAGTTCGATCCAGAGCCCCGCATCGTGGCGGACATCCGTATAGCCTTGGAAGATGTTGGGTCCGTTGAGCAGCACGGCGCCGATCTCATCGGCAGCGGCCGTTCGCTCGAAGCCGCCCCGCTCGTCCAGGATCGCGATCCTCACCGCCTGGAAGGGCAGCGGGATTCCGACCGATCCGATCTTCTGGACGCCGTCCAGGGCGTGGACCGAGGCGACGCAGGTGGCCTCGGTCAGGCCATAGCCCTCGAGCACCTTGACGCCGGTCGTCCGCTGGAACTGGTCCAGGAGCTCGGGCGACATCGGCGCCGCCCCACAGATTCCGAAGGCCAGACGGCTAAGGTCGTGTCCGGCGACCGGGCGCTGCAAAAGGGCCGAGAACAGTGTCGGCACGCCGCTGAAGGCGCTGACACGATGGTGGGCCGCGATCTCCCAGAACCGGTCGATCACACCCGCCCCGCGGAAGCCCTGAGGCGTGCCGATCAGGACATGGGTTCCCAAGAGGAAGGCCGAGAGGCCCGTCACCATGGCGCCGTTGACATGGAACAGCGGCAGTCCGGAAAAGAAGGTCGATCCGGCGCCGAGGCCCGAGACGATCATCCGCGACGCCATCCAGGCGTTCGCGACCTCATTGGCGTGGGTTCGTCGCGCTAGTTTGGGGGATCCCGTGGTGCCGCCCGTGCCGAAGATCGAGGCGATGTCCTGGGGCTGCGGGATGCGGCCGCTCACCAGTCGATCCGTCTTCGCGCGTCTGAGCGCGCGGCCGAAGTCGACGACCTTGAGGCCGGCGCGCACCGGGGCGGCCCTATGGCCCTTCCTGTACTGGATAACCTTCGCTGCCCAGCGCTTCGGCCCTCGCACGTACGGTGCGAGATCGACCAGCACGAGCGTCTCGACATTGGGGGCGCGTTGAGGGCGGCGACCACCTTGTCGTAGAGGTCTGCCCCGGGGAACGGTGCCAGGGTGACCACGGCCCTGGCCTGCGATCCCCGCAGGAGATCGGCGATGGCGTTGCCATCCATCAGAGGGTTGATCGGGAAGGCCACACCGGCTGCCTCTCCGCCCCAGAGACAGAGGTGGGTTTCGATCAGATTGGGCAGGACCAGGGCGACCACCTCAGTGGAGCCGACACCGAGGCCGTGGAACAGGTTGGCCGCGCCGGTCACCTTGGCCAACAGGTCACGATAGCTCAGGCTGTGGGGCCTGCGATGGCCGGAAGTCTCCAGAAAGAAGGACAACGCCGGCGCTTCGCCGAAGCGTTCTGCGGCGCTCTGCAGCAGGGCCCAGGTCGATCCGGGCAGATCGGTCGGCCAGCCGGCAGCCTCGAGGGCGTGGATATCGGACACGGACGCCAGCGGCGCCGGCTGAAGCAGGGGAGAGGTCATGGAGGACTGTCCGAAAGGGAGGAGTAAGGGGGAGACCCGTCGGGCGGGCTGGAGCGAAGCGGTTGGGCCGCGCGTCCGGCGAGCCAACACGCCAGCACCGGTCCCACCGCCAGGACCATCAGGAATCGCACCAGCTGCCCGCCGAGGATGAAAGGCAGATCGACGGGCGTCGAGGTGGCGATGATCAGGATGGTGTCGGTTCCGCCGGGGCTGGTCGCGAGCCAGGCCGACAGCAGGTCCACGCCGGTGATCGCGCTGACCGCTAGCGCGAGGAGGCCGCAGCAGACCAGCAGCGCCACGAGCGCCGCCAGGATTCGGGGCAGCATCCGGGCGCTGTAGAGGATCGCGGCCCGGGTGAAGCCCAGGCCGATGCTCCACCCGACCACGGCATAGGCCAGGGCGGTGATGAGGACCGGCAGTTCAAACCGCACCAGGCCCGAACCGTGCAGGGCCGATCCCAGCAGCATGGGGACGAGGAAGATCCCGGCAGGGATCCGCGAGACTTTTCCCACCCAGCCGGCGGCGGCGGTGAAGACCAGGGTCAAGGCGATGGCGCCCGGGCTTCCGAACGCCAGCCAGTCGGTCGGCGGGTGGCCGGGCACGGCGCCCTTCAGCTGGGCCAGGCCCATGGCGATCAGCGCGACCAGCAGGACGCGCAGATACTGGATCATTGCGACCAGGCGGCGATCCCCGCCGAAGGCCTCCGACATCAGGACCATGGCGGTCGAAGCCCCGGGTGCCAGGCCCCAGATCGCGGTGGTGCCGGGCAGCCAGCCCCGCGTCGTCAACGCCCATCCGAACCCCATGGTGAGGGCCAGGGTCGAGGCGGCCAGCCCCAGATAGACCGGCAGCTGACCCACGACGCCGGCGTAGAAACCGGGCGTGGCCGACAGGGCGATGACGCAGCCGACCAGGGCCTGCGCGCCACCGAACATCAGCGGAGCCGGCCGGATCGTCGCGCCCTTCAGACCGAAGGCGATACCCACGGCCATAGGCCCGAGCAGGAGGGCCGCGGGCGCGTGGATCGCCTGAAGCAGCAGAACCAGAAGGGCGGAACCCGCCACCAGGGCCGCCCATTGGCCCGGCGCGGCCAGCCTCATCGGGCCGCCGGCGACATCCTCGATCCGCACGGCCCTGGATCAGCCGACGCGGAACGGGAAGGCGCCAGACGCCAGGGCCGCGGCGATCAGCACCAGACAGGCCAGCACCGCCCATTTGAGCGAGAACCGCTGGGCGGCGCCGACATCGACCTTGAGCAGACCGCAGACCAGATAGATGGCGGCGATCAATGGGCTCATGGCGTGCACCGGGAGGGCGGTGAGGGAGGCGCGGGCGATCGCCTCGGGCGCGACGCCGTAGTGGGACGCGGTCTCGGCGATCACCGGCAGGATGCCGAAATAGAAGGCGTCGTTGGACATGAAGAAGGTCAGGGGCATGCTGACCAGGGCGGTGATGGGAGCGAAGTAGGGGCCCAGTTGCGGGGGAATGGCGGCGACCAGGGCCGTGGCCATGGCATCGACCATGCCCGTCCCCTGCAGTATGCCCGTGAACGCTCCGGCGGCGAATATCAGCAGGACGATGTTGACGACATTGTCGGCGTGGGCGGCGATGCGACGACGCTGTGACCTCAGGCTGGGGTAGTTGACGATCAGGGCGACGGCGAAGGCGCTCATCATCAGGACGGGCAGCGGCGCCAGGCCCAGCAGAAGTCCCGCCATCAGGGCCAGGGTGAGCGCCAGGTTGAAGAAGAAGAGCTTGGGGCGGCGGACGTCCGCATGGGGATCGGGATCGCCTTCGGCGGCGGCGACCTCGGTCTCTGGCGCCGGACCGAGCGGCAGGGGTTGCAGAGCCAGGACGCCCAGTCGTCGACGCTCGCCGAGGCCCAGCCGCCAGGCCACGAAGACGGCGAAACCGATGCCGGCCAACATGGTCGGCATCATCGGCAGGAACAGAAGCGCCGGATCGATGTTCAGGGCCGTTGCCGCGCGCGCGGTCGGTCCGCCCCACGGGATCAGATTGGTCGAGGCGGTGGCCAGACCAAGCAGGAGAGCCAGGATCAGGGGATTGAGGCCCAGGCGTCTATAGACCGGCAACATGGCCGAGATGGTCACCAGGGCGGTCGTCGCGCCGTCGCCGTCCAGAGAGACGATCGTGGCCAGCAGCGCCGTGCCGATGGTGACCCGCACGGGATCGTCCCCGACAGTCCTCAGCACGAACCGCACCAGGGGATCGAACAGCCCGGCATCGATCATGACGCCGAAGTAGAGCACCGCGAACGCCAGCATCAGGGCCGTCGGCGTCAGGGCCGTGACGCCTTCCAGCATCATCTCGCCCAACCCCGCCCCCGCCCCAGCCAGAAGGCCGAAGATCACCGGCACTAGGATCAGGGCGGTGATGGCCGACATCCGCTTGGTCATGATCAGGATCATGAAGGTCAGGATCATGCCCGCGCCGAGCACGGCCGGGGATTGCAGAGCGGCTAGGGTCACGAGGCGGCTTTCAAAAAGGCCGGCCTGCCGAGGCGTCGGCAGGCCGGTGATGGAACAACATGTTTCGTCCGGGGAGCGTCGGACGATCGGTCCGTCAGAGTGTCCAGTTCAGGGAAAGCCCATAGGTTCGGGGCGGGGCATAGGCCCCGAAATTGGCTCCCAGGAAGGCGCCCTGGAAGCTACGCGTGACTTCGTCGCTAAGGTTCTTGCCCCACAGCGACACGGACCAGCGGTCCGAGGCGTCCGTGTAGATCAGGCGAGCGTCATAAATATTTGTCGGCTCGCGACGCTCGGGCCCGGTGTTGGAGTTGTCTTCATAGATCAGACTTTCGTAGCGATAGTCCGCCGCAACGCGGATCGTGGCGCCGTTCGCCAAGGCCCAGTCATAGGAGGGTGACAGCACCAGCTTGTGCTCGGGCGCGCGCGCGATCCGGTTGCCGGCGTAGTTGGTCGTGTCATCGACGCGGTAGTCATCGAAGGTCGCGTCCGTATAGCCATAACCCGCGACGAGACGCGCGCCGTCAAAGGGCCGCCAGCTCAGATAGGTCTCATAGCCCTTGATCGTCGCGGCGCCGGCGTTGTCGGTCACCACCGCGCCGCTCGGAAGCGTCCGGCGCGTTTGCAGATCGGCATAGTCCAACAGGTAGACGGTGTTGTTCCAGGTCAATCGGCCCTCGAGCAAGACGCTCTTGTGGCCGATCTCGTACTGGGTGGCGTATTCCGGATCGAAGGGATCGGCGGCCTCGGCTGCGGTCGCGGGAATGTCCTGGAAGCCGCCGCTCTTGAAGCCTCGCGACACCATCGCATAGAGCAGGTGATCCTCGGACAGTTTGTAGTCGCCCCCGATGCGCCAGGTCAGGGCGTCGAACGACGCCGATGCCGTGACGTCGAACTCCTCTTCCGCCCGGAAGATCGTGTTCCCCGCGGTGTCCGAGACCCGATAGTCCTTTTCGTCATCGGAATAGCGCAGGCCGGCGATCAAGGAGAAACGCTCGCCGACCGGCACGGTGACATCGCCAAACACCGCATAGCTCGTCAGTTGGGCATCCTGGGTGAACACCTCGGTTCCCTCGCCTCCGATGTCGAGGATCAGCGTGTCGAGACGAAGGGTGTCCGCGCTGTAGTTGAACACGCCAGCGACCCATTGGACCGGGCTATCGGGCAGGGAAGACAGTCTGATTTCGTGGCTCGAGGTCTCGCTCTGCTCGTCATTGCCGCCCGAGATCTGGATGAAGTTGGTCGTCTCGTTGCCGCCGTCGAAGTCATAGGCGGTGCTGTAGTCGAGGTCGCGATACCCCCCGAGATAGGTCAGGGTCGCGAACGGCAGATCGACCTGGGCCTCGACGCGAGCGCCCCAGGTGTCCCGGTCCTGGAAGCCATCGGTCGAGCCGGCGAACTGCACACGATCGGGATTGGGCTCCCAGAACATCGACATCGGATCGCTTTCGTCCAGATCCAGGACCCGGTTCGCTGGACCGGCCGCCCGATCGCGGGTGGCGTCGACGGCGAGCGACAGGCGGACGGAATCCGACGGTTCGACGGCCAGCTGCAACCGGCCGCTACGGGTGTCCTGATCATCGACCTCGCCGCCGGTGAAACTGTTCTCGGTGTAGCCGTCATGGGTTCGCCAGCTGCCGCTGGCGCGGAATGCCGCCCGGCCGTCGGCGAAAGGGGCGTTCACGACGGCCGCCCCCTCCAACCGCCCGTAGTTGCCGATGGTGGCCTCGGTCGAGGCACCGAAGGCGTCCAAATCCGGCTTTTGGGTCACGATATTGATGGCCCCGCCGACGACATTCCGGCCATAGAGCGTGCCCTGAGGTCCCTTCAGGACCTCGATCCGTTCGACGTCGAAGGCGTCGAACGCGATCATCGCAGGGCGACCCAAGTAAATTTCGTCCAGGAACACCGCCGCGCTGGGGTCGCCGGCCGCGCCGCGATCGGTGGAGCCGATGCCGCGGATGGCGATGCGGGGTTGGGAGGCCGGGAAGGCGTCGAACTGCAGGCCCGGCGTGCGGGTGGCGACGTCGTCGATCTCCTTGATGCGAGCCTCCTCCAGTTCCTGGGCGTCGAAGGCGGTAACCGTGACAGGCACGTCTTGCAGATTTTGAGCCCGCCTCTGAGCCGTGACGATCACTTCATCGAGTCGAGCGACCTGCTCGTTCGGATTGGGCGTCGTCTGCGCCCAGGCCGATGCCGCAGTCATCAGCGCGGCCATCGCTACGACGGTTCTCAGCGCCCTTCGGCTGTTCGTATCCATTTCGCCCTCCCTGGGTCGTTTTTTTTCGCCGGTCAGACCGGTCAGCAGGGAAGTTATCCAGACTGGATGCGAGAGGTCAATCGATTGGATGCAATATGACTGGTTATTGGATACGAATTCTCGTCATCGTGGTTACCTGAGAGTCGCCATGGCGTGGACGCGCGCCTTCGTCGCCAGGACGTGAGCCGCCATCAGCCTTTCGGCAGCCGCCCCATCCTCCGATCTGATCGCTTCTACGATCGACTCATGGTCAGACTGCGACAGCCGTATGTGCTGCGGCGTCGTTGTCGGAATCTGACGCTGGCGTTGGGGTACATGAGCGGCGACGACGGGGGACGTGTGAATGACGTCTCCCATCACAGGACTTAGGATCGTCATCCGCATCGCATTGCGCAGCACCGGATTGCGCGCGGCGATATTGATCGCACGGTGGAAAACCCAGTTTAGTTCGTACCATTCGGCCTCGATCTCGACCGACCACGCGCCCCGATCGACGATCACCCGCCCCTTTGTCGCGCAGTCCTGCAGCAGTTCGAACTCGGACGCCGACCAGCCATGATCCACCGACAGACGCGCCGCCGTGCCTTCAAGGGCCGCGCGCACCTCGATGGAGGCGAGGATGTCGCCGATCGTCACCGAACGGACGGTATAGCCCCGGTTGACGCTGTACTGGACGACTCCCTCGGCCGACAGAACGGCCAGGGCGCTACGGATCGGCGTGCGCGAGACGTTCATTTCGGTCGCAAGCGCCTCGGCTCGAAGTCGTGCGCCTGGCGCGATCTGCCCGGTCAGGATGCGCTCGCGCAAAGAAGAGAGGACAGTATGCGTGGCGGGCTCGGTGCTGGGCGGATCGTTCAGGAATGCGGTCTGATCGGCGGAGGCAGCCTTGGGCATCTATGGAAACTCGGCAACGGATTCCTCCATCGTGGCGATTTGGGACCGCGGTGACAACCGCTCGAGCAAGATAGAAACTGCGGGCCGCAGGTGCGCTGCGTCGAGGATCCGATCGAAACTGTTGCGCTGCGCGGGACGACGCTGCCCGTCCAAGGTCAGACGGTCGACGACCTGGACATGGCCTCCGGTATCCCAAATCTCGGCGACGAGGTCGTTGCCGACGGCGTTGTTCCCAGCGGCTTTGTCCTCGCCGAATTCAAGTGATACGGACCAGCCCAGAGCTGCGTACTGTCGGGCGATATACGGACCGCAGGCGCAACTCGCGTTTCGGATCAGGACCCGACGCCTGCGGCCTTTATCCATTTGGACCTGCTCTTGATCGAAAATATAAACGCGACTTGACCATGGACACCGGGCAACCGAGGACACGAAAGCGCATGTCTTCGCCACGAGGGATCAGGGCCACCGCAGCAGCACCGGTAGCAAGCCGCCGCTTTGCAACGCGTCGATGCCCCCGAACAGCGGCCAAGCCAGGATAAAAGGCAGGCCGTCCGAAAGGGTCCTGAGGAACAGGGACGGGCGGACCGTAAGCTCCTCCGGAGTTCGCCACAGCGACGGGCGAGGCCATAGCAGGGGCGTCGCCCGTCGGTAGGCGTCGAACCGGCGCGGCATGGCGTAGTCCAGGAAACTCTCCTCACGGGCGATGAGAGGAAGGAAGATCGCCATCGCCGCCAACAGGAAAACCAGGCCGAGCAAAAGGCTGCCCGATTGCAGGCCGACGCCGAGCGATCCCATGAAACTGAAGCCGTATAGCGGGTTGCGGGAGATGGAATACGGCCCGGTGGTGACGAGTTCGGTCGCCTTGCGACCACCGATGTAAAGAGAACACCAGCCCCTCCCTACGATTGCGATTACGATCAGCACCAAGCCGATCGTTTCGATGGGGAGACGCGGCCAGCTGCCTTCACCCCAATGCGACCCCGTGAACAGGGCCAGGCCCAGCAAAACCGAAAGCCCCACGGCCACCGAACGACGACGACGATGTTGGAGGGCGCTGAGCGCCGCACGGCTGGAAACCCCTACGGGGCGCGGGTCCGCGGCCTGTTGTCGGGCAGTCGTCGATTTTAGATCCAGATGCATGCGGTCCCGTAGGTCTTGAAGATGGAAGGAGGGGCTGAGGCGCTCGGCTCAGGGTTGGGGTGCGCGCCGGCGCGCACCCTCGCCGGAGGCTTCCGGCGCATAGAGGTTGGTCGCCTGGCCAAAAATGAAACCGGCCGCGGTTCGTCCGAGGTTGCGACGCGGTCCGAATACGGCGCAGGGGTCGGGATTGGGGATGTCGTTGACCTTGCGCGCCTCGCTTGAGAAGGCGTCGCCGACCGCATCGCCCATTGGTTCGGCCATTTGAAGCGCGTCGCCGACACGGGACAGCGAAGCCGAGTCACGACCGACGTACTGGGCATTCCGCGCCCAGGCGATGGCGGCGATCTGACGACCGGTGCCGGCCTCCAGCAGTTCCGATTCGACCGCCAGGCCACCGGTGCTGGTCGGCGGGCGCAGGCTTACGACGGGGACGAAGTAACCCGCCGCTGCGCTCATCAGCGAGCCGATCCGGCCGGTCGGCTGAAGGCGTACGATTGCGGTTCGGATCGTCGCGGCGTCCTGGGAAGGCTCGGGCGTGACAGTGAAACGTTCGCTGACCTCGAAGCAGATTTGGCGATCCACCTCGGTCTGGACCATGGCGCGCTCGTTTTCGGACAGCCGGTCGCCGACTTGTGGCGCGAAGGCCGCGGGTTCGATATAGACAGCCCGCACCGCGTCCGAGGCCGCGTCGTCGCGTCGTCTTTGCAAAGCGACGACAGGGTTGCGACCCGCCCGGGCCATGCCGTCATAGCTGCTCAAATAGCCCGAGTTGGCTGCGGGCGTGGTTTGGCAGGCTCCGAGCGCGGACGCTGCCAAGATTGAGGCGATCGTCAACGATCGTCCGGCTTGCCCGGGGCGAAGAGCGCCATGAGCGCGGACTTGGGAAGGGTTGTGCATCGCTGAGGCCTCGACCTGACCGCGCCGAGATTGGCGCTCGGACAACGACGCCGCCGACGGCAGTACCTCCCAATCGATCCTCGATTTTTTTCTGCAGGCGGTGGAACAAGTTCTTGCTCCTTGTACGTCCGCGGCGGACAAGGCCGCGCGGCGTCGGATCGGCGCCCGTTCAACCGGGGACCTTCACGACGTGGCGGCGAGCGCGAAAGATGAGCTACTCGCGATCTATCTGGAACGCCGCCCGGCCCTCGTCCGTTCATTCGCCGCCCGGACCGGCTCGCAGGACCGAGCCGAAGACATCGTTCAGGACATCTATGTCCGGCTCCACGCCCTGTCCGACGCCAACGCCGCCGAGGTCCAGAACCCGATCGCCTTCCTCTATCGCATCGGAGGCAACTTGGTCTTGGACGCGGTCCGGCAGGGCAAGCGGATGACGGCGCGGGACCAGGCCTGGACGGAAACGTCCGGCGCCTCGCTGGACGGCGTCTCGATCGCCGACCAACCCTCGCCTGAAGAGGCCGCATGGGCGCGGCTCAAGCTCGACCAGGTGGCCCGCGCCCTGGAAGGCGTCCCTCCAAAGGCTCGGCAGGCCTTTCGACTGCATCGCCTGGACGGCCTGACCCATGGTCAGATCGCCGCCCGCCTGGGCGTGTCTACCAGTTCGGTCGAGAAGTATCTGAGCGCAGTGCTGGCCAGGCTGCTGGTCGAGGTGGGCTGGCCATGAGGACGAGATTTCGCCATTTTTACTTGTGGACGGCCCGCCTCGGCGGCGTCTCCTCATCTGGACGGCGTTTCGTGCGCCGGATCGAAACCCCATGACCCTGTCCGGCACTCCTTCCCAGTCGCTCATCGACCAGGCTTCGGCCTGGGTCGTCAGGCTGGGCGGTGATGACGTCACCGATGTCGACTATGAGGCGCTGGAGGCTTGGCTGAAGGTGTCGCCCGATCATCGCCCTGCCTTTGAACGGGCCCAGGGCCTGTGGGCCGCTCTCGATCAGGATCGCGCCGCCCTGGACGCCGCCCTGACCCGCGCCGCGCCACGCCTTGTCGCCACAGATCGCCGGTCCTTAGTCCGGCGTTGGCCTTGGGGCGTCGGCGGCTTGGCGGTCGCGGCTTTGGCCTGCGCCCTCTTGATAGGCCCGATCCTCTCGTCCAGGCCCGTGACCTATGTGACAGCGCCGGGAGAACAGAAGACCGTTAACCTGGCCGACGGCTCGGTGATTGTAATGAATGGCGACTCCACTCTGTCCATCCGTCTGTCGGGCGCTGAACGGCGGGTAGAGATGGGACATGCAGAAGCTGCCTTTGATATCACACATGACGTCGACCGTCCCTTCCGAATTACAGTCGGCGAAAGTCGGATCGAGGTGCTCGGCACCGCATTCGACGTCCGCCGCGACGCCGACAGCACCCGCGTGAATGTTGCTCGCGGCCTTGTCCGCGTGTCCGATCTGGCCGACGCGACGCACAACGTCCGTCTAGCTGCCGGCCAATCGGTTACTCGGCCAGATGCTACGGACGCGCTAACAGTGGCACCCGGGTCGACCGAGCCGCCCGGCTGGCGCGCCGGCCAACTGGTTTACGACGACCGGCCGTTGTCAGAGGTGGTCGACGATCTCAATCGCGCCTATCCGACACCGATCCGCGCGATTGGCGGCGCGGGCGCGCTTCGCTTCAGCGGGGTCCTGGCCCTGGACGGCCAGGACGAGACCTTGCGCCGCCTGGAAGCCTTTCTGCCGATCGTGGTCGCGCGGCGCGAGGGCGTCATCGAACTGCGCCCGCGCTGACGCCGAGAATGGCACGGCCATACCGTCATCGCCACTTGTTGGCTTTCCTGGCCTGGCTGGTGGGGGCCACCAGCGCCTCGGCTCAGGCCGCGCGGTACGTGTCCATTCCGGCGCAGCCCACTACCGCGGCGGTCCTTCGGCTCGGCGCGCAGATGGGGGTGTCGATCGGCGCGACCGAGGCCGCCGGCTGTGGTCGGTCCCGGGCCGTGGTCGGAACATACGATGTCGAAACCGCCTTGCGACTTATACTGGCCGACAGTCCATGTGGCTTTCGCCGCATCGATCGGCGCACCTATCTGATCACGCGACGAAGCGCGCCGCCCGCGCCCCGACGCCTGGACCCGCCGCCGCCCTTGGAAATCAACCGTCTGGACGACATCGTCGTCACGGCCACGCGGCGTGAGCAGAGCCTGGCCGACGCGCCCTATTCGCTCTCCGCGATTGAGGGCGCGGCCTTCGACGCCTCGGCCAGGCGAGACACCGCCGCCCTGGCGACGCGCCTGGCCGGACTGACCGTCACAAACCTGGGCTCGGGCCGTAACAAGCTGTTCGTCCGAGGCCTGGCGGACAGTCCGCTGACGGGTCAGACCCAGGCGATGGTGGGGCTCTATCTCGACGAGACCCGCCTGACCTACGATGCGCCGGATCCTGATCTGCGGCTGGTCGACCTGGAGCGGGTCGAGCTTCTGCGCGGACCACAGTCCACGCTTTACGGCGCGGGCACCCTCGGAGGGGTGCTGAAGTTGATCAGCCGTCCTCCGGTGCTTGACGACTATCAGGCGGAGATCGCGGCCGGCACGACGGTCGCGAATGATGCCGCGCCGGGACACTCGATCGACCTCGTCTTCAACACCCCTCTGGTTCGAGACCGGCTGGCGCTTCGGGCCGTTCTTTACGAGGAGGTCATCGAAGGGGCCGTCGACGATCCGGGACTTGGCTTGGCAAACACGGGGGGCACTGTCAGGAACGGCGTCCGGGCCTCGGTGCTGTGGCGCATCAACGATGTCTGGGACGCCCGGCTCGCGAGCGTTTTCCAAGTCCTGCATATCGACGACAGCCAGTACGCTTTCGAGTCCCTGCCTGCCTACGAAAGGTCGCTTGCGATACGAGAGCCCAGCAACAACGATTTCAACGGCGTGTCTTTGACAGGAGTCGGGACCTACGAGTGGGGCGTTGTGAAGTTAAGTGGTGTCTACCAGGGTCATGATCTGGATCGCCGATATGACGCTACCCGCGCCTCATTGGAATTGGGCGGCCAAGGCGCTCCGCTGGCCTATGATGAGGCGGACGATATTCGAGCCTTCGCGCTGGAAGGCTCGATCATCTCGCCCTCGCAACCACCTTTCACTTGGCTGGCCGGTCTGACCTTCTCGCACTATAGCCACGCGCGGACGAGCCGGATCGGGACTCTGGAGGCGGGGGCCCCCCTCTTTGTAACAATCAAGGATGACGACACGAACGAGGCGGCGATATTTGGCGAGCTCGCCTGGGCTCGCGACGACCTGAAAATCACCATCGGTGGCCGATACTTTAGAGCCGTCACCGAATCCGCCACGGAGGCGCGTCGGTCTGGCCAGCTGTCCGACGAATTTCAGGGCCAGTTGGATGATGACGATTTTTCGACCAAGGCGGTGATCGAATACGCCTATCGCGACGACGTCCTCGTCTATGCCCAGACCAGCCTGGGTTATCGAAAGGGCGGCTTCAACGGCGGGTCCGTGCTGGACGGCGTCTATGGCGTTCCCGGTGGCGCTCAACCCTATCGGACCTTCCGGCCCGATGACCTCCTGAGCCACGAGATCGGGCTGCGCTGGCGGACCGCAGATGAGCGAATGAGCCTGCGGGCCGCCGCATACCGGGTCGACTGGCGATCCGTGCAGTCGGACCGGATATCGCGTGACGGTCTGCCCTTTACGGCGAACATCGGGTCGGCCGACACGCGCGGAATCGAGGTGGAGGGCGTGTGGCGCGATGGTCCCTGGCGCATCGATGTCAACCTCACGGCGAACGATCCGCGGCTGACGGAAGAGGACGAGAGCTATCCATTAGGAAACGGCAGCGATCTTCCCGGGGTGCCGAGAATCCTTGGCGCGGTGACCGCCCGACGAGACGGTCTACTGTTCGGCCTTCCTGGATGGCTCAGCGGAACCGTTGGCTATGTCGGCCCCTCCAACCAACGGCTCACGCAAACGACGATTACGCAGATGGGCGACTATGTCACCTCCGAACTGGCGGGCTATCTTGTGCTTGGCTCCTGGACAGGCACCGTCAGGATCGACAACCTCCTTGGATCAGACGGCGATACTTTTGGGTACGGCAACCCTTTTCTGGTCGGTCGCGAGACCGTCATCACGCCCCAACGGCCTCGGGGCCTTTCGATCTCACTGGCAAGACGGTTTTAGGCCTCACGCTTCAGCGCAACGTTTGGAGAACATCGCCTAGGCGAAAGCGGCGAGGGCACATCAGCTCCTGATCTAGAATGTTGCAAAACTCTGATGCAACTGCCCAAAAATGGCCATCGCGTCCAAGTTGAAAGAGCGGTTCGCACCCCGTCCGGGGTGTGGGCGATTTGGCGAAAGCCGGTCACTGACGGACGCGTGTTGTGAGCTTGGGTTTAAAGCTTGCGGCCGGCAGTCTGGGCGTTCTCGCCGGGCTACAGGCCGCGACGCAATACATCGGCTGGACCTTTCAATGGGCTAGCATCCTGGGGGCTGGCTGGCGGTTAGGCCCCGATTGGGTCTTCTATCACCCCTGGTCAATCTTCGAGTGGCGTGCTCTGTTCGGTGCCGAAGAACCCCAGGCCTTTGCTGCGAGCACCGTCGTCTTGACCAGTGCCATGCTGCATCCTTGGAGAGTCTGCAGCGAAAGCTCGACCAAACGGCCTGCCCGGGAAACAGAAGAGAGGGTCAGCGCGATGCCGCCGCATCTTTTGCGATGCATGCTTCCCGGCACGCAATGGCCGCTTTCCGGCGCGGGGGTAGAGTCCGGTTTTGGCGCAATCCCGACCTGGTTCGAAAGCGTTGCAACTGAATCAACGACAGTGAAATTCTCAAATGGGTGAATCAGGGCCAGCGACATGCTTCATGATTCACGGAGAAACGCGGCTTCAAGATGCACAGCGTTTTCAGGCAAGTGGCTGCTAGAGTGAATCAGGCTTGGTGAAGCCCAACACAGCGGGGTCGGGTTTCACCGATAGCGATTCGGGTTTCACTCACGTGATCTGATCGCCGGCCATTCCAGGCTGAAATCGGCCGAACGGATCAGCTGTTGGACGCACCGATACCAAAGCGTGGATGCCCAACGCGATCTTACCCCGACCTTGATTGGGATAAGATCCATCCGCTCGATCAGTGAGCGCACGCCTGACGGGCGTCATCGTCGTCGCGCCGCGTCCCGGCTTCGGGTTCAACCATGTAGCGACGTTGCTTGAAAAGGGCTTTGGACACGTTAGAGGACGGTGTCATGTCGTCCGCTCACCCCCTCGCTTCCGATCGATGGCTGCCGGGCTTCAGCGGACAGACGCTAACCTGGCTGGAAGCGGATCGGCGGATCGACTGCGACACGCCTGAAACCTGGTCCGAAGCGATCAGCGCCCACTTCGTCCGACTGGCCCCGTCGGCGATCGAAGGCATGGCCTTCGCGGGCCGGCTTCAGCAGGTCACGCGCGGAGCACTTCGTCTGACGCGGGTCTCGGGATCGGCGCAGACCGTCTGTCGCGGTCCCCGACAGCGCCGTCGCGATCGTCTCGGCGCGCTCGGACGCGCATTCCGTCTCGATGGCCAGAGCCTTCGGCGTGAACGCCTACCTGTCCAAGGCGCAGCCGGTCGAAACCCTGGTCAATGCCGTCGGCGGCATTCTAAGGGGGGAATCGCTGTTCCCGGAAAACGCCCCCTCTGACCCTGTGGCGGTCGATTTCCACCGCCGCATCGCCAGTCTGTCGGCGGCCCAGCTCCGGGTCATGCGAGCCCTGGTCGACGGAAAGCTGAACAAGCAGATCGCGGGCGAGATGAACCTGACCGAAGGCACGGTGAAACAGCATGTCTCGGCCATCTTGCGCAAGCTGGAGGTCAACAACCGCAGCCAGGCCATCATCGCCGCCGCTCCGGCCTTGAAGAACGCCGCCGGAGGCTGACCCGGCCCGTCCGGCTGGGTCCTCCGTGGGTCTCGCCCGATGCGACCCCTGAGCGGCGTGAGCTCCGTGCCCTCGGTCGAGGCATCGGGACCGCGCAGGTTCGGGCAGGGCGCAAACATGCCGATGCCGGCGTCATTCACATGACGCCGGCATCGGTCGAAAGGACGGGGGCCGGGGCCCGCCGTCAGTGGGGCAGCAGAACGACCTTGGTCCATTCGTTCTGGTTGTCCTTGAAGTTCTTGTAGCCCTCGGCGGCCTGTTCCAGCGGCAGGCGGTGCGAGATCATGTCGGTGGTGTCGATCTTGCCGTCGAGGATCAGCTGCAGCAGGTCGGGCAGGTAGTTCTGCACGTGGGTCTGGCCGGTCTTCAGGGTCAGGCCCTTCTCCATGAAGGCCCCGACCGGGAACTTGTCGGCGAAGCCGCCGTAGACGCCAGGCACCGAGACCGTGCCTCCCTTGCGGACCGCCATGATGGTCTCGCGCAGGACGTGGGTGCGGTCGGTGCCGAGGCGGACGGTGGTCTTGATCGCGTCGACCACGTTGTCGGGCGAGAAGCCGTGGCTTTCCATGCCGACGGCGTCGATGCAGCTGTCGGGACCGATGCCGGCGGTCATCTCGGTCAGGGCCTCGCGGATCTTGACCTCATGATAGTTGAGGACCTCGGCGCCGTTGGCCTTGGCCAGTTCGAGACGGCGGGGGTGGTGGTCGATGGCGATGACCCGGCCCGCGCCCTGCAAGATGGCGCTCTTGATGGCGAACAGGCCGACGGGGCCGCAGCCCCAGATGGCCACGGTGTCGCCGGGCTGGATCTGGCAGTTCTCGGCCGCCTGCCAGCCGGTCGGGAAGATGTCGGACAGGAACAGCACCCGCTCGTCCTCGATCCCGTCGGGAATCTTGATCGGGCCGTAGTCGGAATAGGGCACGCGAGCGTATTCCGCCTGGCCGCCGGCATAGCCGCCCGTCAGGTGGGAATAGCCGAAGGCGCCGGTCATGGCGTAGCCGTAGGCGATCTCCGACGCGTCGGCCTTTTCGGCCGGGTTGGAGTTGTCGCAGGCGGCCGGCATCTTGTGGTCGCAGAAGAAGCATTTGCCGCAGGCGATGACGAAGGGGACGACGACGCGGTCGCCGACCTTCAGCGTCGTGTTCTCCTTGCCGACCTCCTCGACCACGCCCATGAATTCATGGCCCAGGACGTCGCCGTTGGACATGCCGGGGATGTAGCTGTCGTACAGGTGCAGGTCCGAGCCGCAGATGGCGGTGGCGGTGATCTTGATGATGGCGTCCCGGGGATTGACGATCTGGGGATCGGGGACCGTGTCCACCTTGACGTTGTGTTTTCCGTGCCAGGTCAGCGCGCGCATGAATAATCTCGTGAATTGAAGAGGGGGAGGGGGATCGGGGGACGGATCAGAAGTGGCGGTCGCCGCGAGGCGCGGCGTCGGGGGCCTTCGAGGTCGAGACCTCGCCCGTTTCCATCAGCTGTTTGAAGCGGCGCAGTTCGCGGCGGGCCTGGACGCGCGGCTCTCGCTGCAGGACCTTGGCCACCACCTTGCCGATCGCGCCGGCGGGCGGGTCGTAGCTGACGAAGACCCGCACCTCGGTGCCGCGTCCGAAGGCATTGTCCTTGAACTCGACGAAGCCCTCATGGTCGATGTCCGACCCTTCGCTGGAGGTCCAGGCGATCTTTTCGCCGGGGACGTCCTCGGTGATGTCCGAGACCAGCTCGACATCCTTTCCGGCCGGTCCGGCGATATGCCAGCGGGTCCGTCCCGACTCCAGGATCTCGACCGATTTCACGTTCTCCATGAAGCGCGGAAGGTTGGAAAAGTCCCGCCAGAAATCATACAGTTCCTGGCGCGGGCGGTTGATCATGACGGCCCGGATACTGGACGCGGCGTGGTCGCCCTCGACGTTGTCCTTATCCACGAATGCGGGTGAGGCCACATCCGCATCGGTTGAAAGTTGGTGATCGGACATAGGGTTAACTCCTCTGACGGTGTGTCCCGGAAAAGCCGCTGGCCGGGCTTCGTTCCGTCGGAACAGGATGGCGCGGCCCGCATTTTCAGCCCGACCCCCATGGAGCTGAGACATGTCCGACACCGACTTTCCCACCGCCGCCGAGACCGCCCGGCCGCTCGCCGTCGTCACCGGCGCCTCGACCGGGATCGGCTATGAGCTGGCCCGGCTTTTCGCCGATGACGGCTTCGATCTGATCGTCGCGGCCGACACGTCGCTGGCTGAGGCGCAGCAGACCTTCGAGGGCCTCGGCGCGCGGGTCGAGACCCTGCAGGCGGACCTGTCGACCGAGGACGGCGTGCAGTCCCTGTACGACCTGATCGGCGGTCGCCCCGTCGACGCCCTGGCCGCCAACGCGGGTCACGGGCTGGGCGAGGGCTTCCTGGATCAGGATTTCGCCGACATCCGCCACGTCATCGACACCAACATCACCGGCACCACCCAGCTGCTGCACCTGGTCGGCCGCGACATGCGCGAGCGCGGCCGCGGGCAGATCCTGCTGACCGGGTCCATCGCCGGCCTGATGCCGGGCACGTTCCAGGCCGTCTACAACGCCTCCAAGGCCTATGTGGACAGCTTCTCCTTCGCCCTGCGCAACGAGCTGAAAGACACGGGCGTCAGCGTCACCGTGCTGATGCCGGGGCCGACCGAGACGGAGTTCTTCGAGCGCGCCGGCATGGAAGACACAGCCGTCGGTCAGGGCAAGAAGATGGAGGCCAGCAAGGTCGCCGAGATCGGCTATGCGGCCATGAAACGCGGCGACGGCGACGTGGTCGCGGGGCTGATGAACAAGCTTCAGGCCGCGACCGCCGCGGTCACGCCGCAGACGGTGCTGGCGGAGATGCATCGCAAACAGGCCGAGCCGGGCAGCGGCACCTGAACCGGCTCAGGCGATCGAGAGGCCACGCGGCCGCCGTCCCCCCGGGGGCGGCGGCCGAAGCCTTTTGCGGGGCCGGGCCGCGCCGCGTGGACATCGCGGTGCGCGCCTTTATGGTCCCGGATCGAGGCGACAGAGGAGGCGGACGATCTTGATCAAGCGCAGCGTTGCCCTGCTGCTGGTCGGCCTGGGGCTGGCGGGCTGTTCGACCGCGTCCCAGGTCCGCGACGGGATGGGGGCGGCGGTGTCGGGTCCGCTGGACGACTTCAACGTGCGGCGGGAGGTCATCCCCACGGTCCTGCTTCAGGCGCAGGCCAATCCCTACGACATGCGCAATCTGAACCACTGCATGACGATCGGGGCCGAGGTGATCCGGCTGAACGAGGCGTTGGGTCCCGACAGCGACGAACCGGCGCATGACGACGGCACGCGGCTGAGCGAGCGGGCCCAGGACGCGGCCGCGCGGGCGATGCTGGACGCGATCCGTGACAGCGTGGCGGACTTCATCCCGGGCCGCAGCTGGATCCGGCGGCTGTCCGGGGCCGATCAGCACAGCAAGGCGGTGCAGTCCGCCATCCAGGCCGGCCGGCTGCGGCGCGCCTATCTGAAGGGGCTGGGGATGCAGCGGAACTGCGCGCCCCCGGCGGCACCGGCCTGGTATCGTCCAGGCCGGGCGGCGACGTAGAAACCTACTCGCGGTTGCCGAACACCGAGGCGGCGGTCGGTTCGGCGGAGCGGCGCTCGCGCTCCTCGGGCACGAACTCCGGCTCGACCGGCTCGGCGGCGATCGGCTCGAGGGCGGCGCCGCCCTTCTTGGCGTCGTCGCGGTTCTTCTTGTCGGCGGCCTTGGAGATCAGGTCGTCGAGCACCAGCTGGCCCACCAGTCCCAGCGTCACCGGGTCGACCGGCTTGATCTGGGGGCTGTTCCAGTGGGTGCGGTTGCGCACGCTGTCGATGGTGGACTTGGTGGTCCCCAGCAGTTTGGCGATCTGGGCGTCGGTGACCTCGGGGTGGTTCTTGACGAACCACATGATGGCGTCCGGACGGTCCTGACGGCGCGAGACCGGCGTATATTTCGGCGCGGGCTTGTGCGCCTTCATCAGCTCGGCGTGGCGGCTGACGATGGCCTTCATCCGGTAGTCGGCATTGTCCTGGGCCTTGTCCAGCTCGGCCCGGTCCAGCTGGCCGCCGGTGATGGGGTCGACGCCGCGGATGTCGCGTGCCACGTCGCCGTCGGCGATGCCGCGCACTTCCAGCGGGTGCAGGCCGCAGAAGTCGGCGATCTGCTCGAACGTCAGGGAGGTGTTGTCCACCAGCCAGACGGCGGTCGCCTTGGGCATCAGGATGTCGGTCATGGGTGTGGTCCCGGTCAGGCTTGGGCCCGGGCGTGTCGCCGGGCTCTGGATACGACGGCGCCCGACCTTTCGGCCGGGCGCTGATGATCTCGATATAGGCCGTTTCGCGCAAAAAGAAAACGCCGTCTAGCGGTGGCATACAGCTACGGTTCATCCAGGATGGGGAACACTGTCATTTCGGATGCGTCGGGCATCCTTTCGGGAGGAGAACTCATGAGAACGCTCGCGCTTTTCGCGGCCGGCACCCTTTTGGCGACGGTCGGCTCGACGTCCATCCCCGGGCCGGCCGAGGCCCAGTCGCGCGGCGTGCCGAACGGCAGCTATGCCCAGTCCTGTTCCAATGCCCGGGTGAACCAGGGCCGGCTGTATGCACAATGCCTGGATATCCGCAGACGGGCGCGCGCGACCTCGATCGCCCTGTCCGCCTGTTCGTCGGGCGACATCGGCAACGACAACGGCCTTCTGGTCTGCACGGGCGGTCGCGGCCAGTTCGAGAACGACAATGGCGGCGGTGGGAACAACGGCGGCTGGAACGGCGGTGGCAACAATGGTGGCGGCTGGGGCGGGAACAACGGCGGGGGCCAGAACGGCGGCTGGAATGGCGGCGGCGGTCGCAACAGCGTCACCGTCTTCACGGCCCGGGACTATCGCGGCGATTTCCAGACGTTTCGGGGCGAGGTCTACAACCTCGACAATACCCATCTGAACGACCAGATCAGCTCCATCCAGGTCAATGGGCCGTGGGAAGTCTGTTCGGACTCCGGCTTCCGCGGCGAATGTCAGATCATCGACGGCAACATCCGCAATCTGTCCAGCACGGGTCTGAACGATCGCATCTCGTCGATGCGACCGGTGCGCGGCGGCGGGCGCTGGTAGGCGTCAGAGCGTCAGGATGATCTTGCCGACGTGATCGCCCGCCTCCAGCCGGAGGTGGGCGCGCGCGGCCTGGTCCAGGGGGAAGGTGGCGTCGATTGGCGGCCGGACCTGGCCGGAGGCAACCCAGGGCCAGGCCCGGGCTTCGATGGCGGCGGTCAGCCGGGCCTTCTCGTCCGCCGGGCGGCGACGCAGGGTCGAGCCCGTCAGGGTCGCCTGTTTCATCATCACCCGGCCCAGGTCGACCTGGGCCAGGCCGCCGGTCAGGGTGGCGATGACGACCCAGCGGCCGGAGGGCTTCAGGGCGTTCAGGTTCAGCTCGGCATAGGCGGCCCCGACCATGTCGAGGATGACGTCGGCCCCGCCCGCCTCGGCGATGCCGTGGGCCAGGTCGCCTGCGGTCGCGTCCAGACTGACGTCGGCCCCCAGGGCCAGGGCCGCCGCCGCCTTGGCCGCGCCGCGCGAGGTGGCGATGACGCGGGCCCCGGCGGCCTTGGCGGTCTGGATGGCCATGACCCCGATGCCCGAGGTCGCGCCATGGATCAGCAGGGTCTCGCCCGCGCTCAGCCGGCCGGCCTCGAACACATTGGCGAAGACGGTGAACAGGGTCTCGGGCAGGGCGGCGGCCTGGATGAAGTCCAGGCTGTCGGGGACGGGCAGGGCGTGGCGGGCGTCGACCACGGCATGGTCGGCATAGCCGCCACCGCCCAGCAGGGCGCAGACCCGATCTCCGATCGACCAGCGGCTCACGCCATCGCCGACCTGATCGATCTCGCCGGCGACCTCCAGTCCCAGGACGTCCGAGGCTCCCGGCGGGGGTGGATAGGCCCCGAGGCGCTGCAGCAGGTCGGGGCGGTTGACCCCGGCCGCGCGCACCCGGATGCGGATCTCGCCCGGACCGGCCACGGGGTCGGGGCGCTCGCCCGGACGCAGGGCCTCAGCGGGGCCTGAGCCGCCCTCGATCTCGATCACCCGCATCCGAAGTCTCCCGTCTTGCAATCGTCCGTGTCCGGGCGTTCAGATGGGCTGTTTTCCGACCCCGGCCAAGGAGGCGACCGTGAGTTTCGACGATCTGGATCCGCGGCCCCAGCGCGGGGCCATGCTGAGCGCCCTCGGCCGGGAGGATCTCGACCTGTATTCGGTCGAAGAACTGAGCGAACGGATCGCCGCCCTAGCGGGCGAGATCGAGCGGGCCCAGGCGGCGATCGCGCGCAAGAACGCCAAGAAGTCGGCGGCGGACGCCCTGTTCAACTGCAAGCCCTGACGCTGTTCGCCGTTGCGGTCGTCTGGCATGGCCGTTGCACAGGGGGGCGCTGCGGTGCCGATCCGGCCCGACGAAACAGCGGACGTCGATCGTTTTCATGCGTATGGTTGAGGGGATGACGAACGAGACGGACGAGTCGGTGGTGCGGACCCGGGCGGGCGAGGTGCGGGATTTCGCGCGCTCCGAACTGTTCGAACGCACCTTCCAGGAAGGCATGGACCTCGTCGAGGAGACCGCCGCCTATCTGGACGGCGAGGGCCGGCGGGACTCCAAGCTGCTGTCACGCGCCGCCGCTCTGGCCTATGCGGGCGAAAGCATGACGCTGACCACCCGGCTGATGCAGATCGCGTCCTGGCTGCTGGTCCAGCGCGCCGTGCGCGAAGGCGATATGACGCCCGAGGCCGCCTGCGAGCCGCGCTATCGCCTGAACGAGCGTCCGGCCGAGGCCGAACCGACGCACCCGGAGATCCCGATCGCCCTGGTCGAATATCTGGTCCGGGCCGAGAAGCTGCACGACCGCGTGCTGTACCTGGACCGCCGCATGTACCTGGACGGCCCCGCCGAGCCCGAGGCCAATCCCGTGCTGAGCCAGATGGACCGGCTGGAAGCGGCGTTCAGGGCCTAGGGCTCGCGCCCCTACGGCCCGACGTCGTTGGCGACGCGGGCCCCGTCGTCGACCACGGTCGGCAGGCTGACGGCGATGCCGAGCGCGTCGGCCAGTTTGCTATCGCGGCGATAGACGTCCTCGCGGAAGGCGACGCGGCCCTGGCCGTCGACGAAGGCGGTCCAGTACAGCAGGCGCACGCTGATCTCGCGGCCGGTCTGGATGCGCTTGGTCTCGCGGCTGTCCTGCGCCTCGTCGAACTGGCCCAGCAGGGTCGGGTCCGGCGACAGCAGGATGCGGGCGAACTCGACGGCGTTCTGGACACGGACGCAGCCATGCGAGCGCTGGCGCACCGACAGGTTGAACGCCGCCTTGGACGGGGTGTCGTGCAGGAAGATCGCGTAGCTGTCGCGCAGCTCGAACTTCACATAGCCCAGGGCCGCCGTCGGCCCGGCGCGCTGGATGACCGTGCCGTTCTGGACGTACATGTTCTGGCTGGCCAGATAGGCGGGGCCGCGCGGCAGGATCTCGCGCCGGGCGATGCCCGCAGGCACGTACCAGGGGGGATTGGCTACGACCGAGGCGAAGGGTTTCTCGAGGCTGGGCGTCTGGTTTTCCAGCGAGCCGACGACGACGCGGTTGGAGTGGACCGGGCGGCCGTCCTTCCAGTAGACCATGATGGCGGCGGCGGTGTTGACCTCGATCCGCTCGGGATTGAGGTCGCGCTTGAGCCAGCGACGGCGCTCCAGGTTCAGGGCGATCTGGCGGGCCCGGTCGTCGGCCGAGGCTCCCAGCGAGCTCTGCGTGCCGGCGCCGATGCGGCCGTCGGGGGACAGGCCGTGACGGGTCTGGAAGCCCTGGACGGCCTGCTGCAGCTCGGGGCCATAGACCAGACCCTGGGCCGTCAGGCGCGCGCCGTCCGTCTCCGGCAGATCGCCCTCGGCGACCAGCCGCTGGATGAGGACGGGGACGCGGGTGTCGCTCTGGCCGGGCTCGATCGTCGCGCCGGCGCGGAAGCGGGGCCACCCGCCCGCGCCGATGATGCGGCGATAGCGGACATAGCCGGCCGACAGGTTGCTGTAGCCGATATCGGTCGGGGCCAGGCCGTCGAACCATTCCAGAATGGTGCTCTTGACCATGGCGTCGTTCAGCCCGGCGGGCAGATCGACGACGTTCTTCTGCATCTCCCACAGATCCTCGACCGTCTCGGGGCGGACGCGGCCGTTGGCCAGGACCGAGGCGTAGCCGAGCGCGGCACCGGTCGTGCGGACCTCGGCGCTGTCGGGGTCGGCCGCCAGGCCCATGAAGTCGAAGAAGTCGGACTTGGCCAGGCCGTGACGCTCGACGCGGTTCGACACATCGTTCAGCCGGCGCAGCCGGTCGGCGTTCCAGACGGGCCGCCATCCGTTGAGGTCGTAGAAGGCGCGGACGTCGGCCTGGATGGCCTGGGGCAGGCGACCGATCTGAGCGCTGTAGGCGGCGGCATAGGGGCTGTTCGAAGCGGTGCTGGTCTGGGCCACGGCCGAGCCCGCCATCGCTGCGGCCGCAGCGCCGAGGGCTAGTTCACGTCGATTCATGGTCGTTTCGCTCTGTTTCGACGCCGTGTTGAACCCGGCGTTCGCGTCCCGGTGTCGAACCAGCGCATGGTAACGATTTCCGCTCAAACAAAAAGCGCCGGTCGGGAGACCGGCGCCCTTCGTGACGTCTTTGCCGCAGTGCGAGCCTACTTCTTGATGAAGCCGCCGAACTTGTTGTTGAAGCGCGAAACGCGGCCGCCGCGATCCATCAGCTGCTGGTTGCCGCCGGTCCAGGCCGGGTGCGTCGACGGATCGATGTCCAGGTTCAGCACATCGCCTTCTTTGCCGTAGGTCGAACGGGTCTGATAGGTCGTGCCGTCCGTCAGGGTGACGGTGATGAAGTGGTAGTCGGGGTGCGTATCGGCCTTCATGGTCGTGTTCCAGTGTCTGTACGCGATGACGATGCCGACCGTCGGTGCGTGAAAATGACAAAACCCGCCAGAAGTCCGGCGGGAATGAGCGGCGGCGTTTACACCGGGGGCGCTTTGGGAGCAAGAGGCGCGCACCATGACAGACAGCGCCGCGCCGATCCGTAATTCCCTTTCAGGACAGGCGGAGGCGTCGGGCCGCCCGGGAGCCGGGGCGCTGCTGGTCGAACAGATGGGCGACGCCGGCAAGCGCCGCGCCAAGGCCCGCACGATCCGGCCGCTGTTCCGGCTTTGGCCCTATCTGGCGCGGCATCGGCTGAACGCCCTGTTCGCCGGCTTCTGGCTGCTGGCCTCGACCGCCGCCTCCCTGGCCCTGACCGGGACGGCGCGGGGCGCGATCGACCACGGGTTTGAGAACGGCGGCCAGGACATCAACCGCTGGTTCCTGATCCTGGGGCTGAACGCGGTCCTGCTCGGCGTGGCCACCGCCGTGCGCTATTTCTACGTGACCAAGACCGGGGAGCGGGTCGTGGCCGACCTGCGCAAGGGGCTGTTCGACCGGATCCTGACGCTGGATCCGTCCTTCTTCGCGGCCATGCGCACGGGCGAGGTGCTGAGCCGCCTGACGACCGACATCGCCCTGGTCGAGACGCTGCTGACGACCTCGGTGTCGTTCGCGCTGCGGAACTTCCTGACGCTGCTGGGCGGCGTGGCCCTGTTGTTCATCGTCAGCCCCAAGCTGACCGGCCTGGTGCTGCTGACCGCGCCCATCCTGATCGCGCCGATCTTCATCTTCGGCCGGTCCGTGCGCAAGCTGACGGTGCGGTCCCAGGACCGGTTCGCCAATGCCGTGGGTTTCGCCGGCGAGAGCGTCGACGCCATCGAGACGGTGCAGGCCTTCGGCCGCGTCCGCAGCGCCATCGACCGCTTCGGCGCGGTGGTGGAGGAGGCCTTCGGCGTGTCCCTGGTCCGTATGAAGGCGCGGGCCTGGATGACGGCGGTGATCATCGTGGTCGTGTTCGGCGGCGTGACCTTCGTGCTGTGGCTGGGGGCCCAGGACGTGGCCAACGGCCTCATGACGCCGGGAGCCCTGCTGCAGTTCGTGCTGCTGTCGGTCTTCACGGCCGGGGCGGTCGGAGCGCTCGGCGAGAGCTGGGGCGACGTGCAGAAGGCCTCGGGGGCCATGGAGCGGATCGACGAGCTGATGCGCGCCAGCCCCGCGATCTCAGCGCCCGACCACCCGACGGCCCTGCCGAGCCCGCCCGAGGGCCGGGTGGCCATGGCCGGGGTGCGGTTCGCCTATCCGGGGCGGCCGGACCTGCCGGCGCTGAAGGGGTTCGACCTGACCGTCCGCCCGGGCGAGACCGTGGCCCTGGTCGGACCGTCGGGCGCGGGCAAGTCGACCGTGTTTCGTCTGCTGCTGCGCTTCTATGACCCGCAGGAAGGCGCGGTCAGCGTCGACGGCGTCGATGTGCGCGCGGCCGATCCCGTCGCGGTCCGCGACCGGTTCGCCTGGGTGTCGCAGGAGGCCCCGCTGTTCTCGGGCTCGGCGCTGGAGAACATCCGCTTCGGACGCGAGGCGGCCAGCGAGGCCGAGGTGCGTCACGCGGCCGAGGAGGCCCAGGCCCTGGGCTTCATCGAGGCCTTGCCCGAAGGCTTCGGCACGGCCCTGGGCGAGCGCGGCAAGAGCCTGTCGGGCGGACAGCGCCAGCGTCTGGCCATTGCCCGGGCCCTGGTCCGCGACGCGCCCATCCTGCTGCTGGACGAGGCCACCAGCGCCCTGGACGCCGAGAACGAGCGCCTGGTCCAGGCGGCGCTGGACCAGGCCATGCAGGGTCGCACCACCCTGGTCATCGCCCACCGCCTGGCCACCGTGCTGCGCGCCGACCGGATCGTGGTGATGGAGGACGGGGCCGTGGTCGAGACCGGCACCCACCACGAACTGGTGGCCAAGGGCGGCCTCTACGCCCGGTTGGCGGAACTGCAGTTCCGCGAGGGGTGAACCGTTCGGGTTCGGACGGGTTTCCCTCGTCGAACCGAGGCCGAACCATATGCTCTTCGCGACCCTGACCGCCGCTCTGATGCTGCAGGCCGCGCCCACCGCCGCCGACCTGGCGCCGGCCTTCGGCAATACGCTGCTGTCGACCTATCCAGACGGTCGGACGGCGCGGATGTGGCTGCAGCCCGCCGGACGGTTCGAGGGGCGCGGCCGACGCGGCGGGCTCAGCAGCGGGGTCTGGCGCGTGCGCGACGGCCAGGTCTGTTTCAGCCAGAGGCGACCCGTGCCCCTGCCGGGATCGTTCTGCACCCCGATTGTCAAGGGCGGCGTGGGCACCGCCTGGACGGCCAAGGCGGTGACCGGCGAGACCATCCGGGTCCAGCTGGTGGCCGGCCGCTAGGGGGCGGTCCGCGCCGCGACCGCCACGCCCGGGAAGTCGCTGAACACGGCGTCGACGCCCAGGGCATAGAACCGACGGATCCACCCTGTCAGGTCACCGCGATAGTCGATGGGGACGAAGACGTCCTCCGCGCGGAAGGTCCAGGCGACGACCTTCAGCCCAGCGGCATGGGCGTCGACGACCAGGGTCGTCGGCGTGCCGGCGGTGCCTTGGGGCGTGCGCGGCAGGATCATCGCCGTCTCGACCCCGATCGCATCGGCATAGGTCGCGATCTCGGCCAGGCCCTCGGGCGTGGCCATGGCGGCGTAGGTCCGCTCCGGATGGTCGGCGGGGCCGTCGGAGAGCGACATCAGTTGCACCAAGGGCGCGTCGGTCTGGGCGTTCAGGGTCCGCAGGCACTCGATCTCGAAACACTGGACCATGATGGGGCTGTCGGCGGCCATCAGGGCGTTGGTGCGCAGCGCCTCGAGGAAGGGCGGCTCAAGCGGAAGGCCGATCGCGGCGAAATAGGTCGGGTGTTTCAGCTCTGGGGCGACGCCGATGGTTCGGCCGGTCCGGGCGGTGGCGGCGCGGGCGATGTCGACGACCGCCTGGAAGGTCAGGATCGTCTCGTCGGCGAAGGCGGTGTTGCCGGGGCGCAGCGTCGGCAGGCGTTCGCGGGCCCTAAGGGTCTGCAGCTCGGCCAGGGTGAAGTCCTCGGTGAACCAGCCGGTAGTCGATACGCCGTCGATGGTCCGGGTCGTGCGCCGGTCCGCGAACTCTGGGTGGTCGGCGACGTTGGTCGTGCCGGAGATTTCGTTCTCGTGCCGGACGATGAGCTGGCCGTCCTTGCTGATGACGAGGTCCGGCTCGATGACGTCCGCCCCCTGGTCGATGGCCAGCTCATAGGCGGCGCGGGTGTGTTCGGGGCGCTCGCCGGAGGCCCCGCGGTGGGCGATCACCAGAGGGTGGGGCGGGGTCTGGGCGGCGGCGGAGCTGGCGACGAGCATCAGGGCCGCGAGGATGATCCGGATCATGCCGGGAGGCTAGGGGAGGGGCATGACGGGTGGATGACGGGGTTCTCCCTCCCCTTCATGGGGAGGGACGCCGAGCCGTAGGCGAGGCCGGGTGGGGCTGTGTTGTGAGTGCGCACCCTTCGCACGGCCCCACCCGGGCTCCGCTGCGCTGCGCTGTCCCTCCCCATAAAGGGGAGGGAGAAGGTCGTGCCTACCCCCGCAACACCTTCGTCAGTTGCGGATGCAGTTCGGGATTGGTGGCCAGGATAGAGACGCCTGTCTTGGGGTCGCCGTCGAGGTCGATGGTGGTGACGATGCCGCCGGCCTCGGTGACGAACAGGATGCCCGCTGCCACGTCCCAGGGCTTCAGGTTGCGCTCGTAATAGGCGTCGTAGCGACCGCAGGCGACCCAGGCGAAGTCCAGGGCGGCCGAGCCCAGGCGGCGGATGCCGGCGACGCGCTGGCCGATGGCATGGATGTCCTTGATCGACTGGGCGTGGCCCGACTTGCCGATGAAGGGCAGGCCGGTGGCGATCAGGCTTTCGGACAGGTCACGCCGCCCGGCGACGCGGATGCGGGTGTCGTTCAGATAGCAGCCCTTGCCTTTTTCGGCCCAGAACAGCTCGTTCATGATCGGGTTGTAGGTGACGCCGGCGACGATCTCGGACGAGCCGTCGGGCGCATAGCGCTGCAGCCCCACGGTGATGGCGAAATGGGGCATGGCGTGCATGAAGTTGGTGGTGCCGTCGATCGGGTCGACGATCCAGGTGTGGGACTTGTCTGTCCCCTCGATCATGCCGCGCTCCTCGCCCAGGAAGCCGTAGCCGGGGCGGGCCTTCATCAGCAGTTCGTAGAGAGTGTCCTCGGCCTTGATGTCGGCGGCGGTGACGAAGTCGCCGGGGCCTTTGCGCGACACCTGCAGGTGCGCCACCTCGCCGAAGTCGCGCAGCATCGGGCGGGCGGTCTTGCGGACCGCGTCGATCATGACGGAAACGAGGGCGGAGGCGAGGGCCATGGGAAGCTCCTGGTCCGCAGATCCTGAAAAGGCGGTCAGCCCGGACAGACGGAGAAGTTCAAGGGGGTAGGTCTTGGGGCTTAGGGCTTAGAGGCGACTAAGCCCTAAGCCCTACTCACTAAGTCCTCTACTCAGCGCGGCGGACGTATTCGCCGGTGGAGGTGTCGACGACGATGCGCTCGCCCACGCCCATGTAGGGCGGGATCATGATGCGGACGCCGTTGTTGGCCTTGGCGGGCTTGTAGGAGGAGGAAGCCGTCTGGCCCTTCACGGTCGGCTCGGTCTCGACGACTTCCAGCGTGACCTGTTCGGGCAGAGACAGGCCGATGGGCCGGTCCTCGTGCATCTCGATCGTGACCTTCATGCCGTCCTGCAGATAGGCGACGCGATCCTCGCCGACCCAGTCCTTCTGCAGCTCGGTCTGTTCGTAGGTGGCGTCATCCATGAACACCAGGGCGTCGCCCTGTTCGTACAGATAGGAGAACTCCTTCTGTTCCAGCGTCACGCGCTCGACCTTGTCTTCCGAGCGGAAGCGTTCGTTCAGCTTGTTGCCGGTCTCGAGGTTCTTGGCCTCGACGTTGGCGAAGGCCCCGCCCTTGCCGGGCTTGACGTGGCTGGCCTTGGTGACGACCCACAGGCCCTTGTTGTGCTCGATCACCATGCCGGGCTTGATGGTGTTGCCGTTGATTTTCGCCATGGGATCACTGGGGTTTGAGGCGCAGCCGAACAGGCGCGCGAAAGTGGGCGTGACCCGTAGAGGAAGCCGGTCTCAAGGGCAAGCAGCCGGGGTCAGTGCACCGTGGGCTGGTCCACGCCGGCCTTGCGGCCCAGCAGGTTGGCGAAGGAGACCCCGCGCGCCGTGGGGTTCGCCAGCTTGCCGGCGGCGGGGTCCAGCTTGCGGGCCTCGTGGGCGAATGCGGCGGCCAGGCCGGCCGAGGTCATGGCGGCGGCGATCTGCATGCCGCGGCTGGCGGGACGCAGGGCGATCCACAGGGCGTTGATGGCCTGGGCTCCGGCCCACAGGACCATGGCGCTGGTCCGTTCGGGTCGCGCCGGGGCGTTCCAGACCCGCACGGCCGACAGGGTGGTGGCCGAGAAGACGGCGGGCAGGACCAGGCTGAAGGCGCCGCGCGGGCGCTCGGCCACGGCGGCGTGTCCGTCGCGGGCCTGGGCCAAAGTGCGCCGGGCCGGACGGACCGCGCCCGTGGCCAGGGCCGTCGCCACCAGGGCAAAGCCGACCGTGATCGCCACGCCCAGAGCCACGTGGCCCGGGCTGCGCTCGCCGGCGTTCAGGAAGTCGGCGGCGGCCTCGCGGACGTCGTCCAGGGTCTCTTCGATATCGGTCATGGCAGGCTCCCTCAGCGTGAGCGAAATGGGCGGCGAGCGGACGGGTTCCAGATCAGCCGGCGTCTTCGTCGCCGACGCGGATCATGTCCGCCGGATCGGCGTCGTAGTCCAGCAGGTCGCCGGGCCGGCAGCCCAGGACGGCGCACATCCGGGCCAGGGTCGAGAAGCGGATGCCCTTGACCTTGCCGGAGCGGAACAGGGACAGCTGGGTCTCGCTGATCCCCACCTCGGCGGCCAGGTCGCGGGCCTTCAGGCCGCGGGCGACGATCAGGGCGTCCAGCGTCACGCGGACCGGCATCAGATCATCTCGTCCAGCTCGGCCTGGATGCGGTCGGCCTGGTCCACGATCCGGCCCAGCAGGAACAGCGCCCCGCCGATCATGCCCAGGGTCATGCCGGCCACGTCGAAATAGCCGAAGCTGCCCTGCTCGCCGCCGATCAGGCGCGAGATGTTGGTGATGCCGAACACGCTGAGAAGGCCGCCGAGACCCAGGGCGATGCCGACGTGACGCAGGGCGCGCGCCAGAACGGGCTGGATCAGCCGGCCCCGCGAGACCGCGCCCAGCGCCGAGCCGATCGACCAGACCGCATAGAGATAGAAGATGTTGGGCGTGGCCCAGATCACCTTCTCAAGGAAACGGATAGGGGCGACCCCGGGGGCAAAGGTTCCGCGTGCCGCCGAGACCGCCGGAGCCACCACGAACATCAGGGCCAGCACTGCGCCCACGCTGCAGACCATGAACACGGCCAGCCAGCGGAACTGCCCGCACAGACGGCGGAATCGGGCGAGGTCGTCGGTCGGCATGGGCGGAATATCCTGTCTTTTCTTTAATCTTGACTTAAAGACGCACCCTTTGCAACTTGATGTCAGACTTAAACGTCAGGGGCGGTTCAGATGGTGGCGGCGATCGAGACGGAGGGGCTGACGCGGCGCTTCGGGCGTCATCTGGCGGTCGACGCGGTGTCGATGACCGCGCCGGAACGGGCGGTCTATGGCTTCCTGGGCCGCAACGGGGCGGGCAAGACGACGACGCTGAAGATGTTGCTGGGCCTGCTTAAGCCCAGCGCCGGTTCGGCGCGGCTGTGCGGCATCGACGTGACCTGCGACCGGATCGGGGCGGCGCGCAAGGTCGGCTCCCTGCTGGAGGCGCACGGCTTCTACGGGCACCTGACCGGGCGGGAAAACCTGGACCTGACCCGGGCCCTGCTGGGCCTGCCGCCCCCCGAGATCGACCGGGTGCTGGAGGTGGTCGACCTGACCGACAATGCCCGGCGGCGGGTGTCGGACTATTCGCTGGGCATGTGTCAGCGGCTGGGCCTTGCCCGAGCGATGCTGGGGGCGCCGCCGGTGCTGGTGCTGGACGAGCCGACCAATGGTCTAGACCCCGACGGGATCGCCGACATGCGCCGGTTCCTCAAGGCCCTGCCGGACCGCGCCGGGGCCACGGTGCTGCTGTCCAGCCACCTGCTGGGCGAGATCGAACAGACCGCGACCCATATCGGCATCGTCCACGAAGGCCGTCTGGTGCTGGAGGGCGAGCTGGCGCGGCTGAAGGCGGACCTGGCCCCCGAGATCGGTCTGCGGGTCGACGATGTCGAGCGGGCTCGGGGTGTGCTGCGCCGTCACGACCTGACGCTGAGCCAGGACGCGACCGGTCTGGTGGCGCGGCTGAGGCCGGGGGCCGACCATGACGCGGCGATCGCCGGCCTGAACCGCGACCTGGTCGAGGCCGGCGTCGCGGTTTTCGCCATCGGGGCCCGCACGCCCTCGCTGGAGAGCCTGTATCGCGGCGTCACGCCGTCCGCCGCCAATGCCCCGGAGACCGTCTGATGCTCGCCGTCCTGTCCGTCGAAGCCCGCAAGCTGAACCGGTCGCTGGCCGCCGTCCTGGCCCTGGCCGCGCCGACGCTGATCGCCATCTTCCTGTTCTTCAACATGCTGCGGGGCGAGGAACCGCAGCCTTGGGAGATGTACACCCAGGGTTCGGCCGCCATCTGGGCCTTCTTCATGCTGCCGATGAGCGTGACGGCCCTGACCGCCCTGGTCGCCCACATGGAGCATGGCCCGCGCGCCTGGGACCACCTGCGGGCCCTGCCGGTGCCGCGCTGGCAGATTTATGCCGCCAAGGCTCTGTGCGTGCTGGCGATGATCGCCGCGATGAGCCTGTTGAACCTGCTGCTGACCTGCGGCGCCGTGACCCTGGCGGCGACGCTCAAGCCGGTTCTGGCGCCGAGCGGGGTCTTCGATCCGTTCGCCCAAGCGGTCCTGCTGGGCAAGGTGCTGTTGGCCGCCCTGCTGATGGTCGCCATCCAGTTCTGGATCGCCCTGCGGTTCTCGAGCTTCGTGCCCGCCCTGGCCGTGGGCATCGGCGGGACCTTCTTCTCGGTGGTGGCGACCTCCGCCAAACAGGGGGTGTTCTTCCCCTGGCAGATGCCGATCAATGTGCTGGCGACCGAAGCCTGGCGGGCCCAGACCGTCTTGGGCCTGGGCTGCGGGGTGGGGCTTGTCGTGCTGATCGCCGCGGTCGCCCACCTCGGCCGGCGCGAGGTGCTTTAGCCCGTCAATTGCCGGTGGCGGACTTGTCCGGGGCGATCTCGGTCATGGCCGACTGCAGGTAGTTGGCCTCGCCCAGCTGTTCGATCAGCTTGAACTGGGCCTCGAGGAAGTCGATGTGCTCCTCGGTGTCCGACAGGATTTCCATCAGGATTTGGCGGCTGACATAGTCCGAAGTCGCCTCGCACTGGGCGATGCCGGCCAGCTGCGTGTCGCGTCCGCCGAGCTCCAGCTGCAGGTCGGCCCCCAGGCATTCGATCGCGGTCTCGCCGATCTTGAGCTTGTGCAGGTCCTGCAGGTTCGGCAGCCCGTCGAGGAACAGGATCCGCTTGATCAGCTTGTCGGCGTGTTTCATCTCGCCGATCGATTCGTCGTAGATGATCTGGCCCATATGCTTCAGGCCCCAGCTTTCGAACATGCGGGCATGCAGGAAGTACTGGTTCACGGCCGTCAGTTCGTTGGTCAGCACGGCGTTCAGCGTGCGGATGATCGCGGGGTCGCCCTTCATGGTCGTCGTCCTTCGTGTGGCCGGGCCAAACTATTCGGCGGCCAGGGCGAAGGCTTCGCGGCTGTCGTGAATCATCTGGCGCATCTCGCAGACGCATTTAGCACACTGCGCCGTGCATTGGTTGCGCTGGAACACGTCGCGCGGACGGGTCGCGCCCGCCTCGATCGCGCGGGCGACATCGCGTTGGCGAAGACCATTGCAGTTGCAGACATACACGGCAGGCGTTCCTGGCCAGTTGCGACTGGTTCTCTATAGCAGCCGCTTCGGCGATTGCAACGCGTTCGCAAGAGCGGTCGGCGGTTGACCCCTGCATCCGGTTGCCGCACCTCGGGACTATGACCCCACCCGCCTGCCAGCTGTATCTCATCACCCCGCCGCGGATCGCCGACCTGGACGCCTTCGCCGGTCGTCTGGCGCGCGCCCTGGAGGCCGGTCCGGTCGCGGCCCTGCAGATCCGGATCAAGCCGGCCGATGACGCCGAGATCGAGGCGGCGGTCCGGCGTCTGGCCCCCATCGCCCAGGACCGTGGCGTGGCTGTGCTGCTGAACGACCGACCCGATCTGGCGGCCGCCTCGGGCTGCGACGGGGTCCATGTGGGTCAGGACGACGCCTCGGTCGCCTCGGCCCGGCGGATCATGGGCAAGGGCGCGATGATCGGGGCCACCTGTCACGACAGCCGCCACCTGGCCATGGAGGCCGCTGAGGCCGGGGCCGACTATGTCGCGTTCGGCGCCTTCTTCCCGACCGCCACGAAGGCGACGTCGCACCGGCCCGACCCGGAAATCCTGACCATCTGGCAGGAGGTGATGGAGGTCCCCTCGGTCGCCATCGGGGGGATCACGGTCGACAATGCCGGGCTTCTGGTCGAGGCCGGGGCCGACTTCCTGGCGGTCAGCGGCGGGGTCTGGGCACACCCATCGGGCGAGGTCGAGGCGGTTCGCAGCTTTAACGCGATCTTTACAAACGGGCGATGACTTCAGGGGATATTAGGAAGCGGGCGATTACAGTGGCGTTCGCCTTCCGTCCGAGTTCCAACCCATGCCCACCGCCCGCGCTCTTGGTGCGATCGATTTGGATCTGAAAGAGGCCCCCGTCTCGGGCGCGCGTCCGGCCGCCACCACGGCGGCCAGCCTGTTCGCCCAGCCCCTGGCCCCGATGCTGACGGTGCTGGCGGTGGCCCTGCTGGTCATCCTGGCCATCACGACGGCGCGGACGGCGGGAATGGTCGCCATGGTGTGGGCTGCGAACGGGCTGGCGGTCGGTGTCTGGCTGCGCAGCGGTCGCGGCGTGAGCTTCGACCTGAGTTTCGGTGGCCTGATCGCCTTGGGGATCGTTGCGGGTCAGTTTTTGGCCGGCAATCCCCCGACCCTGGCGCTCGGCTTCAGCCTCGCCAACATGATCGAGATCGTGACGGCGGTGGCGCTGGCCCGCCGGTTCGCGCCGACATTGAACCTGGCGACCGTCAGCGGCGCGTGGCGCTTCCTCTTTTTTGTCGCCGTGCTGGCCCCGATCGTCGCCAGCCTGATGGTGGCCACCATGCTTCTGGGGGTGACCGGGGAGTCCTTCCTGGTCAGTTTCCGGACCTGGTGGCTGGGCCATACGCTCGGCCTGGCCGTTGTCGCGCCCTTCGTCCTGGCGTTCGAGCGGCGACAGATCGCGGCCTTGCTGAACCCCTTGCGCGCGGCCGAGACGGTCGGGCTGTTCGCTCTTCTGATCCTGTTGTGCCTGGCGGTGTTCTTCAGCCGCACCCTGCCGCTGATCTTCGCCCTCGTCCCCGTGCTGATCGTGATCGCGGCGCGATTGAGGGTGATCGGGGTCACGGCGGCGCTGATCGTCGTGTCCGTGGCCGCGGTCGCCGCCCTCGCCCTCGGGGTGGGGCCATCGCAGCTGGTGAGCGCCGACAACGCCGAGCGGACCCTGGTGGTTCAGGTCGCCATCCTGTTCGGCTTCCTGCCGATCGTTCTCATTGCGTCGCTGCTGGAAGAGCGCGACCGGCTGTCCGCGCGCGCCCGGGCGGGGCAGGCGCGCGCGGAGCGGGCCTCGGCCGCCAAGTCCCGGCTGCTGGCCAATGTCGCCCATGAGATCAAGAGCCCGATCGGTGGCGTGATCGGCATCGGCGAGCTGTGGGCCAGCGGCAAGCTGGGGCCGGTCACGGAAACACAGATCGAGATGGCTCAGATGCTGGTCAAGACGGCGCGTCAGGTCGAGGCCCTGGCCCACGACCTGCTCGACGTCGCCCGGGCCGAGTCCGGGGCGGTGAAGGTGGAACTTCGCCCCACCGATGTGCGGGGCATTCTGGAAGACGTGCGCAACGCCACCCTGCTGCGACCCGAGGCCCAGTCCTTGATCATCAGCGTGGTCTGTGAAGGCGACGGCCTGGTCGCCATCGCCGACTCTCAGCGTCTGGCCCAGGTCGTCGACAATCTGGCCACCAATGCGGTTAAATACGCCGGCGGGGGCGGGACGGTCGTTCTGCGCGCCCGCCGCGTCTATGACGGGGTTCGCATCGAGGTGGTGGATCGGGGGCCCGGCTTGAGCGCCGACAAACAGGCCCAGCTATTCGAGCCCTTCAACCGGCTGGGCCTCGAGCGCAGCGCGGTCGAGGGGCATGGCATTGGCCTGGCCCTGGCCAAGGGGCTGATCGAGCTGCAGGGCGGCTCGATCGGAGTCGAGTCGGAGCTGGGTCACGGCGCGACCTTCTGGGTCGAGCTTCCAGCGGCGTGAAGAAAATCATCATATAGTGAAATGATGCGGCGCACGGTCGCGCGGTGGGCTGTCGGATAGACTTGCGATAAAGGAGGGCGCACTGGCTGCGCCCTCAACGGTCAATAGGAAACTCCGCCCGTGGACCTCGACGCCCTGCTGCTGTCGCGCCTTCAGTTCGCCTTCACCATCGCCTTTCACATCCTGTTTCCCGCCTTCACCATCGGGCTGGCGGCCTATCTGGCCGTGCTGGAGGGGCTGTGGCTGTGGACCAAGCGGGAGGCGTTCAAGACGCTGTACCTGTTCTGGGTCAAGATCTTCGCCCTCAGCTTCGGCATGGGCGTCGTGTCCGGCGTGGTGCTCAGCTATCAATTCGGCACCAACTGGTCCGAGTTCATCCGCCTGACCGGCGGGGTGATCGGGCCACTGCTGGCCTATGAGGTGCTTACGGCCTTCTTCCTCGAGGCGTCCTTCCTCGGCGTGATGCTGTTCGGCTGGAAGAAGGTGGGGCCGAAACTGCACTTCACGGCCACGGTCCTGGTCGCCATCGGCACCACCATCTCGGCCTTCTGGATCCTGTCGGCCAACAGCTGGATGCAGACGCCGCAGGGCTTCCAGATCATGGCGGACGGGACGATGGAGGCCACGGACTACATGGCCGTGATCTTCAACCCCAGCTTCCCGACGCGGCTGGCGCACATGCTGCTGGCCGCCTTCCTGACCACCGGCCTGGTGGTCGGGGCCGCCTCTGCGTATCGACTGCTCAAGGACCGGGCCGCCGGGGTCGTCACCACGGGCTGGAGCGAGAGCCGCATCTCCCTGACCATGGCGGTCGGGCTGATCGCCGTCCTGGCCCCGCTGCAGCTGGTGGCCGGCCATGCCTCGGGCGAGGTGACGCACAAATATCAGCCGTCCAAGACCGCCGCGCTGGAAGGCTACTGGAAGACCCAGCCGAACCAGCCGTTGATCCTGTTCGGCATCCCCGACCGCGAGGCGCAGAAGAACCATCTGGAGGTGGCCCTGCCCGGCGTCGGCAACCTGATTCAGGGCGTTCCCGCCGAGGAGGTCATCAAGGGTCTGGACAGCTGGGCGCGCGAGGACCAGCCGCCGCCCTTCATCCCCTTCTTCGGCTTCCGCATCATGGTCGGGCTGGGGATGCTGATGATCGGTCTGGGCCTGTGGGGCGCGGTGCTGATCGCGCGCAAACGGCTGTTCGACAGCCCCTGGTTCCTGCGTTTCGCCCTGATCATGGGACCTTCGGGGTTCCTGGCTGTGCTGGCCGGATGGATGGTGACCGAGGTGGGGCGCCAGCCCTGGGTCGTCTATGGGGTGCTGAAGACCCGCGACGCGGTCTCGCCGGTGGTGGCCAGCCAGGTCGCGACCTCGCTGATCGCCTATATCGCGGTCTATTCGGTGGTCTTCACCGCGGGGGCCATCTTCATCCTGCGGCTGATGGCCGAGGGCCCGATCGCGGCCAAGACGGAGCCGGCCCCGCGCGGCCAGCGTCCGCCCGGCACGCCGATGGCCAAGGCCCCTGAGGACACCTCCCCCGACGACGACGACACCCCCGACGACACGGGTCCCGGTGGCGTGCGTGGAGCCGTGTCATGAGCCTGGACCTTCCCCTGATCTGGGCCGGGTTGATCGCCGTGGCGGTGCTGCTGTACGTCACCCTGGACGGGTTCGACCTCGGCATCGGCATCCTGTTCCCCTTCGCCAAATCGAAGGAGGAGCGGGACGTGATGATGAACACCATCGCTCCGGTCTGGGACGGCAACGAGACCTGGCTGGTGCTGGGCGGCGGGGGCCTGCTGGCGGCCTTCCCCCTGGCCTATTCGGTGCTGATGCCGGCCTTCTACCTGCCGATCCTGCTGATGCTGGCCGGGCTGATCCTGCGCGGCGTGGCGTTCGAGTTCCGCTTCCGGGCCCGCGACAAGGGCCGCAAGTTCTGGACCCAGATGTTCGCGGGTGGCTCGATCCTGACGACCCTGGCCCAGGGCCTGGTGCTGGGTGGCTTCATCCAGGGCGTGACGGTGCGCGAAGAGCGGTTCGCGGGGGGGCAGTTCGATTGGCTCACCCCCTATACGCTGCTGGTCGCGGCGGGTCTGGTGGCCGGCTATGCCCTGCTGGGCGGGGCCTGGCTGATGATGAAGACCAAGGACAACCTGCACGGCGACGCCAAGCGCTGGACCAGCGTCAGCGCGGTGATCGTCACCGTTCTGCTGGCGGCCGTCAGCCTCGCCACCCTGCTGATCCACCCGCGTATCGCGGCGCGGTGGGGCTTCGACCTGAAGGATGGCTTCGCCCTGGACTGGGGCGTGCTGATGCCGCTGCTGCCGATCCCGCTGCTGGGTCTCGCCGGCCTGGCCCTGGTGTTCGTGATGTCCCGCAGGGGCTCGCATCGCTGGCCCTTCGTCGGGGCCATGCTGGTCTTCCTGTCAGGCTATCTGGGGCTGGCGGCGGGCTTCGCCCCCTATATCGTGCCCTATGCGCTGAATTTCCGGCAGGCGGCGGCGCCGCTGAACGCCCTGGCCCTGATGCTGTGGGGCACGGCGGTGATCCTGCCGCTGATCCTGGCCTATACCGCCTGGGTCTATTGGGTGTTCCGGGGCAAGATCGACGAGGAGGCCGGCTATCATCATTGATCCCGTTCCCCCGCCCGAGGGCGAAGAGGCGTCCGGCCCCCTGTGGAAGAAGCTGGCGTGGTTCGTCGGCCTCTGCCTGGCCGGATCGATCAGCGTCGCCACAGTCGCCTACATACTGCGAAGCTTGCCGTTCAGCGGCTGAGGCGCGATGGTCCCGGCCATGTTGCACCTCCTCGCCGCCCTGACCCTGATCGCCCAGCAGGCCGCCCCTGCCGCTCCGCCCAGCAGTCTGACCCGGATGCTGAACGGTGCGCCGCCGGCCGCGACCAGCGCAGCGACGCCCGCTCCGGCGCCGCGTTCTGTTCCGACCCCTGCACCCGCCACGCGTCCGGCCCCTGCCACAGCGACCGCGACAGGGTCCAGGCCCGCCACGGTGCCGCCGGTCGTCGCGCCGACGACGACCGCGTCTTCCCCGTCGCCCGTCCCCACGACGGCGGTGCGGCCCGCTACGGCTCCGCCGGCCGCTCCGGCAGCGGCGACACCCGTCCCCGTCGAAGCCGCCGCGGAGCCGGCGGGGGCCGCGGTCGAGCCGCCGCCCCCGCCGCCGGTCGTGCTGGACGCCCCCGCGATCGCGGCCCTGCCGTTCACCGTGACCCTGCCGGCCGGCTTCAGCATCACCACCGGACGGCCGGGGCCGGACTTCAACATCTATACGATCCGCCGGGGCGGGCAGCCGTTCGTGATGGTCTATACGGGCCCAGCCTCGCAGTTTCCGATCTACTCCGGCGACATGGTCGAGGCGGGCGGCCGGGCCTCGGTGGTGGCGACCGAGACGGGACGGCGGGTGGCGCTGGAGCACCTGTTCAGCCGCGCGACCGCGCCCCGGGAGATCCACGTCTGGATCACCAGCCTGGACGGAGCCGACCGGGCGCTGGCCGAGCAGATCGGCCAGTCGATCGACGACCGCTAGGGGCTAGACCCGCCGCACCGCCGTATCGGGCGCGCCGAGCCGAACGCCGCGAGCGCCGGCGAAGACCAGCACCTCCTGCCCCTCGGCGGCGGCCCAGCGGCGCAGCTGGGCCTCATAGGGGGCGCGCCGCCAGTCGTGGGGGCGGGCGGCGTCGCATTCGACGATCAGACGGCGACCGCCGTCCTCGCTGTGCAGCACGAAGCCCGACGTCGAAGGCTTCCACGTCTCGTCCAACGCCTCGGTCAGCAGCCACAGGCAGTTGAACACCCGGCAGTCCGTCGGGCGGTCGTCATAGATGCCGCACCCTGTCGTCTTGCCGAAATGGCGGCACCAGCGGCCGGCCGGCTTCTGCAGGGCGGTGACGCCCATCAGCTTGCAGCACAGGCCGCAGGTGCCGCAGGCCTTCATCCGGCCTCGGACCAGACGGCGAGCTCGTTGCCGGACGGATCGCGAAAGTGGAAGCGTCGGCCGCCGGGAAAGGCATAGATCGGTTTGACAATCTCGCCGCCCGCCGCCTCGACCCTGGTCCGCATGGCCTCGAGGTCGTGGGCATAGAGGATGGGCAGGGGGGCCCTGGACCGGTCGGCCGCGTCGGCGTCGAACCCGCCGTCCAGGCCCTGGTCGAAGGCGGCGTAGCTGGGGCCGTAGTCCTGGAAGGTCCAGCCGAAGGCGGCCGTGTAGAAGGCCTTGGTCTCGGGCAGGGCCGTGGCCGGCATTTCCAAATAGTCGAGTTTTCCGTCGGTTCGCATCGTCATGATCCTGATTGAAGCCGCCGAAGGAAGGCTTGCCACCGCGATCGGCGCAGCGCAATCTTGCGAACGACTCTCAGTCGCAGGAGGTTTCGATGATTGTTCTCACCGCGGGCGGGGAAGCGCTGTTGCGATTGCTTCGGGCGGACGGACGACCGCCGGCGGTCAAGCCGCCGCTGGAGTCGCCGCCGAAACCGTGAGCCAGCCGTTGCGGGCCCCGAAGGCATGGACCAGGTCCGGCCACACCTCGGCGGGCTTGCCGGCGATCAGGCGGGTGCCGAAGCCGTGGCCGCCCTCCTGGAACAGGTGGGCCTCCGTGGTGACCGCGGCGGCCCGCAGACGGGTCAACAGGACCAGGCTGTTCTCGACCGGCACCGAGGCGTCGTCGAGGGCATGGATCAGGACCGTGGGGGCGACCCCGGACCAGTCCATCCGCTCCAGCGACCAGGTGGCAATCTGCTCCGGCGTGGCCTCGGCCCCCAGCAGATGCGTGCGCGACCCGACGTGGGCGAAGGGATCGGCCAGGGTGACGACCGGATAGAGCAGGACGTTCAGGTCGGGCCGGAAGGAGATGGCGTCGGCGGCATCGACGCGGTCGTAGGTGGCGTCGCGCCGGGCGGCCAGCAGACCCGCCAGATGCCCGCCGGCCGACGCCCCCAGGCTGGCGATCCGGGCCGGGTCGATGCCGTAGTCGGCGGCACCGGCGCGGATCAGGCGCAGGGCCCGCTGGGCGTCCTGCAGGGGGGCGTTCGGCCCGGCCGCCCAGCCGTCTGCGGGCAGGCGATAGCGCAGGACGAAACAAGTGACCCCGGCGGCGGCGAAGACCCGGGCCACGTCCATCCCCTCCTTGTCGACCACGGCCCAGCGATAGCCGCCGCCCGGGATCAGCAGCAGGGCCGCGCCATTGGGTCGCGCGGGCCGCATCACCGTCAGGATCGGGTCGGTGGTGTACTCGGCATAGCGGTCGTGGAAGGCCGGATCGGTCGATCGCTCGGGCACGATCGGGGTCACGGTCACGCCGTCACCGCCGGGAGCCCCGGCGGGCCAAAGGCGGATCACCTCGGTCGGGTCGGCAGGGGCAATCTGAGGCGTCTGGGCCGCGCCCGTCGCCGGGCTCAGCGCCGGTCCGGCCGAGGCCAGGGCGGCGACGCCCAGCAGGGTGCGGCGGTCCAGGCTCACCGGGTCAGGCCAGTTCGACCGCGAGGGCCACGGCCTCGCCGCCGCCGATGCACAGGCTGGCCATCCCCCTGGACCCGCCCCGCGCCTCCAGCGCCGCGATCAATGTGGTCAGGACCCGGGCCCCGGAGGCGCCGATCGGGTGGCCGAGCGCGGTGGCCCCGCCGTTCACATTCAGCTTTGCGTGGTCGATGCCCATCTCCTGCATGGCGATCATCGGCACGACGGCGAAGGCCTCGTTGACCTCCCACAGATCGACGTCCTCGACCGACCAGCCCGCCTTCTTCAGCGCTTTGCGCATCGCAGGCACGGGCGCGGTGGTGAACAGGCCGGGCTCATGGGCGTGGGCGGCGTGGCTGACGATGCGGGCGACGATGGGCAGGTTCATGGCCTTGGCCACGCTCTCGCGGGTCAGGACCAGGGCGGCGGCTCCGTCGGAGATGGAGGAAGCGTTGGCGGCGGTGATGGTGCCGTCCTTGCTGAAGGCGGGTTTCAGGGTCGGGATCTTCTCGGGCATGGCCTTGCCGGGCTGTTCGTCCTGGCTGACCGTGACGGTGCCCTTGCGGCCGGTGACCTCGACCGGGGTGATTTCGGCGGCGAAGGCCCCGCTCTCGATCGCCTTCAGCGCGCGGCTGAGGCTCTCCAGCGCATAGGCGTCCTGGGCCTCGCGGGTGAACTGATAGGTCTCGGCCGAGTCCTCGGCGAAATTGCCCATCAGCTTGCCGGGCGTATAGGCGTCCTCGAGACCGTCCATATACATGCTGTCGACGATGACATCGTGGCCGATGCGGGCCCCGCCGCGGTGCTTGGTCATCAGATAGGGGGCCCCGGTCATCGACTCCATGCCGCCCGCCACGATGATGTCGGCAGACCCGGCCGCCAGGCTGTCCGAGGCCATCATCACCGCCTGCAGACCCGATCCGCACATCTTGTTGACCGTCGTCGCCTCGACATGCTGGCCCAGACCGGCACCGATCGCGGCCTGGCGCGCCGGGGCCTGGCCCAGGCCGCCGGACAGGACGCAGCCCATGTAGATCTGGTCGACCCTGGCCGGATCGAGGCCGGCGCGTTCGACCGCCGCCTTGACGGCGGTGGCCCCCAGCTCGGTCGCCTTGACGCCGCTCAGCGCCCCCTGAAAGCCCCCCATCGGGGTGCGGGCGAAGGCGACGATGACGACGGGATCGGACATGGGAAGCTCTCGGTTTCGGTGGTGGGGATGTAGCGTCGGGGAGGGGGGATTGCGAGGGGGTGGGCGGTCGGCGGTGCACGCCGTTCTCCCTCCCCCTCGGGGGAGGGTGGTCGGAGCGCAGCGGAGACCGGGTGGGGGCGGCCGGGCGAGCCAGGCTCAGCGCCGTGCTTGTCGCCTTGCCGCCCCCACCCCGTCGCTGCGCGACGCCCCTCCCCCGAGGGGGAGGGAGAAGACTGTGCTGCGCCTGCCGACTACGCGCGCGCCGTCTCGAACACCCGGAAGCGCCCGGCCGGCGACGGCCACAAAGCGGGGGCGCGACGGCTTTCGTCCAGCCAGGCGGGCCAGTCGACCGGGTCGACGACGGCGGGCTGGCGGTCGTGGGTGGCGACGATGTCGGGACCGGCGTCGACGGTCAGCAGGCTGAAGCGCTGGCCCTCCGGGGTCGTCTTCCACAGGGCGGCGAAGGTGACGAAGCCCGCCTCCACTGGGGCGATCGTCCATTTGGTCTTCGGGTATTTTGTGCCGGTGTATTCGTAGAACCAGCTGGCCGGCACCAGGGCGCGACCGCTGGTGAAGCTGCGGCCCTCGCTGCGCATGTTGATCAGCAGCGGCCGTTTCGGCGCGGTCGGCGGCAGGCCCCAGCGGATCGTGGTCAGGGCGGCTTCGCCGGAGACGCTGCCCCGGATCAGCAGAGCCGGATCGGTCGGACGGACCGAGTCCGTCGGCTCGGCATTGGGCAGGCCGTCCGGAAACAGCATGGGCACGCCGGCCTCGGCGAAGGTGGCGATCAGCGTCGCAGGCGACACCTTCATCGCATAGTTGTTGCACATCTCAGGAGGCTCCTTCGGAGCGCGCTACCGCTCGGCTCGCGGAGCCTCGCTGCTTGAGCGCAGGATTGTAAGTGCTATCGCTGGGACCACGGTTCCTCGCTGCTTGATCCGGACCGGGTTCCTTTTGGCAACCCTCTTGCAAATCGCCTGACGCAGCGTCACCTTCAAGCCATGGGAAGAACAGCAGATTATTCGCGCCAGAGCTGCTCGATCGCGGCGACGCTAGAGGTCATCGGCGATCCGTGGACCCTGCTGGTCATCCGCGACGCCTTCCAAGGCGTGAGGCGGTTCGAGCAGTGGCAGGATCGGCTCGGCGTCGCGCGCAACGTCCTGGCCGCCCGACTGAAGACCCTGGTCCAGCATGGCGTGCTGCAGCCGCAGCTCTATTCCGAGCGCCCCCCGCGCAATGAATACGTGCTGACGGCCAAGGGGCGGGATCTGTCCGACGTTCTGGTCGCCCTGTACGGATGGGGATCCAAACACGTGTACGACAAGGAAGTCGCCGGGTTCGACATGATCCACGAGACCTGCGGCCACTCGCTGGAGCCGCGCATCGCCTGCGGCTGCTGCGGCGAGATCGTCAATCGCCGCGACATCAAGCTGACCCGCACCGAGAACTGCCCGACGGTGGGCGAGGTCATGCCGAAGACGGCGGCGTCGGAAGAGGCCGCCTAACTTCTGAACGCACTGGCGTGGCGGGTGATCAGGGGGACGACGATGTCCTCCTCGTCGTCCAGATGCCGCGTGAGCTGAGGGCCGGCGGCGTCGATGGCATCGGCCAGGCGGGCGGCGGTGTCGCCAGCGGTCGGGGCCTTGGCGGTAATCCCCTGATGGAAGGTCAGCCCCGCCTGGAACAGGGACTCCAGATGGCCGTGGATGGCGTCGTGGTCGCGGTCGAGCAGATCGATGCCGGCCCCGATGCGCGGCTCGACCCGCCGCATGGTCGGGAAATAGTGGTGGGTCTCGATATTGTGGTGGCCATCCAGATGCTGGAGGAAGCCCTGCAGGGTCGGCATCAGCTGGCGGTGCAGGTCGGGCAGGGCCAGGGCGCCGGTGCGCCACTGGCCGGTCAGGGTCTGCATCTGGGCCGTCTCGCGCCGAAAGCCGGCGTGCATCTGCAGCCAGAAGCGGGCCATGGCGGCGATGTCGTTGCCGTGCCAGCGATCGCGCGGCAGGTCAGCCAGCAGGTAGCGATAGGGTTCGGGCAGGCCCTGCCGCGTGGCGAGGGCGTCAGACAAGCGCGACCGCCGTCGTCGAGGCGATGAAGCCGCCCCCCAGCAGCCGATCCGGATCGGCGGGGTCGTACAGGGCGCAGGCCTGGCCGGGGGCCACGCCCTCTTCGCCCGTTTCGAACACGACCGAGACGATGCCGTCCATCAGCGACAGGTGGGCCGGGGAGGGCGGACGGGTCGACCGGACCCGGGCCAGGACGGGCGTCCCGGCCTCGGCCGCGGCTTCGATCGCGGCCTCGTCGCCCAGCCAGTTGGTCTCGTCCAGCGTCAGGGATGCCGTCAGCAGGGCCTCGCGCGGGCCGACGATCACGCGGCGGGCCTCGGGATCCAGTTTGGTGACGAACAGGGGCTCGCCCACGGCGACGTTCAGCCCCCGGCGCTGGCCGATGGTGTAGTCGGTAATGCCGGCGTGCCGGCCCAGCACCCGGCCGTCCATGTGCACGATCTCGCCGGCCTCCCGGCCCTGGGGGCGAAGGCGGTCGATCAGGGTGCGATAGTCGCCGGAGGGGACGAAACAGATGTCCTGGCTGTCCGGCTTGGCGGCGATGCGCAGGCCCAGTGCGGCGGCGACCCCGCGCACGGCGGGCTTCTCCAGACCGGCGAGGGGGAAGCGCAGATAGTCGAGCTGATCGCGGGTGGTGGCGAACAGGAAATAGGACTGGTCGCGCGAGGGGTCGATGGCCTTGCGCATCTGGACTTGCCCGTCCGTGCTCACGGACCGGCCGACATAGTGGCCGGTGGCCATGGCGGCGGCCCCCAGGTCGCGGGCCACGTCCAACAGGTCGCGGAACTTGACCGTCTGGTTGCACCGGATGCAGGGGACCGGCGTCTGGCCCTTCAGATAGGAGTCGGCGAACTGGTCGATGACGGCGTCGCGGAAGCGGCTCTCGTAGTCGAGGACGTAGTGGGGAATGCCCAGCATCTCAGCGGCCAGACGGGCGTCGTGGATGTCCTGACCGGCGCAGCAGGCCCCCTTCTTCTTCAGGGCCGCGCCGTGATCGTAGAGCTGCAGCGTCACCCCGACGACGTCATAGCCCGCTTTGTGCAGCAGGGCCGCGACGACGGTGGAGTCCACGCCGCCGGACATGGCCGCCACGACCCGCGATCCGACCGGCAGCCCGACCGCCGCCCGCGCCGAGGCGATCGCCGCCTCCATGTCGGGAGCGGCGATGTCGGGCAGGGCGCAGACGGGCTCGGCCAGGACGGCCGTGTGGAGGGTCATGGCGCGCATATAGAGCGGATGGGGGACGAATTCGAGGCCACCCCCAAACGACAACGGCCGCCCCCTGTCGCCAGGGAGCGGCCGCCGTCGTGGTCTCGGGGGAGAAAGGTTAGGAGCGGTAGTTCTGGATCCGCGTGGTGCGCAGGCCCTGCATGCCCCACTTGTCGATCGCCTTCTGCCAGGCGAGGAACTCCTCGGCCGTCAGGCGGTACTGGGTCAGGGCATCGTCCAGGCTCAGCAGGCCACCGCGCACGGCGGCGACCACCTCGGCCTTGCGCCGGATGACCCAGCGGTCGGTGTTCGCGGGCGGCAGGTCCCGAATCGTCAGGGGCGTGCCCGTCGGACCGACGACGTACTGCTCGCCTTCTTTGTTGACGCGCCGTTCTTGCAACATGGGCTTGTGCCTCATTCACCACCACCAATTGATGATGACTGTAGCGAGACGCGGCTAAGGGCCGGTTTAGCGTCGTGGTGAAGGAATGGATAATATCCGTTTTTCACCAAACGCCGGTTTGAGCCAGATTTTTGATTAACGTTCATTCAGTATATCGGTCTGTTGCTTCCAGATCAGCGTTTGATGCTGATCAGTTCGGCCAGCATCTCGTCGGCCGTCGTGATGATCTTGGAAGAGGCGGAATAGGCCCGTTGCGTGGTGATCAGGCCGGTGAATTCGGCGGACAGATCGACCGTCGACGCCTCGAGCTGAGAAGCCCCGATCATGCCCGATCCGCCCGCGCCCGGGGTCTTCAGGTTGTAGGTGCCGGAGCTCTGGCTGACCCGATAGGCGTTGCCGCTGGTGGGGGTCAGGCTGTCGGCGCTGGTGAAGGTGGCCAGGGCGACCTGGGCGATCCGGCGGGTCACGCCGTTGTCGAAGATGGCGGTGACGAAGCCTTCCTCGTCGATCTCGATGTTCGACAGGTTGCCGAAGGCGGTGCCGTTCGTCACGACCGCCTGGACGATCGAGTCTGAGTCATATTGAGTCAGCCCGCCCGCCGAAGCGGTCAGGTCGAACGACAGCGTCTGGTCGTCGATCCCCAGCGAGGTCTTCCATTTCGGCACGGTCGCCGTGCCCGCCGGCGCTTCGGATGAGGCCAGGGTCAGCGACGCCGTGGAGGGGTCGGCGAACAGCATCGAGCCCGGAACGGCCACGGCCCGCGCCTTCATGGCGTCGATGTCGAGGCGACCGTCCTGGGTAAACAGGACGAGGCCGGATTTCAGGATGCCATTGGGCGGGGTGGTGCCGTTGTCGACGTCGCTGGCCGGGATCACGTGGACCTCGGCCTGCCATTCGTTCGGGTTGGCGGTCTTGAGGAAGGAATAGGCCACGGTGCGCTGGCCGCCCTTGGAGTCCGAGACCGGGATGGTGATCTGGAAGTCGGGCTTGAAGCCGGTGCCGGTCGTGGCGTTGTAGGTCGACATCGACTTGGTGGCGGTCGAATAGGTGGCGATGTCGGCCGAGACCGCCTGGCTGGATTTCAGGTTGGCGTTCAGCTGCGCCCGGGTGGTCGCCTCGGCCGTGCCGCCGACGGAGCCGACGTTGATCGAGGTCAGTTTGTTCAGGTCCGACGGATCGGTCGGGATGTCGCCCTCGGCATTGACGGGCCAGCCCTGCAGATAGAGGCCGGCCGTGTTCTTCAGATAGCCGAAATTATCGACCCGGAAGGCCCCGGCGCGGGTGAACAGGCGGGCGTCGCCGGCGTCCAGGCCCTCGGCCTTTTCGGTCGTGACGAAGAAGCCCTGGCCGGCGATGCCCAGGTCGGTCGAGGTGGTCGTGCGCTGAAGCTGACCGCCCTGCGAGATGTAGTTGCGGGTGTTGGCCAGGACGCCGCCGGCCGAATAGCCCGCGCCCTGGCTCTGGGCGTTGACCACGGTCGAGAACTCGGCGGCGGTGCGCTTGTAGCCGACGGTGTTCACGTTCGCGATGTTCTGCGAGATCGCGGCCAGGGCGGCGGAGTTGGCGGTCAGGCCGGACACGCCGGCCAGAAGGGCAGAGTTGATGCTCACGACGTGGGCTCCTTACAGAAGGCGAAAAGGGGGAGGGTCAGGGCGGTCATGTCGAAGGGTGATCCTTCACGCCGATGACCGAGGACAGCGGCACGAGGGCCGCGCCGACGGACAGGTAGGGGACGCCATTGGCCAGTTCGACGCCGCTCACCGTGCCGCGCGTCAGGACCTGGGCCTCGATGGTGTTGATGCCGGCCTTGGCGGCGATCTGCAGGGAATAGACCCCGCCGTCGGGCAGCTGGCCGCCGGCGGTTGTCTTGCCGTCCCAGACGAAGTCGTGGGTGCCGGTCTTCCGGTCCGGGGCGGGGCCGGTCCAGACCGTCTTGCCCTGGCCGTCGACGATCTTGAGCGTCGCCTCGGAGGCCGAGGCCCCCAGTTCGTAGCTCCAGTTGGCCTTGCCGCCTTCCAGCTTGGTGGCCGACCACACCGCGGTGGCGTCCTTGCCGATATAGTTGGCCGCTCCGCCCAAGCCGCCGCCCTGCTGGGCCGCCAGCAGGCTGGTCAGCAGGTCGTTGGTCAGCAGCTGCTGCTCGACCCCCGACATCTGGGTCAGCTGCTGGGTGAACTGGTTGGAGTCCAACGGCGACAGCGGATCCTGGTTCTTCAGCTGCGAGGTGAGCAGCGACAGGAAGGTCTCGAAATTCGAGGTCAGGCTGGTCCGGGCCGCCGTGGTGCGGCTCGCCGCCTCGGTGGTGGTGGTGATGGCGTCGACCATGGGTCAGACCTTCAAATCGACGCGCTCGGGCGTCAGGGTGAGCGAAATCCAGTGGGGTGGGTTCAGCGCGATGTCCGCATCACGCGTCAGGCGGGACGCGGCCCCGAAGGCGCGGGCGGACTGGCGGTCGGATCCCCGGTCGAAGGCCCCGCCGTGGCCCGCCGACGGCTCGCGTTGGTCGAAGGACAGGGCGTCGTCGGCGACCGTGAAGCCCGCATCCGTCAGTTGACGACGCAGCTCCTCGACCCGACCCTTCAGGTCGGCGGCCGCCAGGGGATTGTCGAAGGCCAGACGCGCCGACAACTGGCCGTCGGCGTCGATGTCCAGGCTGACGTCGACCCGACCCAGGTCGTCCGGCGTCAGGGCCATCTCGAACCGGGTCGAACGCCCCTCCAGCTTCCGGACGATCTGGGCGGCGATCTGGGCGGTGGCGTCCAGCGCCGTGTGAGACAGGGTGGACAACCCGGTCGCGGCGGCGGCCGACGGCGCTCCGCCGGGCGCGGCGGCCGTGGGGGCCGTTGGCGACGGCTGGGCCGGCGCTGCGGCGCTGTCGAGTGGCGCGGGGACCGGGGCAGGCGTGTCCGTCGCGGGCTTGCCGACCGCCGGACCGGCCGAGGCCGGGTCGGCGACCGATGGCGTCGCGGTGAGGGACGGCGCGGCGTCCGCGGCCGGGCCTGCAGGGTCCGCATCGATCGGCAAGGCCGCGTTGCCCGCGCTGCGCGCGCCGACGGGCGAGGCCGCGGCCATCGGCGCGGGCGCCGATCCCGACAGCAGTGGCAGGGGCGTCTGGGCGGCTGCGGGCACATCGCCGGGTGTGGGCGTATCTACGGTCGGGTCGGGCTCGGACGCGGCCGACGGCACCGGCGTGGCTTCGGCCTTCGCGGCGGAGAGGGGCGGCGGTGCGACCGGGGCGGCAGACGGCGCCGGGATCATCGCTGAGGGCGGCGTCACGGCGGGCCGAGCGGAGGCCACGGCCGAACCGGTGGCCGGGGGCGCGTCCCCGAGCGCTTCCTGAGGGGCGGCGGGGACAGCGTCCGGACCGACGTCTTCGGGGGACTCGCCGTCCGGCACGGATGCGATCACGGGCGGCTGAAACAGGGGCAGCGGTGGGGCGGCCGGGGTCGTGTCGGCGGATGCGGCCGCATCGTCGGTCGTGGCCGGCTCTGCCTCACCCGCCTGGGCTGCGCTTTCGGCGCGGGGCGGGGCCTTGTCGGAGGTGACGGAAGGCGACGCCCCGGGCTGGGTCGTTTCCATCACGTCCGCGAAGGACGTCGGTTGCTCGGCGCGCGGCGTCGCCGGACGCCGGGGCGCGGCGGTCGGGGCCGTCGGGGGCACGATAACCGGGGCGGAGGCGGTGGGGGACATGCGGATCGCAGGCGTTTCGACTTGAGGACCAACGGCGCCTGCTGCGCCAAACATTCGAAAGCCTCGTCGCAAGCCCCGGGCCAACCGCACCGCTCGCTCTTAACGATCTGATCCTAATGGAGATTCTATGCCCGATCAGGCGAGGCGCGCGGCGCGCCATCCGTCGTTTCTTGCCGTGTCACGGTCGCTTTTTGCCCGGTGCCCAGTGGCCGGGTCGCGACTGGCCCGGCCCTTGCGGACCTTCATCCCCATGACCGATGCGTCGCGTGCCAATTTCAACGAATTCAGGGTCTTGCTCTGCGGCCTCAGGCGCAGGGCTGGGCAAGTCGCGCCCGGGCCTGGGCAGGCCTTGCCGAGTGGAGGGTTAATTTCATGAGTCTCAACTCCATCCTGAACATCGCCAACTCGGGGCTGCAGACGGCGCAGCAGCAGCTGCGCGTGGTCTCGGACAACGTCTCGAACGTCAACACGCCCGGCTATATCCGCAAGGTCGCGGAGCAGACCTCGCTGACGACGCAGGGCGTCGGGTCGGGCGTCGAGGTTTCGCGTATCCGCCTGGCCACCGACCGGTTCCTGCAGGCGGCCTCGCTGAATGCCGGGGCCGAAGCCGCGCGCCAGGGCGTCCGCTATGAGCTCTATGATCGGATCCAGTCGCTGTTCGGCGATCCGGGCGGGGATACCGGTTTCTTCTCGCAGATCGACGGGGTCTTCTCCGCCTTCGCCGCCTCGGCCGAGACCCCGACCTCCGGCCCCTCGCGCCAGGATGCCCTGTTCAAGGCCCAGGCCGTGTTCGATGAGGCGACGCGGATTTCCGGACAGATCCAGGCCGTGCGTCAGGATGCCGACGGACGGATTCAGACGGCGGTGGAGACGACCAACAGCCTGCTGCAGCAGATCGAGGCGCTGAACGTCGACATCTCCCGGGCCACGGTGATGAACGGCGACGCCTCCGGGGCCCAGACCCAGCAGGCGCGCCTGATCGACCAGCTGTCCGGGTTGCTGGACATCCAGGTGACCCAGCGTTCGGTCGGCGGCGTGTCGATCCGCACCGGGGAGGGGATCCAGCTGGCCGGCAACGGCGCCGCGACGCTGGACTATCGCCGCGCCGGCACGGTCAATGCCGAGACCAGTTTCAACAATATCTATGTCACCGAACGGGGTGGCACGCCGCGCGCCCTGGCCGACGGTCTGAAGTCGGGCGAGATCAAGGGGCTGCTGGAACTGCGCGACAACGAGGCCCCGGCCACGGCCGAGCGTCTGGCCGAACTGGTCACCCATGTCGCCGACGAGCTCAACCGCGCGCACAACGCCAACGCCGCGGTGCCGGCCCCGACCACGCTGACCGGTCGCAATGTCGGCCAGTCGCTGGAGACCGCCATCGCGGGCTTCACCGGCAAGACCACCGTCGCGGTGGTCAATCCGTCCACCGGCGTGATCGCCGGTCGGGCCGACATCGTCTTTTCCGGCTCGACGATGACCATCAACGGCGCGGCGTCGACGCCGACGAACTTCCTGGCCGACCTGAACACGGCCTTGGGCGGTACGGCGACGGCCAGCTTCGCGAACGGAAGTCTGAAGATCACGGCGGCGGGCGCGAATGGCGTCGCCATCGGAGACGACCCGACGTCCCCCAGTGGCAAGGCCGGGCGCGGCTTCTCCCATTATTTCGGGATGAACGACCTGGTCTCCAGCGAACGACCCGCGCTCTACGACATCGGGTTGACGCCCGGCTCGCAGCTGGGGTTCACGCCAGGCGAGACGCTGAAGTTCCGCTTCACCTCGGAGACGGGTTCGCGCCTGCGCGACATCCAGGTCGCGGTTCCGCCCGGCGGCACGCTCCAGGACCTGATGACGGCCCTCAACAGCACGACGAGCGGCGTCGGAGGCTATGGCAGCTTCACGCGGGACACGGTGTCGGGCGAGCTGACCTTCACGGGCATCGGCGATCCTCCGGCGAAGTTGAGCGTGCTGGAAGACACCACGACCCAGGTGCCGTCCGGCATCTCGGTGACCGAGCTGTTGGGCATCGGGGGCGGGGTGCGGGCGTCGCGCGGGGACGGGTTCAAGATCCGCACCGACATCCAGCAGAACACGTCCAGGCTGGCCCTGGCGCAGCTGAACGTCTCGGCCGCGGCCGGAGCCCCCGCCCTGAGCGCCGGTGACGGACGCGGGGCCCTGCGGCTGGCCGATGCCGGTCAGGTCGCGGTGAAGTTCTCGGCTGCCGGCACCAGCCCGGGCGGCACCCTGACGGTGTCGCGCTATGCCTCGGAACTGTCCGGCGAGATCGGCGGCACGGCGGCGGCGGCCAAGACGCGGCAGGCCAGCGCCCAGGCCCTGGCCACCGAGGCCGACGCCCGTCAATCGAACTACGAGGGCGTCAATCTGGACGAGGAACTGGTGCTGATGACCACCTATCAGCAGGCCTTCAACGCCTCCGCCCGTCTGATCCAGGCGGCGCAGGACATGTACGACACGCTTCTGGGGATGATCCGATGAGCCGCGTTTCAACGACCGGGAACTATCAGTCCGCCCTACTGAACCTGATGACGGCGCAGCAGCAGCAGGCCGACGCCTCCAAACGCGTGGCGACCCAGAAGAATGCGACCGACCTGACCGGTTTCGGTCGCGGGTCCGAAACCCTGACGGCCCTGAAGGCTGCGGCCAGTCGCGTGCAGGGCTTTCGCGACACCGGCGAGGCCGTCGCCGCGCGGCTCGAGACCCAGGACCTGGCCCTGACGCAGATCTCGGACGGCATCGGTGGCGCGCGCCAGGCCATCGCCGATGCCCTGGCTTCCGACACGACGCTTTCCCTGATGCTGGACCTGGGCAGCCACCTGCAGTCCATCGCCGGCGGACTGAATATGCAGCACCAGGGCGGCTACCTGTTCGGTGGGGCGAACTCGACGGAAATGCCCGCCCCGGTCAACACGATGAAGGCCCTGGGTGCCCTGGTCCTCCCCGACACGGTCAAAACCAGCTTCACCAACGACGGCATCAAACAGGTGTCCCGGGTGGATGAGAACACCTCGATCGAGACCGGTCATCTGGCCAGCGATTTCCTCTTCGCCGACCCGACCGCCGCGGATGGCACGGGGCAGAGCCACGTCTTCCAGATCTTCAGGGAGATCCAGAACTTCAATGACGACCCGGCCACCGGGCCGTTCGACAAGAAGCTGACCGCCGCGCAGAAGACTTTCCTGACCGGACAGCTCGAAAAACTGGACAAGGCCCGTGTGGTGGCGGTGGAAGCCACCGCGCGCAACGGCGCCCTGCAGAAGCGGATCGAACAGATCGGCGACAGCCAGGAGAGCCAGCAGATCTCGCTGGACGGGATGGTGGCCAAGCGGACCGATGCCGACATGGCTCAGGCGCTGACCGACCTGGAACAGTCCCAGATCGCCATCCAGGCCAGCGCCCAGGTCATCAGCCAGCTGCGGGACGTCAGCCTGCTGAATTATCTGAGGTAGGCCTGCGACCCATCGCCTCTCGACGGCGTTGCCAAACAAGAACATAATGGCAACATATGGCTCAGCTCGATCTTAAGAAGAAACTGTCGGTTCTGGCCGATGCCGCCAAATACGATGCGTCCTGCGCCTCGTCGGGGACGTCGAAGCGCGACTCCAAGGACGGCAAGGGGATCGGTTCGACCGAGGGCATGGGGATCTGCCACGCCTATACGCCCGACGGTCGGTGCGTGTCGCTGCTGAAGATCCTGCTGACCAATTTCTGCATCTACGACTGCGTCTACTGCATCAACCGGGCGTCCTCGAACGTGCAGCGGGCGCGGTTCAGCGTGGACGAGGTGGTCGAGCTGACGCTGAACTTCTATCGCCGCAACTATATCGAGGGCCTGTTTCTGTCGTCGGGCATCATCCGCTCGGGCGACTACACCATGGAGCAGATGGTGCTGGTGGCGAAAAAGCTGCGCGAGGAGCAGGGCTTCCGCGGCTACATCCACCTGAAGCTGATCCCCGAAGCGGATCCGAAACTGGTCGAACAGGCCGGTCTCTATGCCGACCGGCTGTCGGCCAATGTCGAACTACCGCGCGACGAGGCCATGAGCCGGCTGGCTCCGCAAAAGGACGTCGGCGTCATCAAGAAGGCCATGGCCGACGTGCGCCGCTCGGTGGAGGCGGCCAAACCGCAGAAGAACGACCGCGCCAAGCCGCCGAAATTCGCCCCCGCCGGCCAGTCGACCCAGTTGATCATCGGGGCGGACGGGGCGCCCGACACGGAGATCATCGACCGATCGGCCTCGCTGTACGGCGGTTACGGTCTGCGCCGGGTCTATTATTCGGCCTTCTCGCCCATTCCTGATTCCAGCGCCGCCCTGCCGCTGTCGAAACCGCCCCTGATGCGCGAGCACCGGCTTTATCAGGCCGACTGGCTGATGCGGTTCTACGGCTTCACCCCGCCCGAGATCGGCGAGGCCACCACCGGCGGCATGCTGGACCTCGCCATTGATCCGAAGCTGGCCTGGGCCCTGAACCGGCGCGAGCGGTTTCCGGTCAACGTCAACACCGCGCCGCGCGAGGATCTGCTGCGCGTGCCGGGGCTGGGGGTGAAGTCCGTCAACAAGATGATTTCCATCCGCCGCTACCGGACCCTGAGGCTGGAGGACGTGGCGCGGCTGTGCCGGGGCATCGACAAGGTCCGCCCCTTCATCACCGCTTTGGACTGGACGCCCGGGGGCTTGACCGATGCGGTCGACCTGCGCGCGCGCCTGGTCCCGGAACCGAAGGCGGTGCAACTGAGCTTGTTCTGAGATGGCGACGGCAGAACTGGCTTCAGAGACGGATTTCGACGGCTGGCGCACCGCGGCGCGCGCGTTCCGGCTGGCGGGGGTGGAGCCGGCGGCGGCGCGGTTCGTGGTGGCGGGCGGGGAGGGGACGGGGTCGCTGTTCGACGACGCGCCGGTCGCGCCCACCGGTGGTCAGGAGGTCGCCTTCACCGTGCCCAAGGCCTTCGTCGACGTGGCGCGCGAGGTCATCCTGCATCGCTCGGCCGACCGGTTCGATTTGCTGTACCGGCTGCTGTGGCGGCTGAGGGACGAGCCGGATCTGATGAAGGTCACCTCGGACGCCGATGTCGCCGACGCCCTGGAGCGGGCCAAGAACGTCAGTCGCGCCTCGCACAAGATGAAGGCCTTCGTTCGCTTCCGCCTCGTCGAGGACGCCGAGGGCGAGACCTATGTCGCCTGGTTCGAGCCGGCCCATCGTGTCCTGGAGAAGACCTCCGGCTTCTTCATGCGGCGCTTCGCCAGCATGCGCTGGTCGATCCTGACGCCGGAGGGTTCGGCCTTCTGGGACGGCGACAGCCTGACCTTCGGGCCTGGAGCCCGGGCCGAGGACGCGCCGCAGGACGACGAGATCGAGGCGTTCTGGAAGACCTATTACGCCTCGACCTTCAACCCGGCGCGGCTGAAGACCCAGACCATGCAGGGCGAGATGCCCAAACGCTACTGGAAGAACCTGCCGGAGGCGGCGCTGATCCCCGAGCTGATCGCGGCCTCGCGCGAGCGGACCGAGGGCATGGTCGAACGCGCCCCGACGCGGCCGAATGCCCGGCTGACCGCCGCCATCGCGCCGGACGCGCGCGAGAGCGGTCTGGACGATGCGCGGATCGTCTCCAACCTGGAGGAGCTCAGGCCCGCCATCCAGGGCTGCCGTCGCTGCCCCCTGTGGCGCGACGCGACCCAGGGCGTCTGCGGTCAGGGTCCGGTGGCGGCGAAGCTGATGATCGTCGGGGAGCAGCCGGGCGATCAGGAGGATCTGGCGGGTCTGCCCTTCGTCGGTCCGGCCGGACAGGTGCTGGACGCCGCGCTGGAAGAGGCGGGCATCGACCGGTCCGACGTCTACGTCACCAATGCGGTCAAGCATTTCAAGCATGAGCCCAGCGGCAAGCGCCGGCTGCACAAGACCCCGAATGCGGGCGAGGTCACGGCCTGCCGCTGGTGGCTGGATCAGGAGCGGGCGATCGTGCGGCCGGCCCTGACTCTGGCCCTCGGCGCGACGGCGGCCTTCGCCGTGCTGAACCAGAAGGTGGCGGTGATGAAGACGCGTGGGGAACCTTTGCCGTTGCCGGACGGTTCTCGCGCCATGGTCACTGTCCACCCCTCCTATCTGCTGCGTCTGCCCGATGAAGAGGCGCGGGTGCGGGAGCGGGCCGCCTTCGTGCGGGATCTGGTGCAGATTCGGGCCCTGCTCTGATCGCATGACAGGCACCGAACCCGAACGCGGGTCGATCCAGCTGTGTCTGCCTGCAAACCGGGCATGGGCGATTCAGCCGCGCTCGGCTATGGAGAAGCCATGAGCACGGCTGATTTCCAGATCGAGGATGCGCGCGGTGGCGGGTCTGTCCTGCGCCTGACCGGCGACTGGACCACCATGTCGCTGGGCCGGACCGCCGCGCGCCTTTCGGACGGGCTGGCCGGCCAGACCATCAAGACGATGGACCTGAGCCAGCTGGGCCGTTTCGACACCGCCGGGGCCCTGGCCCTGGTGCAGGCCGAGCACCTGACCCTGCCTGAAGATGCCTGGAGCTCTCGGCCGGAGGCCGGGCGCATCTACGCCATGGTCGAGACGCTGGAGCGCGAATCGGCCCCGCCGCCTAAGCAGCAGGCGTCCATGACTCGCATCTTCGCGCGCATGGGGCATGGCGTCCACGACGCCGCCGCCGAGGCCCTGCTGTCGATGGCCTTCCTGGGGCGGTTGATGGCGGCGACGGGCAATGCCGTGCGCCACCCGGGCGCGATCCGCTGGCCCGCCTGGGTCAGCCAGGCGGAACGGTCCGGCCTGGACGCCATGCCGATCATCGCCGTGACCAACTTCTTCATCGGGGCCGTGATCGCCTTCCTCGGCGCGGACCTGCTGACCCAGTTCGGGGCCGGGGTGTTCGCCGTCGACCTGATCGGGGTGGCGGTTCTGCGCGAGCTGGCGGTTCTGATCACCGCCATCCTGCTGGCCGGGCGGTCAGCCTCGTCCTTCGCGGCCGAGGTCGGATCGATGCGGATGAATCAGGAGGTGGATGCCATGCAGGTCATGGGGGTCGATCCCTTCCAGGCCCTGGTGATCCCTCGCCTTGCGGCCATGCTGGTCATGCTGCCGCTGCTGACCTTCGTCGGCATGATCGCAGGGCTGTTCGGCGGGTTGATCGTGACCTGGAGCCAACTGGCGCTCGGCCCCGCCTTCTTCCTGCAGCGCATGGTCGATACGCCCGACATGTTCACCCACATGCTGGTCGGCCTGTCCAAGGCACCGGTCTTCGCCATCGTCATCGCCGCCATCGGCTGCCGGCAGGGCCTGGCCGTGTCCGGCGACGTCGAGAGCCTGGGTCGGCGCGTGACGGCCGCCGTGGTTCAGGCCATCTTCGCCATCATCTTCCTGGATGCGGTCTTCGCCCTGGTCTACCTGCAGCTCGACCTATGACCGATCAGCCCCCCATCGCCCCCGCCAACGACGCGGCCACCCCGCCCGAGACCCTGATCGAGGTGCGCGGTCTGCGCAGCCAGTTCGGCGACCAGGTGATCCACGACAATCTGGATCTCGACGTCGTGCGGGGCGAGGTCCTGGGCGTGGTCGGCGGCTCCGGCACCGGCAAGACCGTGCTGCTGAACTCGATCATCGGGCTGAAGGAGCCCGAGGGCGGCAGCATCCGTATCTTCGGCCACGACACCGGCGACCTGTCGTCCGAAGACAGCGCCGACATCGAGCGGCGGACCGGGGTTCTGTTCCAGCAGGGGGCCCTGTTCAGCTCGCTGAGCGTGCTGCAGAACGTGGCCTCGCCGATGGTGGAACATACGAAGCTCCCCCGGGACACCATCCGCGAACTGGCCGAGATGAAGATCGCCATGGTCGGATTGAAGCCCGAAAGCCATCACCAGAAGCCGGCCGAGCTGTCGGGCGGCATGCGCAAGCGGGTCGGCCTGGCTCGCGCCCTGTCGCTGGATCCGGAGCTGCTGTTCCTGGACGAGCCGACGGCGGGTCTGGACCCGATCGGGGCCGCGGCCTTCGACGAGCTGATCCGCAGGCTGTCGGACGATCTGGGTCTGACCGTCTTCATGATCACCCACGACCTCGATAGTCTGTATGCCATCTGCGACAAGGTCGCGGTGCTGGCGGACAAGCATGTGGTCGAGAAGGCCACGGTTCAGGAGTTGGAGAAATCCGACCACCCGTGGATCAAGGAATATTTCCTGGGGCCGCGCGGTCGCGCGGCCACCAAGGCCGCCTAGGACGAGAACGATGGAACGAGACGCACATTACGCCGCCGTGGGCATCGCCACCGTCGCCCTGCTGGCGGCGCTGGCGATCTTCGCCATCTGGCTGGCCCGGTTGCAGTTCAACGACAGCTACGACCTGTACGACATCGTCTTCACCGGTCCGGTGAACGGGGTGTCCGAAGGCGGCGAGGTGCATTTTAACGGCATCCGGGTGGGTGAGGTCACCGACCTGAACCTGGACCCGACCCAGGGCGACCAGGTCATCGCCCGCGTGCGGCTGGACGCGACGACGCCGGTGCGCGTCACCAGCCGCGCCCAGCTGGAGCCGCAGGGCATCACCGGGCTGAACTTCGTCCAGATCACCGCCGGCACCGAGGGCAGCCCGCTGCTGAAGACCCAGTACGCCGACGACGTGGTGCCGGTGATCCAGAGCCAGGCCTCGCCCTTCGCCGAACTGCTGAGCGGCTCGGGCACCGTGCTGGCCCAGGCCGTGGACGCCCTGAACCGCGTCAACCGCGTCCTGTCCGACGACAACATCCGCAGCTTCTCGACCACGCTGAAGAACGTCGAATCCCTGTCCAACGAGCTGGAAGCCCGCAAAGGCATGTTCCAGCAACTGGAGGAGGCCCTGGCCCAGGCCAACGCCGCCGTGGCCGAGTATCAGGCCCTGGGGGCCGATGCCCGTCGCCTGATCAACACCGACGGGGCCGAGGCCGTGGCCAGCATCAATGCGGCGGCGGGCGACGCGCGCACCGCCATCGCCACAATCAACCGCACCGCGACGGGGCTGGAAGGCCCGGTCGGCGAACTGGCCACCTCGGGCATCCCGCAGATGCTGGAGGCCGTCCAGAACCTGCAGGAGGCGACCGCCTCGCTGCAGGGCCTCGTCGACGACGTGCGGGCCAGCCCGCGTGACTTTATCGGACGGGCACCGTCCCAGGAACTGGAGGTCCAGCCGTGATCCGTTCGATCCTCGCCACGGCGGCCGCCGCCGTCGCCCTCTCGGGCTGTGCCCTGCTGTCGTCGCCGGACCCGGTGCAGCTGTATCGCTTCGGCGACGCCGGTGCCCCAACCAACACCGCCGTCGCGGCGGAGCCGGTGCAGGTCAAGCTGCGCGCCGTCACCTTCCCTCAGGCGTCGCGGGGCGACCGGCTGCTGGGCGTCACCGGATCCGAAGCCGCCTATATCGCCGGCGCGCGCTGGGTTTCGCCGGCCGAGCAGCTTTATGACGCCAGCCTGGAGGCGGCCTTCTCGGCCCAGGCCCAGGGGATCCGCCTGATCGGCCGACGCGAGCTGACGCCGACGACGCGGCTGCTGGACATCGACATCAACCGGTTCGAGACCCGCTATGCGGCCGCCGGTGCCATTCCCGAGGTCGTCGTGACCGCCCGCGCGCGTCTGCTGCGATCGCCCGAGCGGACGGTCGTCGCCGAACGGACGTTCGAGGTCATCCAGCCGGCCAGCGAGAACCGCGTCGCGACCATCGTCGAGGCGTATGAGATCGCCACCCGCGATCTGAACACCCAGATCGTGGCCTGGACCGAGGCCAACGCCGCCGGCGGCTGATCGAGCCGTCTCCGATCAGGCGACGGCCTGCGCCTGGGCCTCGACCGCGGTCTCGTCGGTCGCCAGCGGATCGATGGTCAGCGGGGCCAGCCCCCGTTTGCGCAGCCGGTTGATCGGACCGTCCAGCCGGGCCAGGGCCTCCGTCGCTGCGGCATGGCCCGCGGCGACCACCGGGTCGTAGATCTTCCAGTCGCGGATGTCCGACCCCTCGGGCACCGGCAGGATCAGCAGGTCGGTCTCGGTGCGCGAGGTCTCCATCTCGGCATCGGTGGTGATGGTCGCCGACCGCATCAGGATCGAGACGATCGGCGGCCCCTTCTTCCAGGCCCCCGACGCGATCCAGCGCCACCAAGACGGCGGGTTCTCCAGCGTCCCGGGGTCGACGCCGCGCATCTGGGACATGTCGACGCCGATCACTGGCCCGGCGTTGAACTGGCGCATGACATCGGTGGGGAAGTTCTTGATCACCGCGCCATCGACTAGCACCTGGCCGTCGATGACCACCGGCGGCATGACGCCGGGGATGGAGATCGAGGCCCGCATGGCGCGGCGCAGCAGGCCCCGGCGGTGGACCTCGATCCGACCGCTGGTCAGGTTCGACGACACGGCGAAGAAGGGCAGGGGCATGTCGGCGATGTCGATGTCGCCATAGGCCTCCTCCAGCAGGCGCGCGACCTTGCGGGCCCGGGTCATGGCGATCATCGGAAAGGCCAGGTCGGACAGGGGGTCGGAGCGCACGAAGGCGCGTCGGATGCGGGCGTCCAGCTCGTCGTCCGACCAGTTCAGCGCCGGACCGGCGGCGATCACCGCCCCCATCGACGATCCGCCCAGGAAGTCGAAGCGGACCCCGGCCTCGCGCAGCGCCCGCACCGCGCCGATATGGGCATAGGCGCGCGCCCCGCCGCCGGACAGGACCAGGCCGACCGCCGTGCCCGTGATGATCCGGGCGATCCGCGCGGCGTCCGCGGCGTCGCTCTCCATGGCGTGGAACCAGCGGCCGGGATTGATCGCGTCCAGCCAGACGGCGGTGTTGGCGGGCCGCGACATGCGGGGATCGCGCAGCAGGATCAGGTCGGTGAACGGCTGCAGCCCATGGGCGGTCAGGCTGAGAACGGTGGCCGGCGGCATCATCAGGGCGTCGCCGACGACGAACAGCCGGTCGACCTGGCGCGCGCACAGGCTGGCCCAGGACGGCTCGTCCCGCTCGGCGACATAAAGGACGAAGTCGTGGGTGTCCTCCATCCGCGAAAACCATTCGGAGACCGAGCTCAGGGCCGACTGGTCGATGACCTGGCAGGTGAAGCCCTGGGCCTGGACCGCGGCCGCGACCCGCTCGACGAAGGCGCGGACGGGCCGGTTGCGCACCGAGACGAAGCCGAACACCGTGGGCTCGGTCACGCCGGGCGCGTGCTCGCGGGCGCGGTGCAGCATCAGCCGCGACAGCTCGATCATCACCTCGGGCTGGGTGCGAACGGCGTCGAAAAAGACCTCGGCCGGCAGGGCCAGGATCTCGGAATCGCGCAGGGCGACGACGCTGGAGGTGTGGGGCGTGCCCGCGATCAGGGCCATCTCGCCGACCGGCTCACCCGGCTTGACCACCCCCAGGAACTGGGGGGCCTGGTCGGGCTCCTGTCGAAACACGCCCAGCCGGCCGGACCGCACCAGATACAGGCTGTCGGGCGCATCCCCGGCCGCGAATAATTGCTCGCCGCCCGTGAGGGCGAACCAGCTGGCCTTGGTGTTCTGATCCTGGAACACGCGCGCCAGGGCGGCTTCCAGACTGTCGGTGCGGGGATGGCGCATCAGGAGCGGTCCGGGTCGGGGTTACGCCCCCGGGCGCACCACCATGCAGGTGACGTTGCGGGCGGACAGGGCCTCACACGCGCTTTCCGCCGAGGCCTGGGTCATGTTGACGAAGCGCGAGCGGTGCCAGCCGGCGGCGTCGACGACGGTGCGCTCGCTGGAGGCGAACTGGGCGCGGAAACGGCGCTGGACCTCGGTCAGCCAGTTGCGCGCGACCGTGGCGTCGCGGAAGGCCCCGACCTGGACGGCCCAGCGATCCCGGGCGGCGGGCGCGGCCGCGCGGGCCGGGCTGGCGTTCGAGGGGGCCGGGCGGTTCAGGGTGGAGGCGGCGGCGGGGCTGCCGCTGTTCAGGCTGGCGGTCAGATTGCCGCGCGACGGGCTCGCCTCCGCCCGCTGTACCGGGGCTTGACGCGCGGGCGGCGTCGGCGCGGGCGCGGGGGCCTGCGGACGCGCGGCCGAGGGACGGGGCGTCGGCGCGGCGGCGGTCTGATAGGGGACGGCATCGCCGGACGACGCCGCAGGGGTCGGCGCGGACCGGGACACCAGCGCGGCCGTGGCGGTGTAGGGTGTGCCGGTGGTCGCGGCCGCGGTGGCGGTCGCCGGAGCCGACTGGCCGTTCAGGGAGGCATAGGCGACCGCGGTCTCGCCCTCGGCCCCACCCTCGGAGCCGCCCAGGCCGAAGCCACGGTCCTCGAAAAAGGTCTGGGCCACCTGGATCCGCTCTCCGGCGGCGCGACGGCGCTCGACCTCGAACCCGGTGTCCATCAGGGCGGCGACGTGGGCGTTGCGCGAGACGCTGGAGCGGCCGCCGAGCACGATGGTGATCACCCGTTTGCCGTTTCGCACGGCCGAGGCCGCCAGATTGTAGCCCGAGGCGTTGGTGAAGCCGGTCTTGATGCCGTCATAGCCGTTGCCGCCCAGCAGCAGGCCGTTGGTGTTGCGGTATTCCCGGCCCTGGTAGTTCCAGTCGTGGATGCCGAAATAGCTGTAGTACTGCGGGTAGTCGCGCATGATGGCGCGCGACAGGATCGCCAGGTCGCGCGCCGAGGTCAGCTGGCGGCTGTCGGGCAGGCCGTTGGGGTTGACGTAGCGGGTCTGGGTCATGCCCAGCTCTCCGGCCTTCAGCGTCGAAAGCGCGGCGAAGCCCGCCTGGGATCCGCCGATGTGCTCGGCCAGGACCATGGCCATGTCGTTGGCCGACCGCACGGTGGTGGCCCGCATGGCGTCGTCCAGGCGGATGGTCTGGCCGGCGGCCAGGCCCAGTTTCGACGGAGGCTGGGAGGCGGCGAGCGGGGAGACGGTGATCACGTCGTCCAGCTTGACCTGTCCCTTCTCGAGCGCCTCAAACACCAGGTACAGGGTCATCATCTTGGTGACCGAGGCCGGGTAGCGACGGCTGTCGGCGTGGCGCGCGAACAGGACCTCGCCCGAGCCCGCGTCGACGACGATGGCGGCATAGCGGCTGTTGTCGCCCGACTGGGCCTGGACCCGCGTCGTCGCCAGGGGCACGGCCAGCCCGGCCAGCACCAAGAGGGTCAGGGCAAGGGCCAGCAGGCGCTGCGGCAAGGACAGACGGAGACGCATCATCGGCAAATCAAGCCTCATCCTTGTGTCGCGATCACGGCCCCCGGCGCGGCGCAGTTCGGATTCTAACATGATCGCGGCAGGTTTCACGGTGGTTAACCAGAGATCAACGCAGATTTGAATTGCCGAACGACGTGATCCCTGCCCGTACGCCTATGTTGCAGTGCACCAAATGCCCTTGACCGTCCTTCGCACTTGCACCATATCTGCCCTGTCGCCCGGACCCTCCCGGGACGAGAAACATTCTCGCGGGCCAACCGCGATCATCAGGTTCAGGAGACTTCACATGGCTGACAGCGCCGAGACCATCAAGAAGACCGTCGAAACCGCCGCCGCGACCGCGGTCAACATGGCCAAGACCCAGGGCGAGCACGCCAAGGTCCAGACCGAGCAGTTCAAGGCCCAGGCCGAGACCCTGCAGGCCACCAGCACCAAGGCCCTGCGCGACACGATGGAAAAGACCACCGCCTCGATGGCCGAGCTCTCGGCCCAGTCCAAGTCCAACCTCGAAGCGATGACCGCCTCGGCCACCGCCGCCCAGAAGGGCGTCGAGGCCCTGTCGGCCCAGGCGCTGTCCTACTCCAAGTCCAGCTGGGAAAACGGCGTCGCCGCCGCGCAAACCATCGCCCAGGCGCGTTCGATCCAGGAGCTGATCGAGCTGCAGACCAACTACGCCAAGTCGGCGATGGAGACCTACCTCTCGGAAGTCACCAAGATGACCGAGACCCTGACCGGCTCGGTCAAGGACAGCTTCAAGCCGATCAACGAGCGCGTCACCGCGACCGTCGAGACCTTCCAGGCCGCCCGCTAAGCCTGAAACGTCCGTTGCGTATCGAAGGGGCCCCGGCGGAAACGTCGGGGCCCTTTTGCGTTTGGATCCTCCCTCCCCCGCAGGGCCAGGGAGGGGACAATGCGTCGCTGCCTACCAGCAAGTGACTGGACGTCCCTTCAAATCAGGCCATCATCACCTATCTCAGCTCTCGAACACGCCAACCGGAACGTCCATGCCGTCAAGAAGGCCAGGTGAAGAGAACGGGGGTGGCCAGGGTGCCGCCACCATCACCGAAACAAAGCCCAAGCTTCAGAAGCCCTCGCTCTATCGGGTGCTGATCCTGAACGACGACTACACACCGATGGAGTTCGTCGTCTACGTGCTGGAGCGGTTCTTTCAGAAGAGCCGCGAGGACGCGACCCGCATCATGCTGCATGTGCACCAGCATGGCGTCGGGGTCTGCGGCGTCTTCACCTACGAAGTGGCCGAAACCAAGGTCGCCCAGGTGGTCGAGACGGCGCGCCGTCACCAGCACCCGCTACAGTGCACTATGGAAAAAGACTGAGAGGATCTCCCCTATGCCCTCGTTTTCCCGTCCTCTCGAAGAGACCCTGCATCGCGCGGTCTCCTACGCCAACGAACGCCGCCACGAGTATGCGACGCTCGAACACCTGCTGCTGGCCCTCGTCGATGACGCCGACGCCTCGGCGGTGATGAAGGCCTGCAACGTCGAACTGGTCGCGCTGAAGACCGCCCTGACGCTGTATGTCGACACCGACCTGGCCGCCCTCGCCACCTCCGACGGCGAGGACGCTAAGCCGACCGCCGGCTTCCAGCGCGTGATCCAGCGCGCGGTCATCCACGTCCAGTCCTCGGGCCGCGAAGAGGTGTCCGGCGCCAATGTGCTGGTGGCCATCTTCAGCGAGCGCGAGAGCCACGCCGCCTATTTCCTGCAGGAGCAGGACATGACCCGCTACGACGCGGTCAACTACATCGCCCACGGCATCGCCAAGAAGGCGGGGCAGGGCGAGCAGCGTCCGGCCAAGGCCACCGGCCCCGGCCCGTCGCCGGAGGAGTCCGAGGACGCCGCCGCCGTCAAGTCGGGCGGGGAGGCGCTGGAGGCCTATTGCGTCGACCTCAACGAGAAGTCGAAGAACGGCAAGATCGACCCGCTGATCGGCCGTCAGGCCGAGGTGGATCGCTCGATCCAGATCCTGTGCCGTCGGACCAAGAACAACCCGCTGCTGGTGGGCGAACCCGGCGTCGGCAAGACCGCGATCGCGGAAGGTCTGGCCCGCAAGATCGTCAATGGCGAGGTGCCGGACGTGCTGAAGGGCGCGACCATCTACAGCCTCGACATGGGCGCGCTGCTGGCCGGGACCCGCTACCGCGGTGACTTCGAGGAGCGGCTCAAACAGGTCGTCAAGGAGCTCGAGAACCACGAGGACGCGATCCTGTTCATCGACGAGATCCACACGGTGATCGGGGCGGGCGCGACATCGGGCGGGGCGATGGATGCCTCCAACCTGCTGAAGCCCGCCCTGGCCTCCGGCTCGCTGCGCTGCATGGGCTCCACGACCTACAAGGAGTACCGCCAGCATTTCGAGAAGGACCGGGCCCTGGTCCGGCGCTTCCAGAAGATCGACGTCAACGAGCCGACGGTCGAGGACACGGTCAAGATCCTGAAGGGGCTCAAGACCGCCTACGAAGGTCACCACAAGCTGCGCTACACCGACGGGGCGATCCGTTCGGCCGTGGAGCTGTCGGCCCGCTACATGACCGACCGCAAACTGCCGGACAAGGCGATCGACGTGATCGACGAGGCGGGGGCGTCGCAGATGCTGCTGCCCGAGAACAAGCGCAAGAAGGTCATCGGCCAGAAGGAGGTCGAGGCCGTCATCGCCAAGATGGCCCGCATCCCGCCGAAGTCGGTCTCCAAGACCGACACCGAGGGTCTGCGCGAGCTGCAGAAGGATCTGAACCGGGCCGTCTTCGGCCAGGACGCGGCGATCGAACAGGTGGCCTCGGCCATGAAGCTGGCCCGCGCCGGCCTGCGGGATCCGTCGAAGCCCATCGGCTCCTTCCTGTTCGCCGGCCCCACCGGCGTGGGCAAGACCGAGGTGGCCAAGCAACTGGCCTCCACCCTGGGCATCGAGATGCTGCGCTTCGACATGTCCGAGTACATGGAGCGGCACACGGTCAGCCGTCTGATCGGGGCCCCTCCCGGCTATGTCGGCCATGACCAGGGCGGCCTGCTGACCGACGCCGTCGATCAGCATCCGCACGCCGTGGTCCTGCTGGACGAGATCGAGAAGGCCCACCCCGACGTCTACAACATCCTGCTCCAGGTGATGGACAACGGGATGCTGACCGACGCGATCGGCAAGAAGGTCGATTTCCGCAACGTGGTCCTGATCATGACCACCAATGCGGGCGCGGCCGACAACGCCCGGGCCTCGATCGGCTTCGGCCGCGGCAAGGTCGAGGGCGAGGACGAGAAGGCCATCCAGCGCCTGTTCGCGCCGGAGTTCCGCAACCGTCTGGACGCGGTGGTCAGCTTCAAGCCGCTGGCGGCCGAGACCATCCGCCTGGTGGTGACCAAGTTCGTGCTGCAGCTGGAAGCCCAGCTGGCGGACCGCAACATCACCATCGAGCTGAGCGACGACGCGGCCGACTGGCTGGCCAAGAACGGCTTCGACGAACTGTACGGCGCGCGCCCCCTGGGCCGGGTCATCCAGGAGAACATCAAGAAGCCGCTCGCCGACGACATCCTGTTCGGACGTCTGACGCGCGGCGGGCACGTCAAGGTGGCCCTGGTCGACGGCAAGATCGCCTTCGACATCACCCCGACGACGGCCGCCCCGGTCAAGGAAACGGTGGACGGGGTGGCGGTTTAGGCACCGCCGTCTCCTCCCCGTCGCCGCAGGCGATGGGGAGGTGGCAGCGAGCCCTTCGCGAGCTGACGGAGGGGCTCTTCAAGCGCGCAAAGGTCGGTGGGGCGTCAAGAACCCCTCCACCCCCCGCCAAGCGGCGGGCGGTCCCCCTCCCCATCGCTACGCGACGGGGAGGAGACGAAACAAAAAAGGCCCGGGATCGCTCCCGGGCCTTTCGTTCATCTGAGGTCGAAACCTAGTAGCGGCGACGGCCCGAGCCGGCGATCAGGAAGGCGATGCCGGCCAGGATGCCGGTGGTCACCAGCGGCTTGCGGCGGGCGAAGTCCAGGCCCGTGTCGATCGGCTGGCGCAGGTCGGCCGGAGCGCGTTCCGACAGGGTTTCCAGCTTGTCGATGGCGCGGCCATAGGCGTCGAGCGCCTTGCCCTTCACTTCACCGAACTTGCCTTCGAGCTGCAGCTTGGTGTCGCCGGTCAGGTTGCCGAGGCCGGACTTGATCTTGCCGCCGGCGCCTTCGGCGGCGCCTTCGATGCGTTGGTCGGTCATGATGGAAATTCCTTATGCTCTGAGGGCCGGGGAGGCTGCCGTGATAGTGCACGGCCAAGGCTACGGTTCCGTCAAGGCAGGAGTGCGACGATGCTCAGATTCATCCTTCAGGCCGTGGTCACCGCGCTCGGGCTGTGGCTGTCCGCCTACGTCATCCCGGGGGTCTCGTTCGCCTCGACCGGCTCGCTGATCGCGGCGGCGGTGCTGCTGGGGATCGTCAACGCCGTGGTGCGGCCGATCCTGCTGTTCGTCACCTTTCCCCTGACGGTGGTGACCTTCGGCCTGTTCCTGCTGGTCGTGAACGCCGCCACCATCGGCCTGGTCGCGGCCTTCCTGGGCGGGTTCGCGGTGGAGGGCCTGTGGGCCGGGATCGGGGCGGCCGTGATCACCGGCGTGGTCAGCCTGGTGGCGGGCACCCTGATCCAGGATGACCCGCCCAAACGCCAGCGTCGATAGCCGAACTCAGCCGTTCGGCTTCTTCTTGCCCTTGAACGGCTTCTTGTCGCCGACAGGCTTGGCGGCCGGCTTGCCCCGCGCGTCCTTGGCGGCCCAGGGACGGTCGCCGCCCTTGGGCTTGCCCTTCCAGGCCGGTTCGCCCGAGGCGGCCGGCGGCGCGTCGCGTTTCACCCAGGGCTTCTTGCCTTCGGGAGTCGGGGCGTCCGCCGTGCGCTTGACCCAGGGCTTCTTGGCCGGCGCCGCGCCCGTATCGACCTTGCCGGCCCAGGGCGTGCGTTCCGCCGCCTCGGGGGCGTCGCGCTTGACCCAGGGTTTCTTCTCGCCGGTCGGCGCGGCGTCGCGCTTGACCCAGGGCTTCTTCTCGAAGGCCGGCTTGTCGCCGCGCGGGGTGCGGTCGCCCTCGGTCTTGTTGGCCCAGGGCTTGCGCTCGGGGCGCTCACCCCCGTCGCCGGCGGGCTTCTTGTCCCAGCGGCTGGCGGGCTTTTCCTTGGGACCGGGGGCCACGGCCTCCGAGACGGTCACGCCGTCTTCGCTCGAGGCGGCCACGGCGGCCTTGAACTTGGCCTCGGCCTCCTTGGTGATCTCGAACTTGGTCTCGCGGTCGAAGATCTTGATCGAGCCGATGTCGCGCTTGGTCACGTGACCGATGCGGCAGATGGTCGGCAGCAGCCATTTCGGGTCCGCGTTCTTGTCGCGACCGATGTTGATGCGGAACCAGGCCATGTCGCCGCCGCGGGCGAAATCCTGGAACGGCGCATCGGGCTGGCCGCGGTCGTTGACGCCCGAGGCCTGCTGACGCTTCATCCGGTCGTCGTCATAGACGTCCTCGGGGGCCGGCAGCTTCTGGCGGTACAGGCGGATCAGGGAGGCGGCGACCTGTTCCGGCGTGGTGCGCTCCAGCAGCAGACGGCCCAGCTCCAGGGCTTCGGCGTCCTCGACCGGGGCGGTCAGGGCCGGATCGGCCAGCAGCCGCTCGCGGTCCTTCTCCAGGATCATCTCGGCGGACGGCGGGCCCGACCATTCGGCGACGATGGCGGCCGACTGCAGCATCAGCTCGACCTTGCGGCGGCGGGTGTAGCTGACCAGCAGGACGGACACGCCCTTCTTGCCGGCGCGGCCGGTGCGGCCCGAGCGGTGCAGCAGGCCGGCCTTGTTGACCGGGATCTCGGCATGGATGACCAGGCCCAGGTCGGGCAGGTCCAGACCGCGCGCGGCCACGTCGGTGGCGACGCAGACCCGGGCGTGACCATCGCGCAGCGCCTGCAGCGCCTCGGAGCGCGCCCCTTGGGTCAGTTCGCCCGACAGGCCGACGACCGAGAAGCCGCGCTCGCGCAGGGAGGCGGTCAGATGCTTCACCCGCTCGCGCGTATTGGCGAACACCAGGGCCCCGGGGGCCTCGAAATAGCGAAGGACGTTGACCACCGCGAGTTCGATCTCGTTCGGCGCGACGCGGATCGCCTTGTACTCGATGTCGGCGTGCGACTTGTTGCCGGCGACGGTGTCGATACGGACGGCATCGCGCTGATAGGTCTTGGCCAGCTGGACGATGTCGCGGGCCAGGGTGGCCGAGAACATCAGGGTCCGGCGCGTCTCGGGCGCTGCGTCCAGGATGAAGGTCAGGTCTTCCTGGAAGCCCATGTCCAGCATCTCGTCGGCTTCGTCGAGCACGACGGCGCGGGCCTCGGACAGGTCGAGCGCGCCGCGTTCCAGATGGTCGCGCAGGCGGCCGGGCGTGCCGACGACGATATGGGCCCCGCGCTCCAGGGCCCGGCGCTCGACCTTGGGGTCCATGCCGCCGACGCAGCTGACGATGCGGGCCCCGGTCTGGGCGTAGAGCCAGGTCAGCTCGCTGGCGACCTGCTGGGCCAGTTCGCGGGTCGGGGCGATGACCAGGGCCAGGGGCGCGCCGAAGTCGGTGAATTTCTCGGCCTCGCCCAGCAGGGTGGGGGCCAGGGCCAGGCCGAAGGCGACGGTCTTGCCCGACCCGGTCTGGGCCGAAACCAGCAGGTCCCGTCCGGTCCCGTCCTCGGCCATGGCGGCTTCCAGAACGGCGGCCTGGACGGGGGTCGGCTCGGCATAGCCGCGTTCGGAGAGGGCGCGGTCGAGCGCGGGATGACTGGCAGGGAAGGGCATGGGCGTTCCGTAGGGCACCGCGCCCGGATTGGCGAGGTTGCGGGTCGATTCAGAAGGGCGGGGCTTCTGCGCCCCGAACAAGGCCGAATGGTGGTGGTGGCCGAAAGATGTCGGACTCTGACCCGGGTTCTTCGAGCCAAAGGGCAAGGCTTGCCCGCCAATGTCGGGTTTCCTGCACAGGAACCAACCGCCAGCCCTCCGGTTGGGTCTTCTCAAGCAGACTGGAGAAGACGATGCGGGCAATGGATTACCGAGGGCCTCGCCGCGTGCGCGTGGTGGACAAGCCGATGCCGAAACTGGAGCATCCGCGCGACGCCATCGTCCGCGTGACCCGGTCGTGCATCTGCGGCTCTGACCTGCACCTGTACCACGGCATGGTGCCCGACACCCGCGTCGGGATGACCTTCGGTCACGAGTTCTGCGGCGTGGTGGAAGAGGTCGGCTCGGGCGTCGAGAACCTGAAGGCCGGCGACCACGTCCTGGTCCCCTTCAACATCGCCTGCGGCCAGTGCCATTTCTGCAAACAGGGCCTGTTCGGCAACTGCCACGAGTCCAATGCCCAGGCGACCGCCGTCGGCGGCATCTTCGGCTATTCCCACACCGCCGGCGGCTATGACGGCGGCCAGGCCGAATATGTCCGCGTCCCCTATGCCGATTTCGGTCCGACGATCATCCCCGATTGGATGGACCCGGACGACGCGGTGCTGCTGACCGACGTGGTGCCGACCGGCTATCAGGCGGCCGAGATGGGCGGCATCCAGAAGGGCGACACCGTCGTCGTCTTCGGGGCTGGTCCCGTGGGCCTGCTGGCCGCGCGCTCGGCCTGGCTGTTCGGGGCCGGTCGGGTGATCGTCATCGACCATGTCGAATACCGGCTGGAGTTCGCCCGCACCTACTGCCCGGCTGAGGTCTATGACTTCCGCGAGATCGGCGATCCGGTGGTGTTCCTGAAGAAGATCACCGACATCGGCCCGGACGTCTGCATCGACGCCGTCGGGGCCGACGCCTCGGGCAACGCCTGGCACACCCTGTTCGGCAAGAAGCTGAAGCTGGAGGCCGGCAGTGCCGTACCGCTGCACTGGGCGATCAACTCGGTGAAAAAGGGCGGCGTGGTCTCCATCGTCGGCGTCTATGGCCCGACCGGCAACATGGTCCCGATCGGCAACGTCGTGAACAAGGGCATCACCATCCGCGCCAACCAGGCCTCGGTGAAACGCCACCTGCCCAAGCTGATCGAACACGTCCGCGAGGGCCGGATCGATCCCAAGGGCATCATCACCCACCGGGTGCCGCTCGAGGACGTGGCCGAGGCCTACCACCTGTTCTCCTCCAAGCTGGACGGCTGCATCAAGCCCGTCCTGATCCCGAGCGCGGCATGAGCAAGGACATCCCCATGACCCAGAGCGAACAGGCCGACGCCGCCGCCGACACGGCGCCCGACGCGAAACATCCCCGGATCGACCCCCAGACCGTGATCGGCTGGGGCGTCGACGCGGACCCCGAGAACGACCCGACCTATCCGATGCGGGACCGGTCCAAGGACGACGGCCCCGGCATGAACTGGACCCCGCCCGTGGCCCAGGTGGCCGATGTCGAGATCCTGCAGTCGGTCGAATATCTGCGCCGCCCCGCCACCGTCGGCCAGTCCACCCCGCCGTCGGGCCTGAGCGGTAAGATCCGTCGCGCGGCCTTTGCCTACAGTGAAAGCCAGTGGGGACACTGGCTGCTGCTGATGCTGGCCGACCGGGTCAATTTCGTCGAGGGCATCGTCGATGATCTGGGCAAGGGCACGCTCCCCAACCCGGTGGCCGAGATGGGTCTGGTCAAATCGTCGAACGCCCGCGTCGCCGGCGTCGCCACTCTGGCCGTCGCCGGCCTGGCCGTCTTCGGTCTGGTCACCCTGCTGCGCGGTCGCGACCGCTAGCGGCCCCGTCCACCCAACGGGCGGTCTCAGAGGACCGCCCTGCTATCGGAGAAGACCTATGGAAAACGCTGCCGAAGCCTGGCCCTGGGCCCTCGTCGTCATCGGCGGGCCGCTGCTGCTGGGCGGACTGCTCGCCCTGATCAAGATCCGCAGCGCCCGAGCCCCGGACAAGGACCCCGGTACCTCGTCCAGCGATCCGTCCAAGGGCATGACCGGTCATGACTGACCGCCCGTCCGACGGCGATCCTGCCGAGGCGGACCGCGGTGTCGGCCAGACGCGGGTCGGCGAGGCGGCGCCGGGTCCGGGCGGCGGACCGGTTCCCGGCAGCCAGGGTCCCGCGACCCCTGACGCAGAAGCGATCGACCGACCCGACACTGAAAGATGATGGTGGATGCTGCAGGGATTGAACCTGCGACCCCCTCGGTGTGAACGAGGTGCTCTCCCGCTGAGCTAAGCATCCATCTCGGGCCCCGCAGACATGTGTCGTTGCGGGGAGGCGGGGACATAGCCCGGTCGCCGCCGGGAGGCAAGAGTCAGATGCCCGCGCCCTGCACCGCCGCCGGGGTCTCCGCCTCCGGGTCGCCGGGCAGCCACGCGACGTGGCCGTCATAGATGCCCTCGTTCAGGATGCCTTCTTCCCTGGCCACCAGCACCGGGACCAGCATCTGGCCCGTGACGTTGGTGGCGGTGCGCATCATGTCGATGATCCGGTCGATGGCGACGATATAGCCGATCCCCTCCAGCGGCAGGCCGGCGGTGGACAGCGTCAGGGTCAGCATGACGATGCTGGTGCCCGGCACCCCGGCGGTGCCCAGCGAGCCCAGGACGGCCGTCAGCCCGATCAGGACGTACTGGGTCAGCGTCAGGTCGATCGAGAAATACTGGGCGATGAAGATCGAGGCGATGGCCGGATAGATGGCCCCGCACCCGTCCATCTTGACGTTGGCCCCCAGGGGCACGGCGAAGGCGGCATAGGCCTGGGGCACGCCCAGCCGCTCCACCGTCTGGCGCAGGGTGATCGGCAGCGTGCCCAGCGAGGACGATGTGGCGAAGGCGGTCTGCTGGGCCGCGAAGGCCCCGCGGAAGAAGCTGGAAGCCTTCAGTCCGTGCAGCTTCAGCAGGCCCGAATAGACGATCAGGATGTGGAACAGGCAGGCGGCGTAGATGGCCAGGATGAACTTGCCGAGCGGCAGCAGCGCCTCCCAGCCATAGCCGCCGACGACCGAGCCGATCAGGCCGAACACGCCGAACGGCGTCAGCTGGATGACCCAGCGGGTGATGCGGAAGATGATGGCCGCGCCCTCGTCGACCAGCCGCCGCGCCGTCAGGGCCCGGTCGCCGAGCGCGACGAGCGCCGCCCCGACCAGGGCCGAGAAGAAGATGATCTGCAGCACCTTGCCCTCGCTCAGCGCGGCGAAGGGATTGGTCGGGACGATCCCGAGCAGCACCTCCAGCGGGGTCGGGATGACCCGGTCCTTGACCTCGCCCAGCGGCAGGTTGGCCAGGCCCAGCCCCGGATTGATCAGATGGCCGAAGGCGAAGCCGACCAGCACCGCCAGCAGGGAGGTGATGGCGAACCACAGGATGGTCCGCGCCCCCAGTCGCACCGCCCCCGCGCCTGCGCCCAGCTTGGCGATCGAGGAGGCGATGGTGAACAGCACCAGCGGCGCCACCACCATCCGGATCAGGTTCAGATAGACGTCCCCGATCGGCTGCAGCCAGACCGTCGCCTGTTCCCTCAGGATCAGACCGGCCAGGATGCCGAGCGCGAACCCGGCGGCGGTGCGCTGCCACAGGGGAATGGCGAAGAAGCGGGCAAGCATGTCGGCGCGGCTTTCGGGAAGGAGGAGCCGCAACATGTTGGCTGGCGCGCCGGACCGCAACCGCCGTGGTGGCGAGCATTTCTATCGACGCGCCGAGACCCTCTCCTTCTGGGAGGGGGACGTAAGTCAGTGCGCCCCGTTCAACGCCTCATACACCGCCGCATAGTCCCCCCGCGCCTCGGCCCCGCTGAGGAACTTGACCCGCTCCACCAGCACCGCGTCATGCCCGGCCTCGAACAGCGACAGGCTCTCGGCGGTGAAGTCCGCCAGGGGCATGGACCGGGGGTCTTCGGCATGACCGGGCATCAGGTCGGTGGCCACCCCCGGCGGAGCCCATTCGATGACCCTGACCGAGGTGCCGGCCAGCTGGGTCCGCAGGGACTGGGTCCAGGAATGGATCGCCGCCTTGGTGGCGCTGTAGGTCGGGGTCGCGGCCAGGGGCACGAAGGCCAGACCCGAGGAGACGGTGACGAAGGTCGCCGAGGGCTGTTGCAGCAGATGCGGCAGGACCGCCGCCGCCAGCCGGATCGTGCCCAGCAGGTTGATCGCCACCGTCTCGTCCACCAGGCCGAGGTCGAAGGCACCGGCCGACAGGGTCTCCGCCCTCATGATCCCGGCATTGCTGATGACCGCGTTCAGGCCTGGATGGTCGGCGACGATCTGGGAGACGACGGCCGGGATCGAGGCCGAATCGGCGACGTCCAGCACCGCATGGGCCATGCCCGGGTTGGCGGCGCAGACCTCGGCCAGGACCTCGGGTCGGCGGCCGGCGATGATGACCTTGGTGCCCCTGGCGTGCAGGGCCTCGGCCATGGCGCGGCCGATGCCGGTGCCGCCGCCGGTGATCAGGACGGTGTCGTGTGCGGTGTTCATGTCTGGGCTCCTTCGAGGTTCCGACCTCGCGCCGACTGAGATAGAACGGTCACGCACTGATCGAAAGTAGGCACCTCAACGTGCCATACGCACCGAAGAGAAACCGATGTCCGCCACTACTCAACCAGTCGCCATCCGCCCCGCCGTCTTCGACCACCCGCCGGTCGATCCCCGCGTCGAGGCCCTGGTCAATGAGGTGATCGGCCGGGTCGCCGACAAGTGGACCATGATCGTGCTGGACGTCCTGGCCGAGCACGGGGAGCAGCGCTTCACCCGCCTCGCCGCCCTGTCCGGTGGCGTCAGCCAGAAGATGCTGACCCAGACCCTGCGCCAGATGGAGCGCGACGGCCTGGTGATCCGGACTGTCCACCCGGTGGTGCCGCCCAAGGTCGAATACCGCCTGACCGACATGGGCTTCAGCCTGGCCACGGCCTTCTGCGGGGTCTGGATGTGGGCCGAGGCGCACCTGGAGCGGATCGAGGCGGCGCGGGCGGCATTCGACGCGGCGAAAGCGAGATAGCGATCGAACCGACATCGACGCGCTTTCAGGTGACCACGCTATTTCGCCTGTCCTTGCGATCAGGCCTGGGAGGGGCTCACGCTGACGGCGGCCTCGTGCGTTGCCGGGTGCATCCCGCCTATCTTTGCGGGGGGCGCTGGTGGGGGCCAGCCAGGCCGTGATCGGTCCCCTGGCGGCCTTCCCCATGACCGCCGCAGCGGTCGACGGGCTGACCCGCTGACCCGACCGGGACGCGGCGGGCGGCCTCCGGGACGCGCGTCAGCGGTGGTGGCTGATCAGACTGAGTCCCGCGGCGAACATCGCCATGAGCGCGCCGGCGAAAGCGACACGATTGTGACGGTGCAGGTAGGCGACGACTTCTCCGAACATTCCGCGATCCTCTTCTGTAGAGACAGCTTGTCAGAATAGCCTGAATCAATAGTGATAAAACTGATCGGTAGAAACGACTAGGTATATCCACCTAATCGAAGGAGACGTGTTTGCCGGTCATGAACCATTTCCTTTAATGATCGGCGTCGGGAGACGGGCTGCAAGTATTCGGCGCGAAGGCCTTGATGGCCGCGCGATCGGCCGAAACAGGGTGAGCCGTCGACGCCGCGACGACCGAGATCATCGACAGGCGATCTGCACGATCAGGGATCGATCGTCTTGGTCCCTGAGATCTCCGGGCCGTGCTCCGGGCGACATGATCGCGGGCGGCGACGAAGAGCCCACGTCGTCTCTGCGGCAGGCGGCGCCACGGTTCTCCGGATCGGGAGTCTCGGCTCCGGCGCGCGCGTCAGACCCCCGCCATCGCCCGGGCCACATAGTGGTCCACCACGATCATATCGATAGCCTCTTCCACGTCCTCGAAGGCGTCGACGATGACGTCGGGGTCCAGATCCTCAACTGGGATCGGGGTGTAGCCGAAGCTGCACAGGATGCAGGGGATGTTCGCGTCCTGCGCTGTGCCCGCGTCGGGGGCGGCATCGCCGATCATGATGGCGCGGGCCGGATCGCCGCCGACCGATTGGATGGCCTCGATCAGGTGGGCGCCCGAGGGTTTCCTCGCGCTGACCCGGTCAGGGCCGACGATGGCGGCGAAATGGCGGGTCAGGTCGATCTTGCCCAGCAGCAGTTCGGACAGGTCCGAGCGCTTGTTGGTGACCACCACCAGGGTCGCGCCGCGGGCCGACAGGGTCTCCAGCGTCTCGACCACGCCCTCGAACGGCACCGAGTGGTCGGCGATATGTTCGATGTAGTCGGCGATGAAGGCCTCGAACAGCTGCGGGTCCTGCGCCCGCTCCAGCGGGGCGCCGGCCAGGGTGAAGCCGTGCTCCAGCAGGGCCCGGGCCCCGCCGCCGATCAGCTCGCGCGCCCCTTCCATGGGCACGGGCGGCAGGCCCTCGATCACCAGCATCCGGTTCAGGGTGCCGACCAGGTCCTGATGCGTCTCCACCAGGGTGCCGTCGAGGTCGAAGGCCAGGGTCCAGCCCTCAAGGTCGCGTTCGATCATGGCGTCTCTCTCCCTTCGGCCGTCCCGATGGGCTAGACCACCGCGCGTGACTAGACGCCGGACCGATTCATGACCACCCATTCCCCCGCCAGAGCCGCCATCATCCTCGCCGCCGGCCAGGGCACGCGGATGAAGTCGCCGCTGCCCAAGGTGCTGCATCCGGTCGGCCACCGCGCCATGCTGGACCACGCCATCGACGCGGCCGAGGCCCTGGGCTGCGAGCGGATCGTGGTGGTGGTGGGCAGCCATTCGCCCGAGGTCCGCGCCCATGTGGTGGCCCGCCTGGGCGAGGACGCCATCGCGGTCCAGGATCCGCCCCTGGGCACCGGCCACGCCGTCCGGGCGGCCGAGGCCGTGCTGGGCGACTTCGTGGGCCAGGTGGTGGTCACCTATGGCGACGTGCCCCTGCTGCGCGCCGCCGACATCGAGGCGGTGTTCGACACGCATGACGGGGTCACGGTGATCGGGTTCGAGGCCGCCGATCCGGGGGCGTACGGACGGCTCGTCATGGAGGGCGACGCCCTCGTCGCCATCACCGAGGCCAAGGAGGCCTCACCCGAGGTCCTGGCCCTGACCACCTGCAATTCCGGCGTCATGGCGGCCCCCGTGGGCCTGCTGTTCTCTCTGCTGGGCGAGGTCACCAACCAGAACGCCAAGGGCGAATACTATCTGACCGACGTGGTCGAACTGGCGCGCCGGCGCGGGGCCCCGACGCGGGCGGTCATGGCGGCCGAGGACTCCGTCATGGGCGTCAATGCCCAGGCCGAACTGGCGACCGCCGAGGCGCTGTTCCAGAAGGTCCAGCGCGAGACCTTCCTGGCCGCCGGGGTAACCATGAGCGCGCCCGAGACCGTGCATTTCGCCTGGGACACCCAGGTCGGGGCGGGGACGGTGATCGAACCCTTCGTGGTCTTCGGCCCCGGGGCCCGGATCGCCGAACGCGCCCGGATCCGAAGCTTCAGCCACATCGAGGGCGCGACCGTCGCGACGGGGGCCGAGGTCGGTCCCTATGCCCGGCTGCGCCCCGGCGCCGATCTGGGCGAGGACGTGAAGGTCGGCAATTTCGTCGAGGTCAAGAATGTGCGGATGGAGTTGGGGGCCAAGGCCAACCACCTGTCCTATCTGGGCGACGGATCGGTCGGGGCGGGGGCGAACATCGGCGCGGGCACGATCTTCTGCAACTACGACGGCTTCAACAAGGCCCGCACCGAGGTGGGGGCGGGGGCCTTCATCGGCTCGAACAGCGCCCTGGTCGCGCCGGTCAGCATCGGCGCGGGGGCCATCGTCGGCTCGGGCTCGGTGATCACCGAGGACGTCCCGGCGGACGCCCTGGCACTGGGGCGCGGGCGGCAGGTGAACAAAGACGGCGCGGGCAGGGTGTTTCGGGACAAGGCCAAGGCGAAGAAGGCGGCAAAGCCATGAGCTCGGCTTCTGCCCCCTTCCCCTGGAGGGGGAAGGGCCGGGGATGGGGTGGAGGCACCCTGTCGAAGGGACGCTTCGACACCCGATGGCCAGCGCTGCAAGGCGACGGTGTGAACGTGCGCGACCGGACGTTCCCTGCCGCCACCCCATCCCAACCCTTCCCCCTCCAGGGGAAGGGCTCTTCCTGCGGAGCCGTATGTGTCTGACCTCCAGAAACAGATTGCCGGAGAGGCCGCCGCCCTGCGGGTCGAGGCCGGCATGATCGTCGGTCTGGGCACCGGCTCGACCGCCGCCTGGTTCGTCAAGGCGCTGGCGGCGCGGGGTCTGACCGGCCTGCGCTGCGTGCCGACCTCCGAGAAGACCGCCGACCTGGCGCGCAAGCTGGGCCTGCCCCTGACCACGCTGGAAGACGTCTCCCGCATCGACCTGACCGTCGACGGGGCCGACGAGGTCGGGCCGGGCCTGGCCCTGATCAAGGGCGGCGGGGCGGCCCTGCTGCGCGAAAAGCTGGTGTGGGAGGCGTCGGACCGCTGCCTCGTCATCGCCGACGCCGCCAAGGTGGTGCCAGTGCTGGGCGCCTTCCCCCTGCCGATCGAGGTCGTCGCTTTCGGCCACAAGGCGACGGCCAACCGCATCATGGACGTGCTGATCGATCACGACATCGCCATGCCCGCCCGTCTGCGCCAGGCCGATCGCGGCGTGGTCCGCACCGACGGCGGCAATGTCATCTACGACGCCCGCTGCGCCGCCATCTACGACCCGGTGCGCCTGGCCGACGACCTGAAGCTGATCACCGGCGTGGTCGAGCACGGCCTGTTCCTGGATCTGGCCGACGAGGCGATCATCGGCCGGGACGACGGGGTCGAGGTGCTGGTGCCCTAGCGGCGCGGATTGGCGCAGGCGTCAAGCCTTGCCGCTGCGGACACGCGTGCCTAAGTCCCGCCTCTCCCGCGCGGCTCCCCATGGACGCAGGCGGTCGATCCGAACGGGTCGGACGGGTCGGACGGTATTTTTCGCGGAGCCCGGCATGGCCGACTACGACTACGACCTCTTCGTCATCGGTGCCGGGTCCGGCGGCGTCCGGGCGGCGCGGCTGACGGCCTTGGGCGGCAAGCGCGTGGCCATCGCCGAGGAACACCGGGTCG